>JAUNUR010000094.1 GCA_030538085.1 Pseudomonadota bacterium | reverse complement strand
CGCGGTGCGATCGGGTGCATAGCGCGCTCACCCAACAGGTGAATGTGATCGAAGCCGTGAAAGTCAGTGCTCATGCCAGTTGTCCAAGGATAGCGAGCGGTTAACTGCCGTTTCTAGGATGATCCCGTGTGCTTCTGGCGTTTTCCCGGTGCGCGCCCATGCCATGCTGCCTCATCCCGCGCTTTGCGCCAAGCGAGTGGGACAATCAATCGCGCGAATTTCGCCCTCGTGATGAGCTTCGTCCCGACCGACCCCGACCTGCGTGCCCTGCTGGCGCACACCCTGGCCGCCACACCAGCCGATGGCGCCGTCATCTGCCTGTGCGCCGCCTGGTGCCGCACCTGCGGCGAGTTCCGCCCCGGCTTCGAACAAACCGCCGACGCGCACCCACGCCTGACGTTCCGCTGGCTCGACATCGAGGACGAAGCCGACGCGCTGGGCGATCTGGACGTGGAAACCTTTCCCACCCTGGTGATCGGCGCAAGCGATGGCGCGGTGCGCTTTGCCGGGCCGGTGCTGCCGCAGCCGGGCCAGATCGCGCGCCTGCTGCAAAGCCTGGGGCTGTGATGCGCGGGGCACTGCAACTGTCTTATCCTTGACACCTGTCAATTGAGCACCATCCGCTGCCAGACCACAATGCCGCCCATGGGAATCAGCCCCTACATCAAGGAAATCGGACGCGGCGCGCAAGGCGCGCGGGCCTTGTCGCGCGAACAGGCCGCCGACCTGCTGTGCCGGGTACTGGACGGGCACTGCTCCGATTTCGAGATCGGCGCCTTCTGCGTCGCCATGCGCATCAAGGGCGAAACCCCGGATGAAATGGCCGGTTTTCTGGATGCGCTGAACCGGCGCCTGACCAAGCTGCCCGCCAGCGACCGCCCGGTGGTCGTGCTGCCCAGCTACAACGGCGCGCGCAAGCTGCCGGGGCTCACGGCCCTGCTGGCGCTGCTGCTGGCGCGCGAAGGCCTGCCGGTGCTGGTGCACGGCACGCCCACCGAGGACACCCGCGTCGGCACCCAGGCCGTGCTGGCCGCGCTGGGCGTCCACCCCAGCGCCCCGCACGAGCGCATCGACAACGGCCGCGTGCACTTCGTTGCCACCGAGCGGCTGCACCCAGGCCTGAAGCGCCTGCTGGACGTGCGCCGCGCCATCGGCCTGCGCAACCCGGCGCACGCGCTGGTCAAGCTGATGAACCCGGTGGACGGCCCCGCCCTGGTGGTGGCCAGCTACACCCACCCCGAATACGCCGAATCCATGGGCGCCACCTTCCAGCTGACGCGCACGCCCGCGATGCTGCTGCGCGGCACCGAGGGCGAACCCGTGGCCGACGCCCGTCGCACGCCGCGCATGGACGTCTTCACGAACGGCGTCGCGCGGCTCGTGCAAGAGGCGCAGTCCGGCCCGTTGCGCACGCTGCCCGCGCTGCCCGACACCACCAGCGCCGCCGCCACCGCCGACTACATCCGCGACGTGATGGCGGGCCGCACCCCGCCGCCCGAGCCCATCGCTTGCCAGGCCGAGCACATCGCGCGCGCCTGCGAGTCCATCGCAACCGAGAACCCTCTCCCCTTCTGTCCGCAGCAACTGGCCGCATGAGCGATTCCAACTCCACACCCCTTGGCCGCGTCACCCTGGTGGGCGCCGGCCCGGGCGATCCCGAACTGCTGACCCTGAAAGCCGTGCGCGCCATTGCCGAGGCCAGCGTGATCCTGGTCGACGACCTGGTCGGCGAAGGCGTGCTGGCCCATGCGCGGCCCGACACGCGCATCACCTACGTGGGCAAGCGCGGCGGCTGCAAGAGCACGCCGCAAGCCACCATCGAGCAGTTGATGCTGGAGGCCGCCCGCGCCGGCGAGAACGTGGTGCGCCTGAAGGGGGGCGACCCGTTCATCTTCGGCCGTGGCGGCGAAGAGGTGGAAAGCCTGCGCCGCGCGGGCATCGAGCCGGTGGTCATCAACGGCATCACCTCCGGCCTGGCGGCGCTGACCAGCCTGGGCGCGCCGCTCACCCACCGCGACCGCGCGCACGGCGTGGTCTTCGTCACCGGCCACCCGCAAAAAGACGGCCCCGGCCTGGACTGGGCGCGGCTGGCCGAAAGCGCGCGCGACCTGCACCTGACGCTGGTCATCTACATGGGCATCAGCAGCGCCGCGCGCATTCAGGCCGGGCTGCTGGCCGCGCTGCCCGCCTCCACGCCGGTGGCCGTGATCCAGCGCGCCACCCTGCCGGCGCAGCGCCAGTGCCTCACCACCCTGGGCGATTTGCCCGACAGCCTGGCCGCCTGCGGCCTGGGCAGCCCGGCCATCATGGTGGTGGGCGACGTGGTGCTGGGCGTGCGCGCGGCCTTGCAGGATGCAGCGCTGGCCGCGGCCTGAGAAATTCCCTTATTGATAGCTGGTCGCGCTTGACCCACAAGGGTTTCAAGCCGATTTCATTTGAAATATTGGCGTTACTTGCGCGAACAGCTCCTCTTTTTGAAGCGTCCGGCTGAACGCCCGGCGGCGTCACTACCATCGCCCCATGCCCCACCACCGCTTCGACGCCGTCATCCTGGGCGCCGGCGCCGCCGGCCTGTTCTGCGCCGCGCAGGCGGGGCAACGCGGCCTCAAGGTACTGCTGATAGACCATAGCGAGCGCGTGGCCGAGAAGGTGCGCATCTCGGGCGGCGGGCGCGCCAACTTCACCAACCGCGATCTTGACCCCGCCGCGCCGCACAAGCATTTCATCAGCGCCAACCCGCACTTCTGCCGCTCGGCGCTGGCGCGCTTCACGCCGCAGCACTTCATCGCCCTGCTCGACAAACACGGTGTGCCCTGGCACGAGAAGCACAAGGGCCAGCTGTTCTGCGACCGCTCGGCCGAAGACCTGATCGAGTTGCTGCTGGCCGAATGCGCTGCGGCGACCGCGTACGGCGGCCTGGTGGAGCACTGGCAGCCGTGCCGCGTGCAGGGCGTTCGGTTTCAGGCCAAAGGGACCCCCAGCGCCGATGGAGCAAGCGCGGGCAGCTACTTCATCGATAGCGACCGCGGCACCATCGAAACGCCGTCGCTCGTCATCGCCACCGGCGCCCTGTCGATCCCCAAGATCGGCGCCAGCGGCTTCGGCTTCGACATTGCGCGCCAGTTCGGCCTGAAGGTGACCGACACGCGCCCCGGCCTGGTGCCGCTCACCTTCGACGGCGCGGCCTGGGCGCCCTACGCCCAACTCGCCGGCCTGTCGCTGCCCGTGCTCATCAGCACCGGCGACAAGAAGCAGCGCATGACGTTCCACGAAGACCTGCTGTTCACCCACCGCGGCCTCTCCGGCCCCGCGGTGCTGCAGATCTCCAGCTATTGGCGCCCGGGCACGCCCATCGTCATCGACCTGGCGCCCGAGGTGGACGTGGCCGCCGAGCTGCTGGCCGCCAAGGCACGCTCGCGCAAGCTGATCGTGAACGAACTCGCCGCCTGGCTGCCGCAGCGCCTGGCCGAGGCCTGGGTGGCGCAAGACGCCACCTGGCAGCGCCCCGTCAACGAAGCCAGCGACAAGGCACTCACCCTGCTGGCCGAGCGGCTCAAGCGCTGGCCGCTCACGCCCACCGGCACCGAGGGCTACAAGAAAGCCGAAGTCACCGTGGGCGGCGTCGACACGCGCGAACTGTCGTCGCAGACGATGGAGGCTCGTCGCCAGCCCGGCCTGTACTTCATCGGCGAGGTGGTCGACGTGACCGGCTGGCTGGGCGGCTACAACTTCCAGTGGGCCTGGGCCAGCGCCGCCGTCTGCGCCAAAGCGTTGGTTGCACGCCACACCGGCACGCCCACCACCCCCTATTGACGTTTTCAAAAATCACGACAGCACGAGCCACCAGAACCCCCTCACATTCCCTCGTCATTGCGGCGAAGGCCGCAATCCACACGGTGTCCGCGGGTGAATGCCGTGTCAAGGTGACGCCCCATGGATTGCGGCCTTCGCCGCAATGACGGGATGAGGTGAAGGCATTACTACATAGGCTTGTCCTGAATGACGAAACTCTCAATAAGAGGCCGCGCAGCAGGCCGCAAAAAGGGCCGCGGAGCAGGCCATGCGAGGACGCCGTGGAGCGAGCTTGGCCCGGCCACTGGCGTCGTCCCCCTGGGGGGATGGCGCGAAAGCGCCTCAGGGGGGTTATAATTCTTGGTTTGCTGGCAAACGCCCCGCCGGCCATACTAGTTCGAATGTGCGGGGCAACACTTGCGGCGTATGGCGTGAAGCCTGATCTACTTCACACCCGCTGGCCGCGTACATACTGAAATTTGAATGACCACCATCCGAGTCAAAGAAAACGAACCGTTCGACGTGGCCCTGCGCCGCTTCAAGCGCACCATTGAAAAGCTGGGCCTGCTGACCGACCTGCGCGCCCGCGAGTTCTACGAGAAGCCCACCGCAGAGCGTAAGCGCAAGAAGGCCGCCGCCGTCAAGCGCCACTACAAGCGCGTGCGCAGCCAGCAGCTGCCCAAGAAGCTGTACTGATTCAGCCGCTTCTCGCACCCAAAAGCTCGCCGGGGACGCTCAGCGAGCTTTTTTTGTTTCTGCAAGGAAAAGACATGAGCCTGAAAGACCAAATCACCGAAGACATGAAAGCCGCCATGCGCGCCAAGGACAGCGAGCGCCTGGGCACCATCCGCCTGCTGCAGGCGGCGATGAAGCAAAAGGAAGTGGACGAGCGCATCGAACTGGACGACACCGCCGTCATCGCCATCGTCGACAAGCTGATCAAGCAGCGCAAGGACAGCATCGCCGCCTTCACCCAGGCCGGCCGTCAGGACCTGGCCGACAAGGAGGCCGCCGAGATGACCGTGCTGCAGGTCTACCTGCCCGCGCGCCTGTCGGCCGACGAAATCGCCACCGAGGTGAAGGCCATCGTGACCGAGCTGGGCGCCAGCGGCCCCGGCGACATGGGCAAGGTGATGGGCGCCGTGAAGCAGCGCCTGGCCGGCAAGGCCGACATGAGCGCCGTGAGCGCGGCGGTGAAAGCAGCGCTGGCGGGATAAGAAGCGCCTGCTGCTTTCCCGCCGGCCCATAATGGCCCGTGCGCCCGGCGGTCGCTGCGCGCCCTTGTCCGCATCCGCTCGGGCAAACACAGCAAACACCATTCGATAGCCGCAGCCGCGCTGCACGATGGCGCCACCACCATGAACACTTCTTCCCACGACTTCGACCTCTTCGTCATCGGCGGCGGCTCGGGCGGCGTGCGCGCCGCGCGCATGGCGGCCACGCGCGGCGTGCGCGTGGGCATGGCCGAAAGCGGCCGCATGGGCGGCACCTGCGTCAACGTCGGCTGCATCCCCAAGAAGCTCTACAGCTACGGCGCGCACTACGCCGAGGCCTTCGTCGAGGCGCGCGGCTACGGCTGGCAGATGGTGCACGCGCCGGCGCTGGACTGGCAGATGCTGAAGGCCAACCGCGCCCAGGAGATCAGCCGCCTGAACGGCATCTACGACGGCCTGATGACCAACGCCGGCGTGCGGCGCCTGCAGGGCCGCGGCCGCATCGTCGACGCACACACCGTGGAGATAACGGGCGAGGACGGCCAAGCCACGCGCCACACGGCGCGCCACATCCTCATCGCCACCGGCGGCACGCCCTTCGTGCCCGCCATCGAAGGGCGCGAGCTGGCCGCCACGTCCGACGACATGTTCGACTTGCCGGTGTTCCCGCAACGCCTGGTGGTGGTGGGCGGCGGCTACATCGGCTGCGAGATGGCCAGCATCTTCCACGGCCTGGGCGCGCAGACCACGCTGCTGTACCGCGGCGAGCAGATCCTGCGTGGCTTCGACGACGAGGTGCGCGCCTTCACCGCCGACGAGATGCGCAAGCACGGCGTCGACGTGCGCGTGGGCTGCGACGTGGCCCGCATCGAAGCCGGCAGTGGCGACACCCGCCGCGTGGTGCTGAGCAACGGCAGCGTGCTCGACGCCGACGTGGTGCTGTACGCCACCGGCCGCAAGCCGAATGTCGAAGGCCTGGGCCTGGCCGACGTGGGCGTGCAGCAGGCCGACAACGGCAGCATCGTGGTGGACGAGCACTTCGCCACCAGCGTGCCCGGCATCTTCGCGCTGGGCGACGTGGTGGGCCGCATGGAGCTGACCCCCGTGGCACTGGCCGAGGCCATGGCGCTGGTCGATCACCTGTTCGGCCCCGCGCCCGGCAAGGCTGCGCGCCGCATGGATTACGACAACATCCCCACCGCCGTGTTCACGCACCCGCCCATCGGCACCGTGGGGCTGACCGAGGCGCAGGCGCGCGAGAAATTCGGCGCCATCCGGGTGTTCCGCAGCGACTTCAAGCCGCTCAAGCACACGCTGTCGGGCAGTGGCGAGCGCACGCTGGTCAAGCTGATCGTGGACGCCGGCAGCGACCGCGTGGTGGGCCTGCACATGGTGGGCGCCGACGCGGGCGAGATCGTGCAGGGCTTTGCCGTGGCGCTGAAGTGCGGCGCCACCAAGGCGCAGTTCGACGCCACCATCGGCATCCACCCCACCAGCGCGGAAGAGTTCGTGACGCTGCGCGAGGTCAGCCGCACGTGAGTGGTTGCACGGGCCGAAGTATTCAATTGATAGCTGCTAGCGCTTGCCCTGTATTGGTTTCAATCAAAAAATACCTTGAAACCCTTTATGAGCAAGCGCTGACAGCTATTGTTTCTGCTTGATCAGCAACAAGTCTCAGCCAGTATTGTGGAAGCGGGCTTGCCCGCGATGCGGCGCCTCGTCGCAACCCACGCTTGATCGCGGGCAAGCCCGCTCCCACACAGTGGATGCGTTCCGCGCGTCATCTGAGAGGCTGTCCCCAGACAGCGTGTGCGGGGAAACATGGATCCCGACCTTCGCCGGGATGACGGTGATTGACGTCTTGAAGTGGAAATGGAATTACTGATCCGGCAGCGGGCCCGCCGGACGAGCCGGCAGCGCGATCGGCTCCAGCGCTCCAGGCGCACTGACGGCTCGCGCATCGCGCTCGCGCCGCTGGCGCGCACGCCATCCGCGCCAACCAGCCAGCGCCAACGCCAGCACCACCAACGCGCCCAGCACCCAGCCCTGCACCTCGTGCGCATCCGCCAGCACCGCCTGCGCGGCGGCGCCGAACATCCAGCCCGCGCCCGCGGCCAGAAAGCCCCACAGCGCCGCGCCGACCAGGTTGAACGCCAGAAAACGCGGCCATGACATGTTCGACATGCCCACCAGAATCGGCCCGGCCCAGCGCATGCCATACATGAAGCGCATGCCAATCACCACCAGCATGCCCCAGCGCGCCACCAGCCGGTTGAAGCGGCGGCGGTAGCGCAGCACGCGCGGCCAGCGCGCCAGCACCTGCTTGCCGCGCCAGCGCCCCAGGCTGAACAGCAGAATGTCGCTGAGCGCGCCCATGAAGGCGCCCACCGCCATCACCGCCGGCAGCTCCAGATGCCCCAGCCGCGCCGCGAAGCCGGCCAGAATGAGCAGGGTTTCTCCCTCGACCAGACCACCGAGCACCACCGCCCAGTAGCCATATTGGGTAACGAATTGCCAGAGACTGTCCATGAGTGCGGGGGCCGCGGCCCGGCCAGCATTCTGCCGCGTGTCGGCTAGCATGCGTGTAAGAGACTGTCTTCAAACGCATCACGGAAAGCGATTGCCCGAATCAAATGGCCCGCAAGGCCCAAGACCGGAAGACACGCGTGTCGTGCGAAGAATGGATACAAAAACAGCCCCTCAACGGAGAGCCCCATGACCGACCTGAGCAAGATCACCTGCATCGAAGACCTGCGCCTGCTGGCCAGGCGCCGCGTGCCCCGCATGTTCTACGACTACGCCGACTCCGGCAGCTGGACCGAAAGCACCTACCGCGCGAATCAGGAGGATTTCCAGAAGATCCTGTTCAAGCAGCGCGTGGCCATCAACATGGAAGGCCGCAGCACCGCTGCCACCATGATCGGCGAGCCGGTGAGCATGCCCGTCGCCCTGGCCCCCACGGGCCTGACCGGTATGCAGCACGCCGACGGCGAGATCGCCGCCGCGCGCGCGGCCAAGGCTTTCGGCGTGCCCTTCTGCCTTTCGACCATGAGCATCTGCTCCATCGAGGACGTGGCCGAACATGCTGGCAAGGGCTTCTGGTTCCAGCTCTACGTGATGCGCGACCGTGATTTCATCGAGCGCCTGATCGACCGCGCCAAGGCCGCCGGCTGCGGCGCGCTGGTCATCACGCTGGATTTGCAAATCCTGGGCCAGCGCCACAAGGACATCAAGAACGGCCTCTCGACCCCGCCCAAGCCCACCATCGCCAACCTGATCAACCTGGCCACCAAGCCACGATGGATCATGGGCATGGCGGGCACGCCGCGCCGCAAGTTCGGCAACATCCACGGCCATGTCAAGGGCGTGACCGACATGAGCAACCTGGGCGCCTGGACGGCCGACCAGTTCGACCCGCGCCTGAACTGGGGTGATGTGGAATGGATCAAGAAGCGCTGGGGCGGCAAGATCATCCTCAAGGGCATCATGGAGCCGGAAGACGCGCGCCTGGCCGTCGACAGCGGTGCCGACGCGCTGATCGTCAGCAACCACGGCGGCCGCCAGCTGGACGGCGCGCCGTCGGCCATCGCCGCCCTGCCGTCCATCGTCGACGCCGTGGGAAACCAGATCGAGGTGCACATGGACGGCGGCATTCGCAGCGGCCAGGACGTGCTGAAAGCCTGGGCGCTGGGCGCGCGCGGCACCTACATCGGCCGCGCCTTCCTGTGGGGCCTGGGCGCCGCGGGCGAAGCCGGCGTGACCAAGGCGCTGGAAATCATCCACAAGGAACTCGACCTGACCATGGCCTTCTGCGGGCATACACAGATCGGGCGGGTGGACAAGAGGATCTTCAAGCCAGGGACATATCCAGTGGCATGAGAGCAGAGAAAGCATCAACTCAGGCGCAGGATACCCACCATGCCCATTCAGCTACCCGCGTCGTTGCACGCCGAGATTCAAAAACTGTCCGCGGAGGGCGAAGCGCTGGCTAAAGCCGGTGCTTACAAGGCTGCCATTGCAAAATACGACGAAGCCTGGCAGCTTGTACCAACGCCCCAGAACGACTGGGAAGCAAGCACGTGGCTTTTGGCGGCTATTGGCGACGCTTGCTTTCTTTCGGGCCACTTCACATCAGGAGCAGAAGCTTTTGAATATGCGCTCACCTGCCCACAGGGATTTGGAAACCCGTTTCTTCACCTGCGTCTCGGCCAATGCCAGTTCGAGAAAAACAATCACCAGGCGGCGGCAGAGCACCTTGGCCGCGCGTACATGCTGGAAGGAAAGGAGATCTTCAGCGCCGAAGATTCAAAGTATTTTGAATTCTTGAAAACCAGAATTCAAAAACCTGCATCTGGTATATGGTGAAACCCATGTCAATCATCAAGAAATCAATGGCAGGCCTGTTTGGTCTGATGACCATGATCACCACATCCAACGCAGAGCAGGCATCGAAAATTATTCATGTCGGTGGAGATGGCTCTCATCTTGCCATCATAGATACAGCACGTTACGAGGGCTTCGTGGGAAATTGGGATGAAAACGATCGCTTGCGCAAGCATTTGATCGCACAAGCAAAGAAAGAGTCGATCATTGCCTGGGGATCCGGCTTTGAGACGGATTGGGTCATCGCAGTGCGGGCAGGAATGTCCAAGCAGCAGGGTCATCGTGAATTCCAGTCCGTGATCTCCACCTCATCCGGAAATCTCCATTTGGTCAACTATGACAGCCTCACCATGGCGGCTCAGTTCCATGATTACCGATTGCCAGACCAGGAAACGAAATCCTATGGTTTCCGGGTTTCGCCAGGTCGGTATAAACTCAGAATCGTGCAGCTTGTCAACCCGGACACCAACTGGTGGGAAACCCTTGGCAAAGATGACCCTGCCTTCTTGATCGAATACGAGCCTGCGCAAGAATCTGATCTTCCACTGCAAACCATTCCTTGGGCATCGTTTTAGCAACAGCAAAAACGATGCCACTTGTAGGAGCAGCCTTGGCCGCGATGAACGCCGTATCTGACGCCGCCGCCATCGCGGCAAGCCCGCTCCCACAAAGACGATGGCAAACCGCATGCGTGCATCACTTTCCTGGGACTGACTTTCAACCTAGAAACATATGTCAATCCGCCGAACAAGAGTCAGCATCAACAGGGAGCGATGGAACGCCAGCTCCACACCTGCGGAAGGCAGCGTATTTGAAAACGTCGATTTCGACGAACTGATCATTCAAAATACGGTGTTGCGTCGTATAAGCTTCGTCAACTGCCGCTTCAAGCATTGCCGCTTTGGATTCAATGCACGATATGAAGATTGCGTGTGGGAGAGTTGCAAATTCACTTCTCAACACACCTCATTCGGCCCAACGGGGACTTTTGAACGGTGCATCTTTACGCGCTGCCTCATCCAGAGCTGCAGTGTGGATGGGGCGAGTTTCAACAACTGCTCGATTGGCGGCACCTTCAAACATCTGACCATACGCGGAGAGCAGGCGCGTGATCCGGAAGTCGTGTGCCGATTCACGAACTGCGATTTGTCCCAGACCACGCTCAGCGACACCTGTTTCATACTTGGCGTAGAGTTGGACAGCGTCAATCTACCGGCGACAGGAATCCGTCTCTTCAACAACCAGGACGAACGTTTAAGGCTTGAGCTTCTTGCCGCCGCAAGAATTTCAGACCACAAAAAAGTTTCAAGCGCCCTGGAGTGCCTGATCCCGGCAGATGGACAGCGCCTGGTGGTTCTTGATCCTGACTATATGAATTCAATGCTGGACACGCAGGAAAGTCTCAGAGTTTTTAACGAAATTGCACCACGGCACGAGATTTCTCGTGGCACCTTGGTTAACACATCACTCCCTCATTACCTATAAGTCAATAAGCAGGGAAGCAGGCCTTGATATCCTTTACCTCATTCGCCATGAACAAGAAACAAACAAAAGGTATCGCACGCGGACTTTCAGGAGATGCACCTGATGGCGCTGGAGCGCATGCCCGATCAACTGGCCAAAATCGCACAGCGCCCTGACGTGGTTCGCTCGTTCTTTCCGGCATCCAAGTACCGCCTATATTGCGGCGGTCTCAACTCCGAAGTGCAACACCCTCCCCTGAGGTAAGTTGCACGGATG
>JAUNUR010000009.1 GCA_030538085.1 Pseudomonadota bacterium | reverse complement strand
GGCGGCTCGTTCATCTGGCCGTACACCATGGCCACTTTCGACTCGCCCAGGTTCTCCAGGTTCACGACGCCGGATTCGGCCATCTCGTGATAGAAGTCGTTGCCCTCGCGGGTGCGCTCGCCCACGCCGGCGAACACCGACAGGCCCGAGTGCGCCTTGGCGATGTTGTTGATGAGTTCCATCATGTTCACGGTCTTGCCGACGCCGGCGCCGCCGAACAGGCCCACCTTGCCGCCCTTGGCGAACGGGCAGATCAGGTCGATCACCTTGATGCCGGTCTCCAGCAGTTCCTGCGACGGCGACAGCTCGTCATAGGTGGGCGCCTTGCGGTGGATCGAGGCGGTCTGCGCCTGATCGACCGGGCCGCGCTCGTCGATGGGGTTGCCCAGCACGTCCATGATGCGGCCCAGCGTGGCGGGGCCCACGGGCACGGTGATGGGGTTGTCGGTGTTGGTCACCATCATGCCGCGACGCAGGCCGTCGGACGAACCGAGGGCAATGGTGCGCACGATGCCGTCGCCCAGCTGCTGCTGCACTTCCAGCGTCAGCGCCGAGCCTTCCATCTTGAGCGCGTCGTACACCTTGGGCATCTGGTCGCGCGGGAACTCGACGTCGACCACGGCGCCGATGCACTGAACGATTTTTCCTTGAACTTGGGCCATGTGTTGCTCCAATGATTTGATTCGTTGAGCCGTGGTCAAACGGCGGCGGCGCCAGCCACGATCTCGGACAGTTCCTTGGTGATCGCCGCCTGACGCGTCTTGTTGTAGACCAGCTTGAGCTCGTCGATGACGTTGCCGGCGTTGTCGGTGGCGGCCTTCATGGCCACCATGCGCGCCGATTGCTCGGAAGCCATGTTCTCGGCCACGGCCTGGTAGGCCAGCGCCTCGACATAGCGCACCAGCAGGTCGTCGATGACCGACTGCGCATCCGGCTCGTAGAGATAGTCCCACGAATGCTGCTTGCCGCTGTCGCGTGTTTCCTGCTGCATCTTCTCGGCCGACAAGGGCAGCAGTTGCTCGATCACCGACTCCTGCTTCATCGTGTTGATGAAGCGGGTGTAGGCGATGTAGACAGCGTTCAGCTCGCCCTTTTCGTACTGATCCAGCAGCGCCTTCACGGGGCCGATCAGTTTTTCCAGGTGCGGCGTATCGCCCAGCTGCGTGGCCTGCGACACCACCTTGGCGCCGATGCGGGTCAGAAAACCCAGACCCTTGCTGCCGATGGCGACCGCGTCGGTCTGCACGCCATCGGCCTGCAATTCGCGCAGCTTGTTGGTCACGGCGCGCAGCACGTTGGTGTTCATGCCGCCGCACAGGCCCTTGTCCGTGGTCACCACGATCAGGCCCGCCCGCTTGACGTCGTTCGACCTCATGAAGGGGTGCACATATTCGGGGTTGGCCTCGCCGAGGTGGGCGGCGATGTTGCGCACCTTCTCGGCGTAGGGGCGGGCCGAGCGCATGCGATCCTGCGCCTTGCGCATCTTGGACGCGGCCACCATTTCCATGGCCTTGGTGATCTTCTTGGTGTTCTCCACCGATTTGATCTTGCCGCGAATTTCCTTGCCGACTGCCATTGCTTATCGTCCTTTGCAGTGAAAGGATCAGGCGAAGGTCTTCTTGAAGGCTTCGATCGCGGCCGTCAGGGCCTCTTCCAGATCCTTGTCCTTGTCGATGGCCTTGCCGGATTCCAGCTTGGAGAGCAGGTCGCCGTGCTTGTCCTTCAGGTAGCCGTGCAGGCCAGTCTCGAACGGCAGGAGGTCCTTGACATCAATGTCGTCCATGTAGCCCTTGTTGACGGCGAACAGCGAGGCGCCCATCAGGCTGATGGGCAGCGGCGCGTACTGCGGCTGCTTGAGCAGTTCGGTGACGCGGGCACCGCGGTCGAGCTGCTTCTTGGTGGCCGCGTCCAGGTCGGACGCGAACTGCGCGAAGGCCGCCAGTTCACGGTACTGCGCCAGGTCGGTACGGATACCGCCGGACAGTCGCTTGATCAGGTCGGTCTGGGCGGCGCCACCCACGCGCGACACCGAGATACCCGCGTTGATGGCGGGGCGGATGCCGGCGTTGAACAGGTTGGTTTCCAGGAAGATCTGGCCGTCGGTGATCGAGATCACGTTGGTCGGCACGAAGGCGGACACGTCGCCGGCCTGCGTTTCGATGATGGGCAGGGCCGTGAGCGAGCCGGTCTTGCCCTTGACTTCGCCCTTGGTGAAGGCCTCGACGTAGTCGGCGTTGACGCGCGCGGCGCGCTCCAGCAGGCGGCTGTGCAGGTAGAACACGTCGCCGGGGTAGGCTTCGCGGCCCGGCGGGCGGCGCAGCAGCAGCGACACCTGGCGATAAGCCACGGCCTGCTTGGACAGGTCATCATAGATGATCAGCGCGTCTTCGCCGCGGTCGCGGAAGTATTCGCCCATGGTGCAGCCGGAGTAGGCGGCCACGTACTGCATGGCGGCGGACTCGGAAGCCGAGGCGGCGACGACGATGGTGTAGTCCATGGCGCCGGCCTTTTCCAGCGAGCGCACCACGTTCTTGATGGACGACGCCTTCTGGCCGATGGCGACGTACACGCAGGTCATGTTCTGACCCTTCTGGTTGATGATCGTGTCGATCGCCACGGCGGTCTTGCCGGTCTGGCGGTCGCCGATGATCAGCTCGCGCTGACCACGGCCCACGGGCACCATCGAGTCGATGGCCTTCAGGCCGGTTTGCACCGGCTGGCTGACCGACTGGCGCGCGATCACGCCGGGCGCGACCTTCTCGATCACGTCGGTCATCTTGGCGTTGATGGGGCCCTTGCCGTCGATGGGCTGGCCCAGGGCGTTGACCACGCGGCCGATCAGTTCGGGGCCGACGGGCACTTCCAGAATGCGGCCCGTGCACTTGACGGTGTCGCCTTCGGAGATGTGCTCGTACTCGCCCAGAATCACGGCGCCGACGGAGTCGCGCTCAAGGTTCAGCGCCAGGCCAAAGCTGGGCTGGCCATCGGCCGAGGGCGGGAACTCCAGCATCTCGCCTTGCATGGCCTCGGACAGGCCGTGCACGCGCACGATGCCGTCCGTCACCGACACCACGGTGCCCTGGTTGCGCACGTCGGCGCTGACGCCCAGGCCCTCGATGCGGCTCTTGATCAGTTCTGAAATTTCTGCGGGATTGAGTTGCATGACTCTTTCCTAGTCCTATGGGTTTTATCGAGGAGCCTGGCCTGACTGATCAGGCGGTCAGGGCCATCTTCATTTGTTCCAGCCGCGCCTTGACCGAGGTGTCGAGCACCTCGTCGCCCACCACCACGCGCACGCCGCCGATCAACGACGGATCGACCTGCACCGTGGGTTCGAGCTTGCGACCGAAGCGCTTTTCCAGCGTGCCCATCAGCTCCGTCAGCTCGGCCTGCCCGATCGGGAAGGCGCTCTGGATCAGGGCGTCGGAGCTGCCGGTCACGCTGTTGGCGAGCTGGCGGAACTGGCGCGCCACTTCGGGCAGCGCGGCCAGGCGCTCGTTGTCGATCACGGTGCGCAGGAAGTTGGTGCCGCGCTCGGGCAGCGGGTTCTTCAGCACGGCGGTGACGACGTGGAACACCTGGCTGGCGTTGACCTTGGGGTTGGCCGCGAACTGCAGCAACTCGTCGTTGCCCGCCGCGTTCGCCAGGCCGTCCAGCCAGGCTTGCGTGCCGGCCAGGTCGGCGCGCGACACCTGGAACAGGGCCTCGGCGTAGGGTCTTGCGATGGTGGCGAGTTCTGCCATGGAGCGTTTCCTTTGAGCGAGCTACCGACTGTGAATCAAAGCTCGGTCTTCAGACGGCTCAGCAGATCAGCATGCACCGTCGGGTTGACTTCCTTGCGCAGAATCTGCTCGGCGCCCTTGACGGCCAGCGCGGCCACCTGCTCGCGCAGGGCCTCGCGCGCCTGCACCACCTGCTGCTCGGCATCGGCCTTGGCCGTGGCGACGATCTTGTTGGCTTCCTCGGTGGCGCGCACCTTGGCTTCCTCGATGATCTGCTGCGCACGGCGCTCGGCTTCCGCCAGGCGCGCCGCGGTCTCGTTGCGCGAGGTGGCCAGTTGCTCCTCGACGCGCTCGTTGGCGGCGGCGAGTTCGGTCCTGGCCTTGTCGGCGGCGGCGAGTCCGTCGGCGATTTTCTGAGCCCGCTCGTCCAGTGCCCTCGTGATCGGCGGCCACACGAACTTCATCGTGAACCACACCAGGATCGCGAAAACAACGGCCTGCAGGAACAGGGTCGAGTTGATATTCACGGTTCGACTCCTTTCAGTCTCGAAAGGCCGAGCCGATTAACCAAGGGTGAAGGGGTTGGCGAAGGCGAACAGCAGGGCGATGGCGACACCGATCAGGAAGGCGGCGTCGATCAGGCCGGCCAGAACGAACATCTTGGTCTGCAGCTCGTTCATCAGCTCGGGCTGGCGAGCGGAGGACTCAAGGAACTTGCCACCCATCAGGGCGATGCCGATCGACGCGCCGATGGCGCCCAGACCGACGATCAGACCACAAGCCAGAGCGACGAGGCCGAGTACGTTTTCCATGATTGCTCCTAAGAAAGAAAAGGATGGTTGAGTTGAGGAAAGGGAAAAATTGCGGAACTCAGTGCGCGTCGTGCGCCTGACCCACGTAGATCAGCGTCAGCATCATGAAGATGAACGCCTGCAGCGTAATGATCAGGATGTGGAAGATGGCCCACACAGATCCCGCAATCACGTGCCCGACACCCAGCCAGAAACCGCCCGAGAGGGGGTTGAACTGCCAGGCCCATACGCCACCCATCAGGGCGATCAGCATGAAGACGAGTTCGCCGGCAAACATGTTGCCGAACAGTCGCATGCCGTGCGAGACGGTCTTGGCGACGAATTCGATGATCTGCATCAGGAAGTTGATGGGCCACAGCAGCGGGTTGGCCCCGAACGGCGCGGTGACCAGCTCGTGCGCCCAGCCGCCGGCGCCTTTCATCTTGACGTTGTAGACCAGGCAGACGATCAGCACGCTGACCGACAGGCCGAGCGTGGTGGACAGATCAGCCGTGGGCAAGAAGCGCATCACATCGGGCTCGCCCATCGCCGGACCGGCGGCGTGCCAGATGGTGGGAATCAGGTCGACCGGCAGCAAGTCCATGGCGTTCATCAGGAAAATCCAGACGAACACGGTGAGCGCCAGCGGCGACACCAGCTTGCGGCTCTTGGCGTTGTGGATCACGCCCTTGGCCTGGTTTTCGACCATTTCCGACATGATCTCGACGGCGGCCTGGAAGCGCCCCGGCACGCCCGAGGTGGCGCGGCGCGCGCCGCGCCACAGCAGCCAGCAGCCCAGCGCGCCCAGCAGGATCGACCAGACCACCGAGTCGAGGTTGAAAATGCCGAAGTCGATGATGTCCTTCTGCGTGACGGTCTCGAAGGAGAAATTCTTCTGCAGGTGATGCAGGTGGTGCTGGATGTATGCCCCAGCGGTTGGTCCGTTTGCAGCGGTTTCAGCAGCCATAAGTCACCAGTTCCTACGTCACTCTTGTCGTTTTGGCCGTGCGGCGCCTTGCCGACATCAGCCACAAGGCCAGCCAGGCCGCCTTGATCGTCACTACGAACCCGGCCAGCAAGGCCAGCCAATGCACTTGCGCCAGCACCTTGGGCGCTGCCAGCAGCAAACCCACGGTGAGCGCGATCTTGATCCCCTCCCCCACCATCAGCGCCATCAAGGCGCTGCCGGCGTTGGCTTGACGCCGCATCCGGCGGGCCACCATGCGGGCGAAAAACACCGCTGGCAACCACGCCGCCAGTGCGCCGTAGGCCACCGACCAGACCAGGGACAATTGCCCCCCGGCCACCAGCCAGGCCACGGCCACCGCCAGCAGACTTGCCGCCGCTTGCACCCCGACCACCGGCCAGGGCGACAGCGGTGGATTCGCTGCACGCCATTGTTGCGCTTGTTCGGCGCTCCAGGGCTTGAATCCGTCCTCGGCGGCATCATCTGCTGCTTCGACAGACCCCGTCCGCCCTAAATCAGGTGCGATTGTGGTCATCCCGGATTACGTGCAGTTGACGTCTGTCTGGCTGCGACTCAAAAGCCCACGATTATAGAGCGAAGTGCCGGGGCCTCGGCGCGTTGTCCTACAAGCGCCGCGCGGCATGCCCTTGGCGGCCCGCGCGCGCACCGGGCGACAATGGCCGATCCCGACCCGCTCGCGCCGCATTCCATGAGCCCCGATCCCCTTGCCCGGCTGCCCTCGCTGCCCTGCCATCTGAATGGCGAAATCACCACGCTGCGCGAGGCGCGCATCAGCCCGCTGGATCGCGGTTTCATCTTCGGCGACGGCGTCTATGAGGGCATTCCGCTCTACGGCCAGCCGGGCCGCGCGCCCAGGCCGTTCCGCTTCGAGCAGCACATGGCGCGGCTTGAGCGCAGCCTGGCCGAAACCCGCACTCCCAACCCGCACACCGCCGCCGAATGGGCGCGGATGGCGCTTGATCTGATCGCCGCTCACGCCGACGCGGACCACGTGCTCGACTGGTTTTTCTACCTCCAGGTCACGCGCGGCGTGGCCTTGCGCGACCACGTGATGCCCCCCGGGTTGACGCCCACCGTGTTCGCCACCTGCCTGCCCATGAAACCGCCCACGCCCGAGCAGCGCGCGCGGGGCGTGGCCTGCGTCACCGCCGACGACTTCCGCTGGCGCAAGGCGCACATCAAGTCGATCAGCCTGCTGGGCGCGGTGCTGGCGCGCCAGATCAGCTTCGATCAGGACGCGGTCGAGACCGTGATGTTCCGCGACGGTTTTTTGAGCGAAGCCGCCGCCAGCAACGTGTGGGTGGTGAAGGGCGGCATCGTCATGGGGCCGCCCAAGGACAACCTGGTGCTGGAAGGCGTGCGCTACGGCGCCATCGAGGAGCTGTGCGCGCAAGAAGGCATCGGCTTTGAATTGCGCCGCATCCCGCGCGCCGAAGTGCTGGCCGCCGACGAGCTGATGCTGTCATCGGCCACCAAGGAGGTGCTGCCCATCACCACGCTCGACGGCCACCCCGTGGGCACCGGCCAGCCCGGCCCCGTCACCCAGCGGCTTTACGCCGCCTACCAGCGCGCCAAGCAGGCGCTGTTCACCACATGACCGATCCAACCCGCCCCCCATCCCCCCTGCCCTCGCTGACGCCCGAGCAGCGCGAATCGCTCATCGACTACCCCTCGCGCTTTCCCATCAAGGTCGTGGGCATGAACGAAAACGGCTTCGTCACCGCCATGACGCACATCGCCAAGCAGTTCGACCCCGGCTTCGACGCATCCACCGTGGAACTGCGCGAAAGCGGCGGCGGCAAGTACCTGGGCGTCACGCTCACCGTGCTGGCCACCAGTCGCGAGCAACTCGACGAGCTGTACCGCACGCTCAGCACCCACCCGATGGCCAAATGGGTGCTGTAGCGACAGCCATGGCAGCACGGGGGGGGTTTAGCAAATTTTCTCAACCATGAAAAAAAGGTTGGCCCTTTGCTAAACAAGCGTCCACAGCTCCTATTTGGATACCCATAATCCCCGCCAAATGGTTATCGCCTGATCTCATCCCCGGCAGCGCCAATCTCATGCCGTTTTGTGCTCAAGACGATGACGAATGACCGCGGCTAGCGCCGCATGACGAATGACGAGTCTTCTTTGTCCTCCCCACTTCATCATTGCGGCGAAAGCCGCAATCCATGGGCGCTACCTGGACACGGCGTTGACCCGCGGGCACCCTGTGGATTGCGGCTTTCGCCGCAATGACGTGAGGTGGTAAATGCGTTGCGCACTTTGTCAAGGTGCTCCAACCTGCCGGGTTGTTGCTTTTGCACCCTTCGCGTCCGGCCGTGGGTCGATCAAGAACCGTGCAAGCTCCCACGCTCACCAAGTCCTTGAAAGACCGTTGTGCGTTCACAGCAATGACGAATGACCGCGGCTAGCGCCGCATGACAGATGACGAATGCACCATTTGTCATTGAAGCGCAGCGAAGTCATTTGTCATTTGTCATCTCGAAAGCCAATGCGCAACAGGTTATCGCTCGGAAGAAAACAAGCGCGGCGCGTCAGCCCGGCTCCAGCGCCGCCTGCACGGTGTGCAAATCGTCCGCGCCAAAGCAGCAGAACACCACCTCGTCGATGGCACCCGCATGCGCGGCCAGCGCCGCGCGCACTGCGGCCACCGCCACCTGCGCCGCCGGCGCTTTGGGGTAGCCGTACACGCCCGTGCTGATGGCCGGAAACGCCAGCGTGCGCGCGCCCACGCGCACCGCCTCCTCCACCGAGCGGCGATAGCACGCCGCCAGCAATGCCGGCTCGCCCGCATTGCCGCCGCGCCACACCGGGCCGACGGTGTGAATCACCCACTTCGCCGGCAGCCGGTAGCCGCGCGTGGTCTTGGCCTCGCCCGTCTTGCAACCGCCGAGCAGGCGGCATTCGGCCAGCAGCTCCGGCCCCGCCGCGCGGTGAATCGCGCCATCCACCCCTCCGCCGCCCAGCAGCGACGAATTGGCGGCGTTGACGATGGCATCCACCGCCAGCGTGGTGATGTCGGCCTGTATGGCTCGAAGCGATGGCATGCTCTTCTTAGTGGTAACGCCGCAAATGCTTGTCATACAAAGGAAAACTGCACAATGTTCAATTAGAATAGAAAATATTTTTCTATTTCGACACTTTTGACCGTTGCGGCCATGGCTATCGAAAACTCCCTGGCGATCCCCTTGCCTATCGTGCAAGAGTATCTGGCCGACACCAACCCGTGGTGGATTGCCGGCCGCGAAGCCGACCCCGAAGTCCGCAACTGGCCCAAACGCGCCTACTTCGCGCCGTTCAAGCGCCTGCTCGACACCGTGGACGTGCGCCGCGCCATTGTCGTCATCGGCCCGCGCCGCGTCGGCAAGACCGTGATGATGCGCCAGGCCATCCAGGCCCTGCTGGCCGACGGTGTGCCGGGCTCGCGCATCATGCTGGCGCAGATGGACGTGCCGCTGTTCGCCGGCCAGACGCTCGACAGCCTGGTGCGCCTGTTCATCGGCCTGCACCACCACCAGACTGAGGGCGCCGCCCATCCGCTGTACGTCTTTTTCGACGAAATCCAGTACCTCAAGGACTGGGAACAGCACCTCAAGGTGCTGGTCGACACGCACCGGGGCGTGCGCTTCATCGCCACCGGCTCGGCCGCCGCCGCGCTGCGCATGAAAAGCCGCGAATCCGGCGCCGGGCGCTTTTCCGACTTCATCCTGCCACCGCTCACGTTCTCGGAATACCTCGACTTCTGCGGCCAAGCCGCCCTGGTGACCGACATCGCCCCGCCCGACGCCCCGCGCCCGCACTGGCACGCGCCCGACATCGGCGCGCTCAACGCCGAGTTCATCCACTACCTCAACTACGGCGGTTTCCCCGAAGCCGTGATGAACCCCGCCGTGCGGCAAGACCCGCGCCGCTTTCTGCGCCAGGACATCGTCGACAAAGTGCTGCAAAAGGACTTGCCCAGCCTGTTCGGCATCTCCGACACGCAGCAGCTCAACCGCTTCTTCAACGTGCTGGCCTACAACACCGGCCTGGAGGTCTCGCCCGCCGGCCTGTCGAAAGACACCGGCCTGCCCAAGCCCCGCATCGACGAATACCTCGAATACCTCGAAGCCGCCTTCCTCATCAAGCGCGTGCACCGCGTGGCCGAAAACGCCCGCCGCCTGCAGCGCGCCACCAGCTTCAAGGTCTACCTCACCAACCCCGCCGTGCGCGCCGCGCTGTTCGGCATCGTGCGCCCGCAAGACCCGGCGCTTGGCCGCCTGGTCGAAACCGCCATCTGGAGCCAGTGGCTGCACAGCCCGCAGGACATCGCCGCCCTGCACT
The DNA here is from genome assembly GCA_030538085.1 of Pseudomonadota bacterium. Lineage (GTDB taxonomy): Bacteria > Pseudomonadota > Gammaproteobacteria > Burkholderiales > Burkholderiaceae_C > Ottowia. The sequence continues at coordinate 61,625 of JAUNUR010000009.1, read as the reverse complement.
ACGCCCGCTGGCGCGAAGGGCGCACCGGCTATGAAGTCGACCTGGTCGGCCTGGCCGCGCACGATCAGAAGCCGCGCTTCGTGGTCGAAATCAAATGGAGCGACCGCGCCGTGCAAGACCCCGAAGGCGAACTCAAAGGCCTGCGCCGCTTCCTTGTCCAACATCCCAAACTGGCACGCGCACCGCTCGTCACCACCCTCACCCAGAGCGCGCAGCGCCAGCTGGACGGCCACACCATCGACTTCAGCCCCAGCGCCCTGCACTGCTGCACCATCGCCCGCAACCTGCTGCGCCAGGGCATCTGAGCCACCTCGACAATCCACCCATGCCCACCCTCGATTGGCTCGGCCGCCCAGACGCCTTCACCCTTGCCGCCCGCGTGCCCTACCGCCTGCTGGAGCCCATCAGCACGCACGGCGACGCGGCGGCGGCACAGCGCAACCTACTGATTCAGGGCGACAACCTCCAGGCGCTGAAAAGCCTGCTCCCGTTTTACCGAGGGCAGGTCAAGTGCATCTTCATCGACCCGCCGTACAACACCAAAAGCGCGTTCGAGCACTACGACGACAACCTGGAACACGCCCAGTGGCTCACCATGATGCTGCCGCGCCTGCAACTGCTGCGCGAGTTGTTGCGGGAAGACGGGTCGATCTGGGTCACCATCGACGACCACGAAGGCCACTACCTCAAGGTGCTGATGGATGAGGTGTTTGGGCGGGGGAATTTTGTGGCGAACGTAGTTTGGCGCTCCAGCGACAACAGCAACAACGATGCCAAGACTTTCTCTGTCGATCACAACCAAATGCTTGTTTACTCACGTGCGCCTGGATGGCTCTCGAACAAGCTGGATGCTGAAGAAAAACGCAGCCATTTCAAGAACCCTGATAACGATCCGCGCGGGCCGTGGTTCGACGGTAATCCGTTGAACTCCCCAAAGCCTAGAGACAACCTGACCTACCCGATCACAGCACCGAACGGCAACGTCATTGCGCCACCGAAAAATGGATGGCGCTGGGAACGCGAAACGTTGGACGAGAAGTTGGCGAGCGGCGAAATCCGTTTCAATGCGACGATGACCAACATCATTCGTCGAACCTACTTGGCAGACATGAAAGGGTTGCCGCCGTCAACGCTGTGGATCGATCTCGATAAAACCGGTCACAACAGGCAAGCGAAGGTAGAGCAAAAGAATCTTGCTACAGAGGAGAGTGACGCTCTTTTCGGCACCCCGAAACCCGAAAAGCTGCTTCAGGAAATTCTGAACATCGCCACCCACGAAAACGACCTCGTCCTCGACTCCTTCCTCGGCTCCGGCACCACGGCGGCGGTGGCGCACAAGATGGGGCGGCGCTGGATCGGCATCGAGATGGGCGAGCACGCCCGCACGCACTGCCTGCCGCGGCTTGAGAAAGTGATCGCCGGCGAAGGCGGCGGCATCAGCCGCGCCGTCGGCTGGGGCCAGCCGGGCGAGGGCGGCACGCCGTGGCAGGCGGCACGCCAAGGCGGCGGTTTTCGCTTCATGCGCCTGGGCGCGCCGGTGTTCGACGCGCACGGTCGCATCCATCCCGATGTGCGCTTCGCCACCCTGGCCGCCTTCGTCTGGCAGCAGGAAACCGGCACCGCCTACGACCCGCAAGACCCAGCCACCGCTGCCCGCCCCGGCACGCCGCTGCTGGGCATAAACCATGAAAAAGTGAGCTGCTCGCGCTTGTCAGACGGGGACCAGAACCAGATTTCATCCATAAACCTGAACCACGAATCGCCAGAGCCGATCACGCCCGGCACGCCGTCCGAGAACTCTGAAATCGATAGCTGCTTGCGAATGTCAGACACGGTCGAGCAGCCGATTTCGCTCGAAATCAAGCCCCGCGCAGCGATCTACCTGCTGTTCAACGGCATCCTGGGCGACAAGCGCCCCGACAGCGGCAACGTGCTCACCCGCGACGTGCTGGCTGCCTTGCTGGCGCTGCACGCCGCCAGCGCCGCACCCGAGGCCCCGCTCGTCGTCTACGGCGAAGCCTGCCGCCTCGGCCCCGCCCGCCTGCGCCAGGCGCGCGTGACGTTCCGGCACATTCCGCATGAGATTGGGGCGGGGTAAGGAGATTCAGCACATGAACGCACAGGAACTGCTGGAAGCCTTGAGTCTGCTCGACGAGAACGAGCGCATCGAAGCCAAACGTGCCCAAGAGACTGGCAAATCCATGCTGGAGACCATTTGCGCGTTTGCCAACGAACCGCATTTGGGCGGGGGTTGGCTGCTGCTCGGCGTGGCACCGGACGAACAAGCGCTGTTTCCCGGCTACATGGTGGAGGGCGTGGTCAACCCGGACCAACTGAGCGCCGACCTGGCCAGCCAATGCGCCAACATGTTCAACCAACCGCTGCGGGTCGATATCCGCACCGAAGCGCTGGAGAGCAAGCCTGTCGTGGTGGTGCGCGTGCCGGAAGCCGCGCCGCAGGACAAGCCCATCTATTTCAAGTCCACCGGCCTGCCACGAGGAGCGTTCCGACGCATCGGCAGCACCGATCAGCGTTGCACCGAGGACGATCTGGAGGCGCTGTATGCGTCGCGCCAACGCGAAAGTTTCGATGCCGGCCTGGTGCCCGATGCGAGCCTGGATGATCTGGACGACGCTGCTATCGCCGATTACCGCGAAGCGCGCGCCGAGGCGAACCCGGATGCCGAGGAGTTGCGCTGGTCGGACCTCGACCTGCTGCAAGCGCTGAAGGCTGTGCGCCGCGATGCGGCTGGTGCTTTCAAGCCCACGGTGGCGGGGCTGCTGCTGTTCGGCAAGACGACCGCGCTGCGGCGCAGCTTCCCCATGACGCGAGTGGATTACATCCGGGTGCCCGGTCGCGACTGGGTGCCCCACCCGGAGCGCCGCTTCGACACGGTGGAGCTGCGCGCGCCGCTGTTCTCGCTGCTGCGACGCGCCCAGGCAGCCGTTCTGGACGATCTGCCCAAATCCTTCGGGTTGGAAGAAGGACAGTTGCAGCGCCAAGACCAGCCGGTGATTCCTCTGCGCGCGCTGCGCGAGGTACTGGTCAATGCACTCATGCACCGCAGCTATCGCGTGCATGCGCCGGTGCAGGTGATCCGCTACGCCAACCGGCTGGAAATTCGCAACCCAGGCTTTTCGTTGAAATCACCCGATCACCTGGGTGAGCCGGGATCGATGCCGCGCAACCCCACCATCGCAGCCGTGCTGCACGAAACACGTTTTGCCGAGACCAAGGGCAGCGGCATCCGGGCGATCCGCGAAGCGATGGAACGCGCCGGACTGGTGCCGCCACTGTTCGAGTCCGACCGTGGGCAGGATCAGTTCAGCGCCCTGTTCTTCTTCCATCACTTCCTGGGTGAGGAAGATATCCGTTGGCTGACGCGGTTCAAGGACTTGCACCTGACGGACGAGGAGGCCCGCGCCCTGGTGGTGGCACGCGAGGCGGGTGCGATCGACAACGCCACGTATCGCAGCCTGAACAAAGTGGATACGCTGACGGCCAGTGCCGCGCTGCGACGGCTGCGTGATGCGGGCCTGTTCAGCCAGCAAGGGCGAGGCTCGGCGACTTGGTATCAGCCGACGGAAAAATTGCTCGAAACTGAGGATTCATCCAGTTATGTTGGGGGCTTATCAGGTAAGCCGGGAGGCTTATCTAGTAACCCACCTTCCCTATCTAGTAACCCCCCTTCCTTATCTAGCAACCCTGATCCAGCCCGCACGGCCTTGTTGAATGAGCTCCCAGGCGAGTTGGCTGCACGTGTGGGCGCCATCGGCCAGCGTCACCCCCCCGAACGAATGCGAGACCTGATCGTTGACCTGTGCACGCAGCGCGCCTGGCGGGTGGATGAACTGGCGACGCTGCTGCAACGCAACCCCGAATCCATCCGGCAAAGCTACCTGCGTCCGCTGCTGGCGCAGCAGCGCATTGCCATGACCCTGCCTGATACACCCACCTCATCGCAGCAGGCGTATCACAGCGTGGGCCCTGCCATTCATCCATCCACCACCGCTCGCCCATGATGTCGCTGCCCCTCAAGTCCTACCAGCAAGCCGCCCTGGACACACTGACTGCCTTCGCCCAGGCGGCGCAGGTCAAGGGCGCGGCGCTGGCCTTTGGCGAACTCAGCGGAAGGCCGTACAACCCCGATCCGTTCGGCCTCAGCGTGCCCTGCGTGTGCCTGCGCATCCCCACCGGCGGCGGCAAGACGCTGCTGGCGGCGCACGCGGTACCGCTGCTGGCGCGGCACTGGCGCGCCAGTGATGCGCCGGTGGCGGTGTGGCTGGTGCCGAGCGACGCCATCCGCGCACAGACGCTGAAGGGATTGCAAACGCCCGGCCACCCCTACCGCCAGGTGCTGGCCGATGCCTACGGCGACCGGCTGCGGGTGTGCGCGCTGGAAGACGTGGCGCAGATCGCCCCGCCCGACTGGGGCCGCACGGCCGTGGTGGTGGTAGCGACGATCCAGAGCTTTCGCATCGACGACACGGACAAGCGCAACGTGTACAGCTTCTCAGAGGCGTTCGAGCGTCACTTCAAGGCCACCGAGAGCGCGCAGCCGCGCGCGCTGGCCGCCTTGCGCGAGCTGCCCGACGCGCTGGTGACGGCCGACGAAGCGGCGCAGGACGGGCGCGGCGTGCTGCGCGGCTTCGTCGGCCAGCCGCGCCAGAGCCTAGCCAACTGGCTGGCGCTGCACGAGCCGATCGTGATCGTCGACGAGGCGCACAACACCAAGACGGACAAGAGCTTCACCGCGCTCAAGCGCCTGGCGCCCGCCTGCCTGCTGGAGCTGACGGCCACGCCCATCGTCGCCAAGAGCAATGTGCTGTACCACGTGAGCGCGCAGGAGCTGGCGGCCGAGAGCATGATCAAGCTGCCCATCGCCCTGGCCGAGCACCCCGAGGGCTGGCCGCAGGCGGTGTTCGCCGCCGTGCGCACGCGCGCCGCGCTGGAGGCCGAGGCGCTGAAGGACGAGGCAGCCGGCGCGGCCTATGTGCGCCCGATCGCGCTGTACCAGGCGCAGAACGCGAGTGACGCGGTGCCGACCGAGGCGCTGCGAAAACATTTGATCGACGAGCTGCACATTCCGCCCGAGCAGATCGTGGTGGCCACCGGCAGCACACGCGAGCTGGACGGGTTGGATTTGTCGGCACGCGCCTGCCCGGTGCGCCACGTCATCACGGTGCAGGCGCTGCGCGAGGGCTGGGACTGCCCGTTCGCCTATGTACTGTGTTCGCTGCAACGCTTGAGCAGCGCGACGGCGGTGGAGCAACTGCTGGGCCGCGTACTGCGCATGCCGCACGCCACGCGACGCGGGCGCGAGGCGCTGAACCGCGCCTATGCGCATGTATGCGAGGCGGAGTTTTCCAGTGCGGCGCATGCGCTGGCCGACCGGCTGATTAACGGCATGGGGTTCGAGGCGCTGGACGTGGCCTCAATGCTGGCGCCGGCCTCCTCGTTGTCATTGTTTGAAGAAAATTCGGCTCCAGCGCCTATCCAGCCGTCTCAGATAGCTACGAATTTTGAAGTTACCCGACCCTCGGACGAACTGGCTGCGCTGCCCGGCGTGACGGTGCAGACCATCGCCGGCGCACCGCAGGTCGTCGTCAGGGGCCACATCGGCGCCGAACTGGAAGGCCAGTTGCTGGCCGGCGTGCGCGGCGCCAAGAAGCAAGAGGCGGTGCGCGAGCAGATCGCCCAGCACAACGCACTGGTGGCGGCGCAGATGGCCTCGTCCGCGCGCGGCGAACGCTTCGCGCCCGTGCCGCCGCTGGCTTACCGAGAGTCGCCACAGGGCGAGCTGTGGCCGCTGGAGCGCGAAGCGGTGCTGGAGGCGGTGGAGATCGACCTCTTGAGCCCCGAGGCCATCGACCTGCCCGGCTTTCAGGTGGTGGAGCAAAGCCGCCAGTTCGAGATCTATCTGAAGGACGAGCAGGTCAAGCTGCGCCCGGCCGATGCCGAGCAGCTGGCGCTCGGCTACGGTAACAGCGGCCTCGCGGCGACGGACATCGTGCGCTGGCTGGAGCAGTCGCTGTACGCCAAGCTGCCCGAGTTCACCCCCGCCCAGCGCGAGCCGTGGTTCGCCGCCGTGGTGAATCGCCTGCTGCACGAAAAAGGCGTGCCCGTCGAGGTGCTGGCGCAGGCGCGCTTCACCCTGGCGCGTGCGCTGGAAGCCAAGGCCGCCGACCTGCGCGACGCGGCGGCGGTGCGCGAGTTCCGTCAGTTGGTGCTGGAGGGCGCCTGGCAGGTGGAGCCCGATTGGGCGCACGCGCACGTGTTCGAGCCCGGCCGCTACCCAGCGCCGGCGGGCAGCCGCTACACCGGGCGCTATGAATTTCGCAAGCACTATTACCCCGTCATCGCCAACCTGAAGAATGAGGGCGAAGAATTCCAATGCGCGCAACTGATCGACAGGCATCCGAAGGTAAAGCACTGGGTGCGCAACCTCGAAGTCGCACCAGCAGGGTTCCGGCTGCCGACCTCCCGCTCTTTGGGCTTCTTTGCCGATTTCATTGCGGAATTGACGGACGGTCGCGTCGCGTTGCTGGAATACAAAGGCAAGCATTTGAATCATCAACCGGGCGAAATCGAAAAGCGCCAAATCGGCGAGCTGTGGGCGCGCCAAAGCGGCGGCCGCGCCGTGTTCGGCTGGCTGATGCAGACCCAGCACGGCCAGAGCCTGGCACAGCAACTGGACGCGGTGCTGACATGAGCATGGACGTCCGCTTTCTCGGCCGCGTCGCCTACGCGTCCACCTTTCAAGCCATGAAGGATTTCGTGGCGCAGCCATTGCCGAGCAGCGGTGAACAGCTATTGATTTGCGAGCATCCACCCGTCTTCACCCTGGGCCTGGCGGGCAAGCCGGAGCATGTGCTGGCGCCGGGCGGCATCCCGGTGGTGGCCACCGACCGCGGTGGGCAGGTGACCTACCACGGGCCAGGGCAGGTGGTGGCGTATCCGCTGATCGACCTGAAAAGCCGCGGCTACTTCGTCAAGGAATACGTGCACCGGCTGGAGGAAAGCGTGATCCGCACGCTGGCGCGCTTCGGCGTCACCGGCCATCGCGTGGCGGGCGCGCCGGGCATCTATGTGCGGCTGGATGACCCTTTCAGCCACGCCATGCTGCCCCAGCGCCCACAGCGGCGCGAGCCGGGTTCGCCCGCGCCCGCGCCGGACTTCACGGGCCTGGGCAAGATCGCCGCGCTGGGCATCAAGGTCAGCAACCACCGCGCCTACCATGGCCTGGCGCTGAACGTGGCGATGGATCTATCGCCCTACCAGCGCATCAACCCCTGCGGCTACGCGGGGCTGCCCACGGTCGATCTTTCTACAATCGGCGTTTCCGCCACATGGGACGAGGCCGCGCACGAACTGGCCGCGCAGCTTGCCCGCTTGCTGGCGGCGTGATCGAACCACGCGCCATCGCGGCCAAGGCCGCTCCTACAGCGATGGCCGCGTCCTGCTTCCGTAGGAGCGGCCTTGGCCGCGCTCCATGTCCAGCCCTTCCGCCCCCATCATCGGCCCCCACGCCCCCGTCGTGCGCGAGCACCAGCCCGCCGAAACCTACGACCCCACCGCCAAGCAAAAAGCCGGCGCCAAGCTGTCTCGCATTCCCATCAAGGTGCAGAACGACGCACCGGCGCTGAAGAAGCCCGACTGGATCCGCGTCAAGGCCGGCAGCAGCAGCACGCGCTTCTACGAGATCAAGGACATCCTGCGCCAGAACAAGCTGGTGACGGTGTGCGAGGAGGCGAGCTGCCCCAACATCGGCGAATGTTTCGGCCACGGCACGGCCACCTTCATGATCATGGGCGACAAGTGCACGCGCCGCTGCCCGTTCTGCGACGTGGGCCATGGCCGGCCCGACCCGCTGGATGTGAATGAACCAGGCAACCTGGCCAACACGATTGCCCAGCTCAAGCTGAAGTACGTGGTCATCACCAGTGTCGACCGCGACGACCTGCGCGACGGCGGGGCGCAGCATTTCGTCGATTGCATCCGCGCCACGCGCGAGCGCTCGCCCGGCACCCGCATCGAGATCCTCACGCCCGACTTCCGTGGCCGCGACGACCGCGCGCTGGACATCCTGCAGGCCGCGCCGCCCGACGTGATGAACCACAACCTGGAAACCGTGCCACGCCTGTACAAGGAAGCACGCCCCGGCAGCGACTACGCCTTCAGCCTGAACCTGCTGAAGAAGTTCAAGGCGCTGTTCCCGCACATCCCCACCAAGAGTGGCCTGATGGTGGGCCTGGGCGAAACCGATGAGGAAATCCTCGAAGTGATGCGCGACCTGCGCGCGCACGGGGTTGAAATGCTCACCATCGGCCAGTACCTGGCGCCCAGCAACGCGCACCTACCGGTGCGCCGCTACGTGCACCCCGACGTGTTCAAGATGTTCGAGCGCGAGGCCCAGGCCATGGGCTTCACCCACGCCGCCGTGGGCGCCATGGTGCGCAGCAGCTACCACGCCGACCAGCAGGCGGCCGGCGTGCTGGCCCCCACCGCGCCCGGCGCTTCATGAGCGGCGAACACCAGCGCTTTTCCATCGACCCCGGCACGCTGCTGCACCGCATGGACGCGGGCACCTACGCGCGTGGGCGCGAGGTGTACCTGGCCCAGAAGGTGCTCAGCAGCGAGCTGTACGGCGCCAACCGCCATGAATGGCACCTGAACGGCGAGGTGCAGGGCAGCCGGGGCGAGGTGTACGAAGTGGGCGTGGAGCTGGAGGTGGACGCCGCCGGCCGCATCACCCGCTTCGACGGCGATTGCGACTGCCCGGTGGGCCACAACTGCAAGCACGCCGTGGCGCTGACGCTGCGCGCGGCGTTTCGGTCCGGCGCGGTACGCGCGGCCACGGCGGCACCCGCCCAGCCCGCAGCGCCCACCGTGTCGCCACAAGAGCGCGAACGCCAGCGCGCCGGGCGCGAGCTGGCGCAATGGCTCGACCTGTTCGGCAGCGCCAACGACACCGCCGCCGACGCCACCCCGTCCGACGACAACGCGCTGCGCCCCGTCTTCATGCTGCACCCGCAGCGCCTGGCCAGCGGCGGCGTGCACGGCGCGCGGCAACTGGCGCTGGGCTGGGGGCTATCGCGCCAGGGGCGCGGCGGCAGGTGGCTCAAGGTACGCCCGCCGCGCTACGACAGCGAAGACGGCGCCAGCGCCGAGGCGCGCCAGGCCATCGGCCTGATCCGCGCGCTGCGCACCGGCGAGGCGCGGCACTCGGCCTTCTACCACGGCTATGGCGGCACGCCGGCGCAGCGCGGCCTGCTGGCGGGCGACGCCGGCCTGCTGGCCGTGCAGCACGCCGCGCGCGACGGCCACCTGTTCCTGTGCGAACAGGACGACGTGCTGGGCCCGCCGCTGGCCTGGGGCGCGCCGCGCACCGTCACCTGGCAATGGCAGCAACAGCACGACCCGCGGCTGGACGAGCCCGTGTGGCGCATCGCCGCGCACCTGCCCGAAGGCGGGCAGTGCTTCGCCAACCAGCCGCCGCTGTATCTGGACGCCTCGCAGGGCGTGACCGGCCCGCTGCAGGTCGAGGGCCTGGCGCCCGAGCACCTGAGCCTGCTGCTGAAGGCGCCGCCCATGCCGCAATCGGCCCTGGCCGAGCACGAGGCCACATTGCTGCGCCACCTGGCCGGGCTGCCGCTGCCGCCCGTCATCACCGCGCCGCAAGACGTGCAGGGCATCACCCCCGTGGCGCGCCTGGCCATCGCCCCCGTGCCCGCCGCGCAGGTGCCGCACCGCGGCTTGCTGGTGGCCGCGCTGCGCTTTGACTATGGCGACGGCGTGCGCCACTACACCCGCCTGCCGCAAAACCCGGTGCTGATCGACCTGCCACCCGAGGGCAAGGCCGGCCAAACGGTCGCAGCGGGCAAGACGGGCAAGCCGGACGCGCCCGCCGCCCACGCCGTGCGCCGCGTGCGCCTGCACCGCGACATGGCCGCCGAGCAGGCCGCCCACCGCGCGCTGCACGCACTGGGCCTGTCGGGCGACGTGCATGGCGCCTTTCACCTGCCCGTGGCGCCCGAACACGCCGCCGAATCGCAGCAGCCCTGGCTGCGCTGGGCCGACGGCGACTTCGCCGAACTGCGCGCGGCGGGCCTGCACGTGGACGCCAGCGCCCTGCCCCCGGGCTGGATCGCCCGCGCCGACGCCCTGCAAGTCGATCTGGCGCCCGAGGCACCGCCCGGCGCCGCGCCACCGGACACGCCAGGCGATGCCGGCAACGCCCCCGCCGGCGACGACAGCGCGCCGTGGTTCAACCTCTCGCTCGGCATGTCGCTGGGCGGCGAGCGGTACGACATCCTGCCCCTGCTGCCCGCGCTGCTGGCGCACCTGCCCGAAGGCGCGCACAAGCTTGAGGCGGGCGACCTGCCCGCCCACGTCTACCTGCCCCGCCCGGACGGCGAAGGCTATCTGCGCCTGCCCACCGCCCCGCTCGTGCCCTGGCTGGCCGCGCTGATCGAGCTGCTGGACAGCGTGGGCCGTGGCAAGGAAAACCTGCGCCTGTCGCGCGCCGAAGTGCTGCGCCTGACCGCCAGCCTGGGCGAAGGCGCCGTGTGGCAGGGCGCGGCGCAACTGGGCGCGATGATGGCGCAACTGCGCGGCCAGGCCACGCTGCCCGCCGTGGCGCCACCCGCCGGCCTGCGGGCCGAGCTGCGCCCCTACCAGTTGCATGGCCTGTCGTGGTTGCAGTTCCTGCGCGCGCACCAGTTGGGCGGCGTGCTGGCCGACGACATGGGTCTGGGCAAGACCCTGCAAACCCTGGCCCACCTGCTGACCGAAAAAGAAGCTGGCCGCCTGACGCACCCCGCGCTGGTGGTGGCCCCCGTCAGCCTGATGGGCAACTGGCAGCGCGAGGCCGCCCGCTTCGCGCCCGATTTGCGCACCCTCGTCTGGCACGGCGCCGACCGCCACGCGCTGATCGACCGGCTAGACAAGGTGGACGTGGTCATCACCCCCTATTCGCTGCTGCACCGCGACCGCGACCTGTGGCTGGCCCGCCCCTGGCACGTGGTGGTGCTGGACGAGGCCCAGCACATCAAGAACGCCGCCACCCACGCCGCGCAGGTGGCCAGCGAACTGCACGCCACGCAGCGGCTGGCGCTGTCGGGCACGCCCATGGAAAACCACCTGGGCGAGCTGTGGAGCCTGTTTCACTTTCTCATGCCCGGTTTCCTGGGCAGCGCGCGCCAGTTCACGCAGTGGTTCCGCACGCCCATCGAAAAGCATGGCGACGAAGACCAGATGGCCGCGCTGCGCCAGCGCGTGACCCCGTTCATGCTGCGCCGCGCCAAGGCCCAGGTCGCCACCGACCTGCCTCCCAAGCAGGAATTCGCCACCCCGATCACCCTGGGGCCACAGCAGGCCAACCTGTACGAAACCATTCGCCTGGCGACCGAGCGCACCGTGCGCGACGCCCTGGCGGGCAAGGGGCTGGCCCGCTCGCAGATCGAAGTGCTGGACGCCCTGCTCAAGCTGCGCCAGGTCTGCTGCGACCCGCGCCTGGTGCCCACCGCCGCCGCGCGCAAGGTCAAGTCATCGGCCAAGCTCGACTGGCTGCTCGACACCCTGCCCGAGCTGATCGCCGAAGGCCGGCGCGTGCTGCTGTTCTCGCAGTTCACCAGCATGCTGGCGCTGATCGAGCAGGAGCTGCCGCGCCTGTCGCTGCCCTGGACCAAGCTCACCGGCCAGACGCAAAAGCGCGACGCGGCCATTGCCCGCTTCACCGGCGGCGAAGTGCCCTTGTTTCTCATCAGCCTGAAAGCCGGTGGCACCGGCCTGAACCTGGTGCAGGCCGACACCGTGATCCACTACGACCCGTGGTGGAACCCCGCCGCCGAACACCAGGCCACCGACCGCGCCCACCGCATCGGCCAGACCCAGCCGGTGATGGTCTACAAGCTGGTGGCCGAAGGCACCATCGAGGAGCGCATCCTCGCCCTGCAAGCGCGCAAGGCCGCGCTGGCCGAAGGCATCTACAGCGCCGCCGCGGGGCGCAAGCAGCCGCTGTTCACCGAGGGTGATCTGGCGGAGCTGCTGCGGCCTCTGGGCAGTTGAACCTATTGAGAGGTTCGTAATTTCAGGACAAGCCTATGTAATGCCTTCACCTCATCCCGTCATTGCGGCGAAGGCCGCAATCCATGGGGCGTCACCTTGACACGGTGTTGACCCACGGACACCGTGTGGATTGCGGCCTTCGCCGCAATGACGAGGGAATGTGAGGGGTTTTTCTGATGGCCCGCGCTGTCGTGATTTTTGAAAACGTCAATAGAAACGGCGAATCAGCCCGCCGCGCGTGCGCGCTTTGTCATGGGCGAGGTGTAGGGCGGATAAGCGCAGCGCCATCCACCGCTTCCCACGCATCGGGTCACGAACAACGGCGGATGGCGCTGCGCCACGTAACTCCATTTCCACTTCAAGGCTTCAATCACCGTCATCCCAGCGAAGGCCGGGATCCATGTTTCCCCGCACACGCTGTCTGGATTCCGGCCTTCGCCGGAATGACGAGATAGGACAGCTTTGATCTGGAATTGGAATCACCCTAGAAACGGCAGTTGGATGCGCCCGAGCGTGCCGTGATGGGCGTGTCAGGCAAGGCGTGAGGACGCGGCAGGCTCGTGCCTGCAAGGACGAGCAACGCCGCTTGGGCAGCGAGCCAGCGCGGTGCGATCGGGTGCATAGCGCGCTCACCCAACAGGTGAACGTGATCGAAGCTGTGAAAGTCAGTGCTCATGCCGGTTGCCCAAGGATGGCGAGCGGTCAACTGCCGTTTCTAGGGTCACCCATCAGACCAGCGCGGACGCACCCACCACGTGACGACCAGGTGGCGCCGACAGGGCCGCGGCCAGCATCGCCTGGGCAATGCGCGGCGCGGGGTTGATGCGCCAGCCGCGTGGCAGCACCGGCCCCAGCGCGCCCAACACGATCTGGCCCACCCGCTCGGCGGGGCGCGACTCTTGCCGCTGGCCGCCAATCAACCCCGGACGCACCAGCGTCAGCGATGCAAAACCCACCTCCGCCAGCGCCTGCTCCACCTCGCCCTTGACGCGGTTGTAGAAGATGCGCGAGCCGGCGTTGGCCCCCGTGGCTGAATTGAGCACGCAGGTGGGCGTGCCCCGCCGGTGCGCCAGCCGCGCCACGGCCAGCGGGTAGTCATGGTCCACGCGGCGGAAGGCCGCTTGCGAACCGGCCGCCTTGATGGTGGTGCCCAGCGTGCAGACCAACGCATCCGCGCGCCACCAGTCGGCATCGGCGGGCAGTTGCTCGAAATCGACCACCGGGTTGTGCAGCTTGTCGTGTGCCGCCAGCGCGCGGCGCGTGGGCGCGACGATGGCCGCCACGCGCGCATCCGCCAGCGCCTGGGCCAGCACGTGGCCGCCCACCAGGCCGGTGGCACCCACCAGCAAGAGCCTCATGCCGCGCCCCCTGCGTTGGCCGCGCTCACCACCGCCCCGCCTCCATCCGGATCGCCACTTCGCAGTCGTCGAATATCTCCAGCTTGGTGATCTTCACCCGCACGCCCTGCACGCCGGGCAGGCGCATCAGGCGGTCGCACAACTTGCCGATCATGGTTTCAAGCAGGTTCACGTGTTCGGCGGTGCATTCGTCGATGATGATCTGGCGCACCTTGCGGTAGTCAAGCACGTGGCTGATGTCGTCGTCGCAGGGGTGCAGCGGCTGCGGCCCCTGGCTGAGTTCGGCATCGACCTGAATGGGCTGGGGCGCGCCCTTTTCGTGGTCGAGGATGCCCAGCGCGGCGTTGAAACGCAGGCCGGTGAAGCTGAGGCTTTGCAGGCCCTGGGTAGGCAGATCGCTCATGGGGCGCCTTACATCAAGGAGAAATCGCGCTCGAAGCGCATCAGGTGCTGGCCGCCATCGACCAGCAGGGTGCTGCCGGTGAGGCTGCGGTTGTCCAGCGCGAAGCGCACCGCGCTCGCCACGTCTTCGGGCGTGGACGAGCGGCCCAGCGGGCTTTGACGGTGCAGCTCGGCAAAGCGCTGTTCATGGAGCAAGTGGCTGGTCAGCGTGAGACCCGGCGCCACGCCCACCACGCGCACGGTGGGTGCCAGCGCCTGCGCCAGCAGCGTGGTGGCGCCGTGCAGCGCGGCCTTGCTGAGGGTGTAGCTGAGGAAATCCGGGTTGGGGTTGAACAGCTTCTGGTCGAGCAGGTTGACCACGCAACCGCTGGCCGGCTCGGCCCCGCGCGCGGCCAGATGATCGGCCAGGGCCTGCGCCAGCAGCACGGGCGCGGCGGTGTTGGTGCGCCAGTGGCGCTCCATCCGCGCGTGGCCGAAAGTGGCCGCGTCGTCGTAGTCGAACAGCGCGGCACTGTTGACCACGGCGTCCACCGCGCCCAGTTCGCTGACGATGCGCGGCAGCAGCGCGCGGGTGGCGACCTCATCGCCCAGATCGGCCTCGAAAGGGCCGCTGGTCGGCGTGAAGGCGTTGCAGTCAGCCACGGTTTCAATGGCTTCCGCGCGCGAGCGGTGGCAGTGCACCGCCACGCGCCAGCCGGCACGCGCCAGGTCGATGGCGATGGCGCGTCCCAGCCGGCGGCCAGCGCCGGTGACCAGCACGGTGCGAAGTGGGGGAGTGGCGTTCACGGACAATGGCGCGGTGACGAATGAACAAACCAGTGTAACCAGCGCCTTGCCGGCGCTGATCGCCCGCGAGATCACGCAGGCCGGCGGCTGGCTGCCGTTCGACCGCTTCATGCACCTGGCGCTGTACGCGCCCGGACTGGGCTATTACGCGCACGGCAGCCGCAAGTTCGGCGCGCTGCCGGCGTCGGGCAGCGATTTCGTGACCGCGCCCGAGCTGTCGCCCCTGTTCGCCCACGCGCTGGCGGCGCAGGTGGCCGAAAGCCTGACGGCCACGGGCACGGACGAGGTGTGGGAATTCGGCGCCGGCTCCGGCGCGCTGGCGGCGGGCCTGATCGAAGCGCTGGACACGCTGGGCCAGCCACTGGCGCGCTACACCATCGTCGATGTATCAGGCGCGTTGCGGGCGCGCCAGCAGGCGCGGCTGGCGGCGCATGGCGACCGCGTGGCCTGGGCCGATGCACTTCCCGCCACGCTGCGCGGCGTGGTGCTGGGCAACGAGGTGCTGGACGCGATGCCGGTGCAGTTGCTGGCGCGCGTGGGCTGCGCGTGGCATGAGCGCGGCGTGGCTCTTCAATCAAACTGGCTTTCCACGCCCACGCCGCAAACGCCCGAAGCCATGGAAGACAAGGCAGCCTCGTTCACCTGGCAAGACCGCCCTACCCCGCTGCGTCCGCCGGTGGAGATCGAGGGCACACACGACATCGTGACCGAGGTGCACCCGCAGGCGCACGCCTTCGTCGCCACCGTGGCCGAAGCGCTGCTGCGCGGTGGGGCGGGCGCGGCGTACTTCATCGACTACGGCTTCCCCGAGGCCGAGTACTACCACCCGCAGCGCAGCACCGGCACGCTGGTGTGCCACCGCGCGCACCGCATGGACGATGCGCCGCTGGCCGACGTGGGCGAGAAGGACATCACGGCGCACGTCAACTTCACCGGCGTGGCGCTGGCGGCGCAAGACGCGGGGCTGGACCTGCTGGGCTACACCAGCCAGGGGCGCTTTCTGCTCAACTGCGGCATCGCCGAACTGATGCAGGCCAGCGACCTGCCCACGCGCGCCAACGCGATGAAGCTGGTGGCCGAGCACGAGATGGGCGAGCTGTTCAAGGTGATCGGCTTCGCCACGCCGGGGCACGGCCTGGCGCGCGGCTTCGCGGCGGGTGATCGGCTGCACCGGCTTTGATGGAGGCTTGAATGATCCGCTGGATGATCGTCATCTTCCTGGCGCTGATGCTGATCAGCTGGTTCACGCCGCTGCTGACCAAGCTGGGCTTCGGGCGGCTGCCGGGGGACTTCCGTTTCAGGCTGTTCGGGCGCGATTGGTTCATCCCGCTCACCACCACGCTGATCCTGAGCGGCGTAGCGAGCCTGATTGCCAGGCTGCTGTGAGCGCCGGGCTGGCATTTTCATTTTGCTTGCTTACTGTGTAGTTTCGTAATTCAGGACAAGCCTATGTGTCGCATCCCGTCATTGCGGCGAAGGCCGCAATCCACACGGTGTCCGCGGGTCAACACCGTGTCAAGGTGACGCCCCATGGATTGCGGCC
Organism: Pseudomonadota bacterium; assembly: GCA_030538085.1. Lineage (GTDB taxonomy): Bacteria > Pseudomonadota > Gammaproteobacteria > Burkholderiales > Burkholderiaceae_C > Ottowia. The sequence continues at coordinate 45,467 of JAUNUR010000009.1, read as the reverse complement.
TTCGCCGCAATGACGAGGGAATGTGAGGAGGGTTCTGATGGTCCGCGCTGTCGTGATTTTTGAAAACATCAATAGAGCCGCCCCACATCCATCTCACAGCATCTCGTCCGGCGCGAACGGCCCCAGTATCCGCAGCAGCAGTTGCAGGCTCCAGCCCGCATCGGGCTCGCTGCGCGCGTCGTCAAACCGGGCTTGCGGCGGCGCTCGCCACAGCAGACCGCCGGTGGGTGTCAGCTCCAGCCGCCAGGCGCTGTCGTCGAACACGTCCTCGATCCGCGCCGCCGCCTCGCGCGACAGCGCCGCGCTGCGGATGAGCAGCGCCACCTCGGTGTTCTGCAGTTTCGAGCGCAAATCCAGATTCATCGAACCGATGCTGATCACGCGGCCATCGAAGATGAAGAGCTTGGAATGCAGGCTGGCCTTGGAGCCGCCCGCGCCGGAGCCGAACACGGTGCGGTCAAGATGCTGGCTCTTCAGCGCGCGCATCTCGTACAGCTCCACGCCCAGTTGCAGCAGCTGCTTGCGGTAGCGCGCATAGCCCACGTGCGCCAGCGGCGCGTCGTTGCTGGCCAGCGAGTTGGTGAGCACGCGCACGCGCACGCCGCGCTGGCGCATGTCGGCAAACACCTTCATCATCGCCTCGCCCGGCACGAAGTAGGGCGACACGATCAGCACGTCGCGCTGCGCGCCCTGCATCAGCGACAGCATGCCGTCGACCACCGTGTCCTCGGCGTGGTTGTCGTTCAGCTCGGGCACCAGCTTGAAGGGCTGGTCGACGATCAGCGTGCCGGGCGCCCAGATGAGAGGCTGCCTTTGCAGATCCAGCGCCTCGGGCAGCGCGGCGGGCGGCTCGTCGGCGTCCTTGTCGGTGGGCGGGTCGATGGCCGCCTGCACGGCGCTGGCTTCGGCACTGGCGGGCGGCTGGGCCGTGGCAGGAGCCACGGTGTTGCCCGCCGCGCCCTCGTTCGCCGCATCGGTCGACTCGGCCAATTGCTCGCGCAAGGCATGCAACTGTTCCGGTGAAATCAGCGACTGCACTGGGTAGGCCAGCGGGTTGTTCCAGTACTGGTCGAAGCTGGCCGACATCTGCTGCACCACCGGTCCCGCGGCCAGCACGTCCATGTCGACGAAGTTGCTGCCGTCGGCGGTGCCGAAGTAGGCATCGCCCAGATTGCGCCCGCCGGTGATGCCCCAGGCGTTGTCGGCGATGTACAGCTTGTTGTGCATGCGGTGCTGCATGCGCCTGAAGTCGTGCAGCGAGCGCACGGCCCGCACCACGGTAGAGGCGCGCCCGCCCGGCAGCGGGTTGTACATGCGCATTTCCACGCCCGGCAAAAAGGCCATGCCCATCACCAGCGCGTTCTTGCCGGTGGAGTTGAAGTCGTCCAGCAGGATGCGCACGCGCACGCCACGCGCCGATGCGGCCCGCACCTCCCGCAGCAGGCGGGCGGTGCTCTCGTCGCCGTGGATGGCGTAGTACTGGATGTCCAGCGTGCGGCTGGCCTGCCGCGTCAGCGCCAGGCGGCTGCTGAACGCCAGGTTGGGCGAATCAACCAGCGCGTAGCCCGAGATATCCGGCGCCACGCCCGCCGGCCGGCGCGCCGCCGCCAACTGGCCCAGCGGCGTGCCAGCGGGACTGGCCAGCGCATGCGACACCGACCGCTCAACGTTCGCGGGCAGACTGCCGCAGCCGGACAGCCCAAGCGCCAGCAACGTCAGCAGCCATGCACGCCCGAGCGGCAGGGCGAAAGCGTGGTGAGGCAGCTTTGGCAACGGCATGGCAAGAAACATGGGCACGGGCCGTCATCGTAGAGCCCGCGCCACGCCGCCGCGTGTCGGACACCAGCGCTGCCGGGCGCAAGCACACGCCTTCAGGCCATTCCTTTCAACCTGTTGAGAGTTTCGTAACTCAGGACAAGCCTATGTAATGCCTTCACCTCATCCCGTCATTGCGGCAAAGGCCGCAATCCATGGAGCGTCACCTTGACACGGTGTTGACCCACGGACACCGTGTGGATTGCGGCCTTCGCCGCCATGACGAGGGAAGTTGAAAGCGCATGTGATGGACTGCCCCAGCCGTGGAGCAAATAGGCCCAGCACCATCCGCCACGAGCCGCACTTCCCGGCCAAGACCGTCCTCACAACCCTGTACGCCGCCACGTCCCACCGGTACGTATCGGACCAAAGCGCCGCAAACCAGCCAAAACCGCGCAATAGGTTTGTGCCAGAAGCCTTCTGTCGTACAGCAAAAACGTTACACATATGCTGGCATAAACTGGAAAAATGCATTCAAATTGCCTATCAATCTTTTGAAAGGCATGCATGCAGACAGATTCTTTCACCTCCATCCCCAACCCCTTGAAAGTAGCCGCACTGGTCAGCGCCATCGACGACAGCGGCCGCATTGACGTGGTGGGCTACGAAGCGCAGCGCATCATTTTCGAAAGCCAGGGCCTCACCGGCCCGCGCACCGATCTGCTGCTGCGGCACATGGGTCAGTCGCCTCTGTTTCACGGTGATCCGCACAACCGCCAGATGCTTGAGCGCGCCATCCACGAGCGACTGGACGATCCGGTGCGCCAGAAGCAGTTCGATCAAGCGCTCAACCCCAGCTTCGTGGACCAGGTGGGCGCAGCCGCCACGCACGGCTGGCGACAGGTCTCCACCACACTGGGCGACATTGATCAGCAAGTAACCCAATCGCTGTCGGCGGCGCAGCTCTGGGCCCAGAGCGTGGCCGCGGACCAGAACGCCAGCGCTATCGAGCGCCGGGCCGCAAGCATGGCATCGCACGTGATCTCTGGCCCGCAAATGCTGTATGGCGTCGGTAGCGGCGCGCTCACCCAGGCCGCGGGGATGGTGCAAGACAGCGTGGATTTCGTGCGCAGTGTGCAGCGCTTTGCCACCGATGCGCCCACGCGCGATTTCATCATTGCTCAGGCGCGCGACTATTTCGAGCAAACCATCAACGACCCGAGCAAGCCCCTCAACGACGCGCGCCGTGCCGCCACCAACGCCTTTGAGCAGTGGGATCAGAGCTACCAGCAAGCGCAACGGGAAGGGCGCGGCACACAGTTCCTCGGCGGCATGGCCGGCGCCGCCGGAGTCGAGTTGGCCATGATGGCCCTGCCCACCACGCACCTGGCCAAACTGGGCCGCACCGCCAAGATGGTGGAAGAGCTTGGCCCCGCAGGCAACATTGCCAAGGCGGGCGATGCGCTGGGCGACATGGCCGCGGGTCTGCGCGCGGGTGGCGCGGCCCAGAAAACCGCCCTGCTCGAAATGCGCATGGTCGTGGGCATGGCACGCCAGAGCAACAAGCTGGACGAGCTTGTGGACGCCGCGCGCCGCACCGGCACCATGGACGGACTGTTGCTCAGCGGCCAATTGCAAGTCAGGGAACTGTCAGACCTGCTCAAGGCCGACAAGAGCCTGTTCGAGGGCAATGTCAGCTTCAACGATGCCCTGCAACGCAGCACTCAGGGCAAAAACGTGGCCGAGATGAGCCGTCGCGAGATAGGCGACATTGGCGAGGCGCTGTACACCAAGCACTTGGTCGATCAGGGCTACACCGAGATTTACACCATCAAGAACAAGTCAGGCCACGGCATCGACAGCGTAGCGCGCAATCCGCAGGGTCAATGGGAGTTCGCGGAGATCAAGACTTCGGCGCATGGGAATGTCAAGGCGCAGATCGCTGATCCGGAATGGTTTATTGAGAGCCGGCTAGAAAGAGCGGCGGGGGTCGTAGAAAACAAATATTGGTACGAGCATCTCGTCTCACCTGAAACACGCGAGGTCGCAAAAAAAATACTCAAAGACGTGCTAGATCCAACGACAGAAAAATTGAGATCTAACCAACCAAAGAAATGGGTTGATATCCAATTGTCCAATCCTGACGGCAGTCATCGCATTCAGCACAGTATCGACGTGCAGGACTGGACAGGCCCCCAGCCCAAACCCAGCCCTCCAACGCAGCATTCCCAGGCTGACATGCCCAGCATCGCGATGGCGCAGGCCCCGCGTTACCCCACCGACCCCGGCCACCCGCTGTACAACTCCTATCGCCAGATTCGGGACGGCATTGCGGCTTCTGGGCAATGGCAAGACGAACGCCTGATGGACAACCTGGCCGCTGGCGCGCTCAAGCGCTTGGTCACTGATGGCGGCGTGGATCGCATTGAAGACGTCAGAACGCAGCCGCATGGTGTGGCGGTCATCTGCAAAAGCGACCTCCAGCAGCGCATCAGCCGCACCGAAACCCATCTTTGCTACGCGAGCGTGGCTAAAAGCGGTCAGACACCGGCTGAACAGCACTTTCACGAGATTGCCCAAAGCCAGCAAGAGCAGCACCAGCAACTGACCCAGGCCCAGCAACCCAGCAGGCCGGTCATGAGAATGTAAGGAGTAATCATGGCAACCAGAAGCAAACCAGCAGCCACAACGCCTGAAGGATGCCCATGGCATCCCATCCAGATAAAAATATTGGAGCATTCCGAACGTGAATGGACAGCCCGAATGATAAAGAAAAACATAAGGGAGGAAAATTCAAAAGAATTGATTGAATCACTACATCAAAAAGGAAATGTTCGAATTCACAGCATCAACCTGGGACTAATATCCATTAGTTACGCTTTGGAGTCAAAAAACTTGATGGCCCGCTCAAATTTTTCATTTGTTTTTTCCACGGCAATAAATAGACAAGCAGATTGGAAGGCATTGGAATTTAGAAAAATAGCCGGCATATCTCTGCCCACTGAAGTTCAGCCGATGCGTGCTTTCTGGTATAGCATGAAGGTCATGCAACCCGTAATGCTGTCGCATTGGGACGAAGCCGCTGCCTGCGCCGAATTGCTGGTGGCCACCGCACACAAGGAAATGCGGGTTGCCAATCCTTTGACCTTCCCCAAAGGTTGGGGCAAAGGCACCAGCGATGCTTTCAACGTGTTTCTGATGGCGCAAGCCTTTGGCATCCCTTGTCACTTCAAGCCCGCCAAGCCGCTGATCCCTGAATACCAAAGCGTGCTGGATCATTGGCGTACCGATGATCTGGAACGGTTTCAACAGGTCATGCAGGCGGCTGCCGAATACCACATCAGCCGCAGCAAGGGTTCAACCAACAAAGTGGAATATGAATTCGAGGATGTCTGGGATCAGCTCTACCCTGGCGAGTTGCTCGCCATCCAGGCTCTGCGCCGTCGTGATGGCCTGCCCGAATTTGAAACCGGTCACATCTACATCGACACGCCCTGGAGCCTGATCCGCGATCTGCCGCCCGCCGAGCCCGATCCGCTGCTGGAGCAAGTCATCGCCAGGCTCAAGCAGGATTACCCGACGTTTCGTTGAACCTAGAAACGGCAGTTGACCGCTCGCCATCCTTGGGCAACCCGCATGAACTCTGACTTTCACAGCTTCGATCACATTCAACTGTTGGGTGAGCGCGCTATGCACCCGATCGCACCGCGCTGGGCGTGCCATGCGGCGTTGCTCGTCCTTGCAGGCACAAGCCTGCCGCGTAAGGGCGGCAGGTACTGAAGAAAACAAATATTGGTACGAGCACTTGGTTTCACCTGAAACCCGGCAGGTTGCGGACAAAATCCGGCAAGAAGTCCTTGACCCCATCACGGGCAAACTTGACCCCAGCCAGCCCAAAAAATGGGTCGATATCCAGTTGTCCAATCCTGACGGCAGTCATCGCATTCAGCACAGTATCGACGTACAGGACTGGACAGGCCCCCAGCCCAAACCCAGCCCTCCAACGCAGCATTCCCAGGCTGACATGCCCAGCATCGCGATGGCGCAGGCCCCGCGTTACCCCACCGACCCCGGCCACCCGCTGTACAACTCCTATCGCCAGATTCGGGACGGCATTGCGGCTTCTGGGCAATGGCAAGACGAACGCCTGATGGACAACCTGGCCGCTGGCGCGCTCAAGCGCTTGGTCACTGATGGCGGCGTGGATCGCATTGAAGACGTCAGAACGCAGCCGCATGGTGTGGCGGTCATCTGCAAAAGCGACCTCCAGCAGCGCATCAGCCGCACCGAAACCCATCTTTGCTACGCGAGCGTGGCTAAAAGCGGTCAGACACCGGCTGAACAGCACTTTCACGAGATTGCCCAAAGCCAGCATGAGCAGCACCAGCAACTGACCCAGGCCCAGCATCCCAGCGGGCCAGTCATGAGAATGTAAGGAGCAAACCATGGCAACTAGACGCAAACCACCTGCTACAACGCCCGAAGGGCGGCATTGGCATAAGGTACAGATAGAGGCACTTAAATATTTTGAAAGTGAATGGGAAGCATGGAGAAAAAAAAGAAAAGGGAAGAGATTATTACAGGGAACAGGTAACAAAAGATTTAAATAGAGATGGAAAGGTAGTTATTGGCATCAACCAAAGACAACTACTATCAGCCAACTACACGAAAGAAGCAGGTAGCCTCACTGCGCACCCCGATAAAATTGAAGCTTATGTTTTGGCAATAAACCTCCAGACAAGCTGGAAAGCATTGGATTTCCGCAAAATTTCTGGAATATCTCTGCCTACAGAAGTGCAACCCATGCGCGCCTTCTGGCACAGCATGCGCGCCATGCAACCCTTAATGCTCTCGCACTGGGACGAAGCCGCCGCCTGCGCCGAATTGCTGGTGGCCACCGCACACAAGGAAATGCGGGTTGCCAATCCTTTGACCTTCCCCAAAGGCTGGGGCAAAGGCACCAGTGATGCTTTCAACGTGTTTCTGATGGCGCAAGCCTTTGACATCCCTTGTCACTTCAAACCCGCCAAGCCACTGACCCCTGAATATCAAAGCGTGCTGGATCACTGGTGTACCGATGATCTGGAGCTGTTTCAACAAATCATGCAGGCGGCGGCTGAATACCATATCAGCCGCGCCCGCAGCTCCACAAACCGTGAAGAGTTTGAATTCAGCGATGTCTGGGATCAGCTCTACCCTGGTGAGTTGCTCGCCATCCAGGCCCTGCGCCGCCGCGATGGCCTACCCGAATTTGAAACCGGTCACATCTACATCGACACGCCCTGGAGCCTGATCCGCGATCTGCCGCCCGCCGAGCCCGATCCGCTGCTGGAGCAAGTCATCGCCAGGCTCAAGCAGGATTACCCGACGTTTCGTTGAATGTCGCAGCCTCAAACCACTTCCACGCTCAAATAGAAAAACCGCCCGAAGGCGGTTTTTCATACGCAAGCAGAACGCGATCAGGCGACGGTTTGATCGTCCACGCTGGCGTCGGGCGCGTTCTTCATGACCGACTCGATGCCGCCATCGCGCGCCGATTCGCTACTGTACATCTCGCTGGTGCCAATGACCTGGCCGTTGGCCGCCTTCAGGTTGAAATAGGGCGCGCCGTTCTTGGCCACCGCCTTCTCATAGCGCCCGGCGTCGCCAGCGTTCTTCTTCACCGATTCGATGCCATTGACCGCGCTGGCCTTGGCTTCATACATCTCACTGCTCAGGATGGTCTGACCGTTGCCGGCCAGCAGCGAGAAATAGAACTTGTCGTTCTTGGATTTTTTCAGTTCGAACTTGCCTGCCATGAAATGTTCTCCTTCAGAGGGTGAGCGCCAAACCTGTATTGGCTGGTGCGCATTGTGGCCCCCAAATTGGCCGGATTCAATCGCGCGGGTCCGGCTTGTGCATTCAGGCACGTTCCTGTGGCGCCCGCGCCATGCCAAAGCGACGGTCAGCGCCGCAGGGCGCGGCGCGACTTGGCCACCGACATCAGCATGCCCAGCGCCAACCCCAGCGTGACCATGGCCGTGCCGCCGTAGCTGATGAACGGCAGCGGCACGCCCACCACCGGCAGAATGCCGCTGACCATGCCCATGTTGACGAACGCATAGGTGAAAAAGATGGTGGTGAGCGCCGCCGCCAGCAAGCGCGCGAACAGCGTGGGCGCCTCGGCGGCGATCATCAGCCCACGGAAGATGAGGAAGATGAAGCCGGCGATCAGCGCCAGATTGCCGGCCAGGCCGAACTCCTCGGAGAAGGCGGCGAAGATGAAATCGGTGGTGCGCTCGGGAATGAACTCCAGATGCGTCTGCGTGCCCTGCATGAAGCCCTTGCCCCACCAGCCGCCCGAGCCAATGGCGATCATGCCCTGCAGAATGTGAAAGCCCCTGCCCAGCGGATCGCGCGTGGGATCCAGCAGCGTGCACACGCGCTGGCGCTGGTATTCATGCAGCACCACCCAGTCGGCGCCGTCGGCGCACAGTTGCGGCTCGAACACCAGAATGCCGACGATGCCGGCGGCCCCCAGCAGCACCGGTGGCAGCACCAGCTTCCACGGCAGGCCGGCGAAGAAAATCACCGCCAGCCCGGCGGCCATCACCAGCAGCGCCGTGCCCAGATCGGGCTGCCGCATGATCAGCACCACCGGCACGGCCAGCAGCATGAAGGCGCCAATGAAGTCGATGGGCCGCGTCTGCCCCTCGCGCCGGTGGAACCACCAGGCCAGCATCAGCGGCGTGGCGATCTTGAGCAACTCGCTGGGCTGGATGACCACGCCCACGTTCAGCCAGCGCGTGGCGCCCTTGCGCGTGATGCCGAAGAACTCCACCCCCAGCAGCAACAGCACGCCCAGCACATACAGCGGCACCGCCAGGCTCATCAGCCGCTGCGGCGGCACCTGCGCCACCACGAACAGAATGCCGGCGGCGATCAGCATGTTGCGGCCATGGTCGGCAAAGCGGGTGCCGTGGTCGAACCCCGACGAATACATCGCCAGCAGCCCCATGCCCGCCAGCACCAGCACCGCCACCAGCAGCAACAGATCAAACCCGCGCAGCAGCGGCCAGATGCGCTGCCAGAGCGAGGGTTTTTCGAACACGATGGACATAGCAAATTATCCCCCCTGAGTCGCCTTCGGCGCCGTCCCCCCAGGGGGACGCACCTGGTGGCCGGCGCAGGTCCGGCCACGGGTGCCCGTGTGGCCTGCTCCGCGGCCCGTTCGGCGCTTGCTGCGCAGCGCCACATACCAAGCAAGGCCGAGCGCAGCGATGGCCCGAGTGGATTTCACCTTCCCCTCTGGCCGTGCCGAGAAGCGCAGGGCGTGGGGCGGGCGTGGCAGCGCAGCATGCCGCGCTGACGTAGCTGACTCGCTGCGGTTGTCTGAGCGAAGAGAACGCAGTGAACGAAGCGAGTTCCGCAGCGCCGCCCCGCGACCGAGCATCGCAGGTTGCCCGCAGCGAAGCGAAGGGACACGGCCAGTGGGGTCGCCTTTTCTTTGGTTACTTTCTTTTGGCGAAACAAAAGAAAGTGACTGCGCCGCCGGGCGCACATCCCGGCCAGCAGCGCTCCCAACCCCACTCCCCCACTACCATCCCCCAACATGACCAGCACCACCCACCTCCTCTACCTCCACGGCTTCCGCTCCTCCCCCCAGTCGATGAAGGCCCAGAAGATGGCCGCACGCGTGCAGGCCGAGCACCCGTCCATCACCTGGTGGTGCCCCCAACTGCCGCCTTCGCCGCGCGAGGCCGCGGCACTGATCGAGCACGGCACCGCCGACTGGCCGCACGCCCACATGGCCGTCGTCGGCTCCTCGCTGGGCGGCTTCTACGCCACCTGGCTGGCCCAGCGGCACGGCTGCCGGGCCGTGGTGCTCAACCCCGCCATCGACCCCGCGCGCGATCTGGCGGCGCATATCGGCGAGCAGACCGCGTGGCACGATCCGCAAGAGCGCTTTTTCTTCCGCCCCGAATACATCGACCAACTGCGCGCGCTGGAGACCGGGGCGCTGCAGCGCCCCGAGCGCTTTTTCGCCGTGATCGCCAAGGGCGACGAACTGCTGGACTGGCGCGAGATGAGCGCCCGCTACGCCAGCGCCACCACGCGCCTGCTGGAAGGCAGCGACCACGCGCTGTCGGACTTCGACCAGCACATCGACGCGGTGCTGCAATTTCTCGACCTGGCACGGTAAGCAGGCAGCCCACGGCACCAGGATGGGACAATCGCTGCCCTCTATGCATGTACTTTTCGACGAAGCCGGCAAATTCCTGGCCGGCCGCATTCTTTCCGAGGCCGAGGCCTCGGCCCAGGTGGAGCTGGACTCCGGCAAGCGCGTCAAGGTCAAGTCGGCCAACCAGTTGCTGCGCTTTGAAAAACCCGCTCCCGCCGAACTGATGGCCGAAGCGCAGACGCTGGCGGCGGACGTCGATCTGCCGCTGGCCTGGGAGTTCGCGCCCGAGGCCGAGTTCGGCTTTGGCGAGCTGGCGGCCGACTACTTCGGCGGCACGCCGGGCGTGGCGCAGCAAGCCGCCATGCTGCTGGCGCTGTACGAGGCGCCGCACTACTTCCGCCGCGCGGGCAAGGGCCGCTTCAAGAAGGCGCCCGCCGACATCGTGGCGCAGGCGCTGGCCGCCATCGAGAAGAAGAAGCAGATCGCCGCGCAAATCAGCGCCTGGGCCGATGAACTGGCCGCGGGCCAATGCCCGGCGCCGATTCGTGAGCAGCTCTACAAAATCCTGTTCAAGCCAGACAAGAACGCGCCCGAGTACAAGGCCGTGGTGGAAGCCGCCCGCGCCACGCAACTGGCGCCGCTGGCGCTGCTGCAAAAAGCCGGTGCCATCGAATCGGCCTACCAGTTCCACTGGCAGCGCTTCCTGTTCGAGAACTTTCCCAAGGGCACGGGCTTTCCGGCGCTGGCCGCACCGGCCATCACCGACGATTTGCCGCTGGCCGAGGTGCAGGCGTTCTCGATCGACGATTCATCGACAACCGAGATCGACGATGCGCTGTCGCTGCAAGGGCTGGGCACGGGCACGGTGGTGCTGGGCATCCACATCGCCGCGCCGGGGCTGGCGGTGCGGCCGGGCGATGCACTGGACGCGGTGGCGCGCGCGCGCCTGTCCACCGTGTACATGCCGGGCTACAAGATCACGATGCTGCCCGACGACGTGGTGGACGCCTACACGCTGAGCGAGGGCCACCCGGTGCCGGCGGTGTCGCTGTACGTCACGCTTCATGAAATCACGCTGGAAGTCCAGGCCACCGAAACCCGGCTGGAGCGCGTGCCCATCGCGGCCAACCTGCGGCACGACCAGCTGGACCACCTGATCACCGACGGCTGGCTGGCGGGCGCGGAGGAATCAAGCGAAACCGGCGCCAATCCCTTACCCATACAGCGCGAGCAGCTATCGTTTTTATACAAACTGGCGCAGCACCTGAAGGCCCGGCGCGAGGTGGTGCGGGGCAAGCCCGAGACTTTCACCCGGCCCGACTACAACTTCAAGCTGGCCGGCCATGGCGATGGCGTGCCCACGGGCGAGGAGCAAGTGCTGATCACCACCCGCGCGCGCGGCGCGCCGCTGGATTTGATCGTGTCGGAGCTGATGATCCTGGCCAACAGCACCTGGGGCCAGTGGCTGGCGCACCTGGGCGTGCCCGCCGTCTACCGCAGCCAGGCCAGCCTGCTGCCGGGCATCAAGGTGCGCATGGGCGCCAAGGCACTGCCGCACGCCGGGCTGGGCGTGCCCAGCTATGCGTGGAGCACGTCGCCGCTGCGCCGCTACGTCGACCTGGTGAACCAGTGGCAGATCATCGCCGCCGCGCGCCACGGCCAGACCGCCGCGCTGGCCGCGCCCTTCAAGCCCAAGGATGCGCAACTGTTCGCCGTCATCAGCGCCTTCGACGCCGCCTATGGCGCCTACGGCGCGCACCAGGCCAGCATGGAGCGCTTCTGGACGCTGCGCTACCTGCGCCAGCACGGTATCACCGAGCTGACGGCCAACCTGATCAAGGAGCAGGCCGGCGGCGCCTGGCTGGCGCGGGCGGACGAGCTGCCGCTGGTGTTCACCGTGCTGGGCGCGCAGGGCCTGCCGCGCGGCACGCGGGTGCGGGCGCGGCTGGGGCAGATCGACGACATCGCGCTGGACGTGGGCGGCACCGTGATCGAGGTGCTGGACGCCGAGGCGCCCACCGAAAGCGCCGCCGATGACGAAGACGAGACTTCCGCCGCCGGGCCCATCGCCATCGCGGTGGATGTGACCGAGGCCGAGGGCGCCAGCGCCGATAATCCGACCCCGTGATGTCACGCACGCAACGCTCTCCGTCGCTCAGAACCCCGACCACGCTGCAGTGGGCGCTGGGGCTGTCGGTGTTGCTGCACGCGGTGCTGCTGACCATCCGCTTCGTCGATCCGGAAGGCTTCAAGCGGGTGTTCCAGGACACCACGCTCGACGTGGTACTGGTCAACGCCGAATCGGACGAGAAGCCCGAGAAAGCCCAGGCGCTGGCCCAGGCCACGCTGGCCGGTGGCGGCGACGCAGCCGACAAGCGCATCGTCAGCACGCCGTTGCCGCCGGCGCCCATCGAGGTGCAGGGCGACGCCGCCGTCAACGAAAACCAGCGCCGCATCGACAACATGCTGGAGCAGCAGGAGCAACTGCTGGCCCAGGTGCGCCAGCAACTGGCCATCATGCCCAAGGTGGACCGGCAGAAGCTGAGCCAGGACCCCGAGGCACAAGCGCAGGAAGAGCGGCGCCAGCAATTGCAAAAGCTGCTGGCCGCCATCGAGCGGCGGGTGGAAGAAGAAAACTCGCGCCCGCGCAAGCGCTACCTCAGCCCCGCCACGCTGGGCACCACCTACGCCGTGTACTACGACGAGATGCGCCGCAAGATCGAGGCCGAGGGCACCGCCAACTTTCCGCAGGTGGCCGGGCGCAAGCTGTATGGCGAGCTGCTGATGTCGCTGCACATCAACCACGATGGCCGCATCCTGAACGCACGGGTGGAGCAAAGCTCGGGCAACCGCATGCTTGATCGGCTGGCCGAGGCCATCGCCAGCCGCGCCGCGCCGTTCGGCAACTTCACCGCCGCCATGCGCCGCGACACGGACCAGTTCGACGTGACCGCGCGCTTCAAGTTCACACACGAGCAGACGCTGGAGACCACGCTGCAGTCCGACCAACTGACGACGACGGTGCAGGAGTTGAAATGACCCCCTGGAGCCGCGTGTCTCAGTCCCCCAGGGGGACAACGCTGGTGGCCGGCACGGGTGTGGCCACGGCGTTCTGGGACGGCCTGCTCCGCGGCCTTGTGTTGGGCTTGCCGCGCGGCCCTCGATCCACCTCCATGGCAGGCGGCTGCCGATAAACCCGGACATGCGAAGACTTGGCCGCTGGGTGTTGCTGGTGCTGGTGGCGGCGCTGGCGCTGCAGTTGTTCTTCATTGGCCGCATCGCGCTGATGAGCGTGGTCGACCCACAATCCACCACCTTCCAACGCTCCGAGGCCTGGCGCATCGCCAGCACCGGCACGCTGCGCTGGCGCCAGGAATGGCGCGACTACGACCAGATTTCCGACCATTTGAAACGCGCCGTCATCGCCTCCGAGGACGACGGCTTCGCCAGTCACGAGGGCGTGGACTGGGACGCCATCGAAAAAGCCTGGGAGCGCAACGCCAAGGCCGAAGAAGCCGCCGCCCAGCGCGCGGCGCAGAACCGCCCCGCGCGGCCCATCCGCATCCGGGGCGGCTCCACCATCACACAGCAACTGGCCAAGAACCTGCTGTTGTCCAGCGAGCGCACGCTGCTGCGCAAAGGGCAGGAACTGGTGCTGACCTATGCGCTGGAAAAACTGCTGTCCAAGCAGCGCATTCTGGAGATCTACCTCAACAACGTGGAATGGGGCGAAGGCGTGTTCGGCGCCGAGGCGGCGGCGCGGCACTATTTCAAGAAGAGTGCCGCGCAACTCAGCGCCTGGGAGGCCGCCCGCCTGGCCGTCATGCTGCCGCGCCCGCGCCATTTCGAGAAGCTGCCCAACTCGCGCTACCTGGCCAGCCGCACCAACACCATCGTGGCGCGCATGCGCAACGCGGAACTGCCTTGATCCTATTGACGTTTTCAAAAATCACGACAGCGCGGGCCATCAGAAAGAAATCTCCCTCTCCCTCCGGGAGAGGGTTGGGGTGAGGGCAAGCAGCGTGTCATGAATTACGAAATTTTCAATAGAAACGGCGACTGGATACGTCCGGGCGCGGCGTGCCATCCGTCATGGCGGCGAAAGCCGCAATCCGCGCGGTGGCCTCCGATCAGCGCCGTGCCGAAATGGCGCATTCGTCATTCGTCATTCGTCATTTGTCATTTGACATGCGGCGCCAGCCGCGGTCATTCGTCATCGTTCTGAACGCAACACGGCATGAACCACGCATGTGGCGGACCGCCCCGGCCATGGAGTGGGCAAGCCGGGCTTGCCCTCAAATCCCCCATGTCCCCGTAAACGGCAGCTATATAAAATAGAGCACATGAGAATCCTCGGCATCGACCCCGGCCTGCGCAGCACGGGCTTTGGCGTGCTCGACGCCGAGGGCGCCGCGCTGCGCTACGTGGCCAGCGGGGTGATCCAGACCACGCGCTCGGCCGAACAAGGCGACCTGCCGGCGCGGCTGAAGGTGCTGTTCGACGGCATCCGCGAATTGCAGGCGCGCTACCAGCCCGACGTGGCGGCGGTGGAGATCGTGTTCGTCAACGTCAATCCGCAGGCCACGCTGCTGCTGGGCCAGGCGCGCGGCGCCTGCGTGACGGCGCTGGTGGCGGGCGATCTGCCGGTGGCCGAATACACCGCGCTGCAAATGAAGCAGGCCGTGGCCGGCCATGGCAAGGCGGCCAAGACCCAGGTGCAGGCCATGGTGCAACGCCTGCTGCGGCTGCCCGCCGCCCCCAAGGCCGATGCCGCCGACGCGCTGGGCCTGGCCATCACGCACGCGCACGCGGGGCGTGCGGTGGCGCTGCTGCACGCGGCGGGGGCGCAGCGCAGCACCAGCAGCATGTACCGCAGGCGCTCTTGAGAGTTTCGTAATTCAGGACAAGCCTACATCTGCCCTCACCTCATCCCGTCATTGCGGCGAAGGCCGCAATCCACACGGTGTCCGCGGGTGAATACCGTATCAAGATGACGCCCCATGGATTGCGGCCTTCGCCGCAATGACGAGGGAATGTGAAGGGGGTTTTCTATGAGGCTGTCGTGATTTTGAAAATATCAATAACACGCCGACACGGAAATTTCGAAACGTGAAAGCGCGCCTTCGGGCCGTCACGCGAAAGTGGTCACCATGCGCGCGCCAGTTGCGCGAACCCGGTTGGCGCGTTTCTCTCGTCGTCGAAGCTGACCAGCTCGTACGCCTCGGGCCGCTCCAGCAAGGCGCGCAGCAGCTTGTTGTTGAGCGCATGGCCGGAGCGGAACGCGCTGTACGCCGCCAGCATGGGCCGGCCAATGCAGTACAGGTCGCCAATGGCGTCGAGGATCTTGTGCTTGGCGAACTCCTCGGCGTAGCGCAGGCCGTCGGCGTTGAGCACCTTGGTGTCGTCCATCACGATGGCGTTGTCCAGCCCGCCGCCCAGTGCCAGGCCGTTGGCGCGCATCATCTCGACGTCCTTGCTGAAGGCGAAGGTGCGCGCGCGGGCGATGTCGCGGCTGTAGCGGCCGAAGCCCATGTCGAACGTGACCTGCTGGCCGGTGGAATCGACCGCGGGGTGATGAAAGTCGATCTCGAAGCTGAGCGTGAAGCCGTGGTGCGGTGCCAGTTGTGCCCACTTGAGCTGCTCGCCCTCGCCCTCGCACACTTCCACGGTCTGCTTCACGCGCAGGAATTTCTTGGGCACGTTCTGCAGTTCGATGCCCGCGCTTTGCAGCAGATAGACGAAGGATGATGCCGAGCCGTCGAGGATGGGCACTTCCTCCGCCGTGATGTCGATGTAGAGGTTGTCCAGCCCCAGGCCGGAGCAGGCCGACATCAGGTGCTCCACCGTGCGCACCTTGGCATCGCCCCGCGACAGGGTGGAGGCCAGGCGCGTATCGGTCACCGACAGCGCGCTGACCGGAATGTCCACCGGCGCCGGCAGATCGACGCGCCGGAACACGATACCGGTATCGGGCGGCGCCGGGCGCAGCGTCAGCTCCACCCGCTCGCCGCTGTGCAGACCCACGCCCACGGCGCGTGTGAGGGACTTCAAGGTGCGTTGCGCAAGCATGGCCATATTTTAGATGCTCCCCGACAATCGTGCTGACAAGCCAAATCAGCCCTAGCGCCCGTCCATCAAGCGCTGGGAGCTATAAATAGCGCAGCAATCAGATAGCCTTCCGCGACACGCGCCCCGGGTCACCCCATCAGGTGGCCGCGGAGCAGGCCATGCCAGCGGCAGCCGTGCCCGGACCTGCGCCGGGCACTGGCTGCGTCCCCCCCGCAGGAGAGGGGGGGAAGGCGCGTCAGCGCCTCAGGGGGGTGCCAGTTGTTCAATCCGCCTGCTTGCGCAAGAACGCCGGAATCTCGAAGTCGTCCATGCCGCCCGAGGACAGCGCGTCCACCTTGGCCGCCGCCTGCGTGCGGTTGGTGCGCCACACGCTGGGCACGGCCATGTTGCCGTAGTCGGGCTGCTGCTGCGCGGCGGCGGCGGTGGTGGCGCCGGGGCCACCCACCGCCTGGCTCATGGTCGGCACGAACGGCACGTTGTCGGTGCCGGTGCGCAGGCCGCCCTGCACCACGGTGATGGGCTGGCGGCGCACGCCCTGACGCGACAGGCCGGTGGCGACCACGGTGACGCGCATCTCGTCGCCCAGCGAATCGTCGTAGGCGGCGCCGTAGATGACGTGCGCCTCGGGCGAGGCGTAGGCGCGGATGGTGTTCATGGCCTCGCGCGATTCGCTCAGCTTGAGCGAGCCCTTGGCCGCCGTCACCAGCACCAGCACGCCCTTGGCGCCCGACAGGTCGATGCCCTCCAGCAACGGGCAGGCCACGGCCTGCTCGGCGGCGATGCGGGCGCGGTCGGGGCCGCTGGCCGCCGCCGTGCCCATCATGGCCTTGCCGGGCTCGCCCATCACGGTGCGCACGTCCTCGAAGTCGACGTTGACGTGGCCGTACTCATTGATGATCTCGGCGATGCCGCCCACGGCGTTCTTCAGCACGTCGTTGGCGTGCCCGAAGGCCTCTTCCTGGGTGATGTCGTCGCCCAGCACCTCCAGCAGCTTCTCGTTCAGCACCACGATCAGCGAATCGACGTTGGCCTCCAGCTCGGCCAGGCCGGCTTCGGCGTTGGTCATGCGGCGGCCACCTTCCCAGTCGAAGGGCTTGGTGACCACGCCGACGGTGAGGATGCCCATGTCCTTGGCGATGCGCGCGATCACCGGCGCCGCGCCCGTGCCGGTGCCGCCGCCCATGCCGGCGGTGATGAACAGCATGTGCGCGCCACGGATGGCCTGGCGGATGTCGTCCGACGCGGTTTCGGCGGCCTCGCGGGCCTTCTCGGGCTTGCTGCCCGCGCCCAGGCCGCTGATGCCCAGCTGAATGGTGGCGCCAGCCTGCGTGCGGCTGAGGGCCTGCGCGTCGGTGTTGGCGCAGATGAACTCCACGCCCTGCACCTGGCGGGCGATCATGTGATCGACCGCGTTGCTGCCGCCACCACCGACACCGATCACCTTGATCTGGGTCCCTGCGTGGAAGGGCTCTGTTTCAATCATTTCGATGCTCATGGTGTAACTCCTTGTACCTGCGGTTGCCTTGGATTGAACGACGTTGTTGTTATGCGAAAAAACGAGGGGATGACGAAACTGAAATGGCTCATGGCGGTGGCCCCGTGCCTTTCCAGGCTCTTGCCATGCACCTAAGAGGCTGTCCCCAAACTCCTCGCGCCGCGCTTGTCCCCGGTCTCGGGCGCCTTGCAGCACACCCGATCCGGGGCAATCGCTGACCGCGATGAATTTGGGGGCAGCCTCTGAGCGTGCTGGGATGGATGTGCTGCATGGTCAAAAATTCCCCACGATAAAGTCCTTGAAACGGCCGAAGGCGCTCTTGACCCCACCACCCTTTTGCGCCACCTTGAACCCGCGCAGCCGCGCCTCGCGCGCTTCTTCCATCAGGCCCATCACGGTGGCGGCGCGGGGCTGCGCCACCATGTCCGAGAGGGCGCGCGAATACTTCGGAAGGCCGCGCCGCACGGGCTTGAGGAAGATGTCCTCGCCCAGCTCCACGATGCCCGGCATGACGGCGCTGCCGCCCGTGAGCACCACGCCGGAAGACAGCACTTCCTCGAAGCCGGAATCGCGGATCACCTGCTGCACCAGCGAAAAGATTTCCTCCACGCGCGGCTCGATCACGCCGGCCAGCGCCTGCTTGCTCAGCATGCGCGGCGTGCGGTCGCCCAGGCCCGGCACCTCCACCTGCGTGTCGGGGTCGGCCAGCAGTTGCTTGGCGCAGCCGTGGGCGACCTTGATCTCCTCGGCATCCATGGTGGGCGTGCGCAACGCCATGGCGATGTCGCTGGTGATCAGGTCGCCCGCGATCGGGATCACCGCCGTGTGACGGATGGAGCCACCGGTGAACACGGCCACGTCGGTGGTGCCGGCGCCGATGTCCACGCAGGCCACGCCCAGTTCGCGCTCGTCGGCCGTCAGCACCGCCTGGCTCGACGCCAGCGGGTTGAGCATGAGCTGGTCCACCTCCAGCCCGCAGCGGCGCACGCACTTGATGATGTTCTCGGCCGCGCTCTGCGCGCCGGTGACGATATGCACCTTGGCCTCCAGGCGCATACCGCTCATGCCCACCGGCTCGCGCACGTCCTGGCCGTCGATGATGAATTCCTGCGGCTCCACCAGCAGCAGGCGCTGGTCGCTGGAGATATTGATGGCCTTGGCCGTCTCGACCACGCGCGCCACGTCGGCGGGCGTGACCTCGCGGTCCTTCACGGCCACCATGCCGGTGGAGTTGAGGCCGCGGATGTGGCTGCCGGTGATACCGGTGTAGACGCGGCCGATCTTGCAGTCGGCCATCAGCTCGGCCTCTTTCAGCGCCTGCTGGATGCTGGCCACCGTGGCGTCGATGTTGACCACCACGCCGCGCTTCAGACCGTTGCTGGGCGCCACCCCCAGGCCCGCGAGCTTGAGGTCGCCGCCGGCCAGCACCTCGCCCACCACCACCATAATCTTGGCGGTGCCGATGTCGAGTCCGACGATCAAATCCTTGTACTCTTTTGCCATGAGGGTTACCAGTCGTTCTTGCTTTCCCGTGTTGTCTTCAGCGCCGTTGGGCGGGCGCGGCCTGCGGATCGGGCCGCACGGTGGTCACGCCGCGCAGCCGCAATGCATAGCCGCCCGGGTGCCGCAAATCCGCCGCCTCCACCGCCTCCACGCCGCGCTGATGGCGCGCCGCCACTTCCTTGACCGTTGCCGCGAACTGCCGCAGCCGCGCTGCCAGTTCCCGCTCGCTGCCGTGGCCCAGCTCGACCACGGCGCCGCTGCCCAGTTCCGCCCGCCAGTTGCCCCGCGCCTGCAGCGCCAGTTGCGTGATGTCCGTGTCCAGCGGCGCCACCAGCGGGTTCAGCTGGCGGTGCATGTCCAGCACCTGCGCGGCCTGGCCGTCGGGGCCTTGCAGCGCGGGCAGCGCCTCGTCGCCCGGATCGTTGCCGCCCGGGGCCTCGAACACCTCGCCGTGGCTGTTGACCAGGTGGGTGTCGCCCTGCCCCCAGCGGGCCACCGCCGTGTGCTCCTGCAAGGTCACGCTCAGCCGGCCCGGAAACTCCCGCCGCACCACCGCCTTGCGCACCCAGGGCGCCGACTGGAACGCCGACTGCGCCGCCGCCAGATCAAGCGTGAAGAAATTGCCCGCCAGGCGCGGCGCCACCGTGGCGCGCAGGCTGGCCGCGCTGTTGTGCGTGGTGTCGCCCGCCACCACGATCTGGCGGATGGCGAACGCCGGATTGCGCAGCACCCACCACAGGCCCGCGGCCACGCAGGCCAGCACCAGGCCGGCGACCAGCAGCGACGCCGTCAGGTTCATCAGGCGCACATCCACGGGCACGGGCAGGCTGTTCGTCATGCGGGCGCCTCCGCGTGGGCTGGGTAATCGAGCGTGGCGCCCGCCAGCAGCCGCAGGCACAGCGTTTCGTAATCGGTGCCCGCCGCCCTGGCCGCCATGGGCACCAGCGAATGGCTGGTCATGCCGGGCGAGGTGTTGATCTCCAGCAGGTAGGGCTGGCGCGTGGCGGCGTCGATCATCACGTCGACGCGGCCCCAGCCACGGCAGCCCAGCACGCGGTAGGCCTTGAGCGCCAGCGCCTGAATCGCCGCTTCCTCGCCCGCCGGCAGATCGCAGGGCACGCGGTATTCGGTGTCGTCGCTGTAGTACTTGTTCTGGAAGTCGTAGTTGCCCTCGGGCGCCACGATGTGGATCACCGGCAGGGCATGCGCCTGCTCGCCCTGGCCCAGCACGGGGCAGGTCACTTCGTCACCGTCGATGAACTGCTCGCACAGGATGTCGGCATCGAGCGCGGCGGCATCCCGCAGGGCCACCGTCATCTGCGCCTCGTCGATGACCTTGGTGACGCCCAGCGACGAGCCCTCGCGCACCGGCTTGACGATCAGCGGCAAGCCGAGCGCCGTCACCACGTTGTGCACCAGCGCATCGCTCCACTCGCTCCGGTGCAGCAGCACGTAGCGCGGCGTCGGCAGGCCCTCGGCCTGCCACACGCGCTTGGTCATCACCTTGTCGATGGCCATGCTGGAAGCCATGACCCCGGCGCCGGTGTAGGGAATGCCCAGCAGCTCCAGCGCGCCCTGCACCGTGCCGTCCTCGCCGTAGCGGCCATGCAGCGCGATGAAGCAGCGCGCGAAGCCCTCGCGCTTGAGATCGTCCATGGGCCGCCCGGCCGGATCGAAGGCGTGCGCGTCCACGCCGCGCGCGCGCAGCGCCGCCAGCACCCCCTGGCCGGACATCAGCGACACCTCGCGCTCGGCCGACTGGCCGCCCATCAGCACCGCCACTTTTCCGAATTGAATGCCTTGTTGCACCATGATCGTCCTGTTCAGGCCGGATTATGCTCAGTTTTTTGTAGCATTTCAACGATTTTCGCGGGTATGCCACCAATCGAACCCGCACCCATGCACATCACCACATCGCCTGCCCGCGCCTGGTGGGCGATCAGCGCCGGCAGCTCGGCCACGTCGCCCACGAACACCGGCTCCACCCGGCCCGCCACGCGCAGCGCGCGCGCCAGCGAACGGCCATCGGCGGCCACGATGGGCTCTTCGCCCGCGGCGTAGACCTCGGTCAGCACCACATGGTCGGCGCCGCCGATGACCTGTACGAAATCCTCGAAACAGTCGCGCGTGCGGGTGTAGCGGTGCGGCTGAAACACCAGCACCAGGCGCCGCCCCGGAAACGCGCCACGCGCGGCGGCCAGCGTGGCCGCCATCTCCACCGGGTGATGGCCGTAGTCGTCGATCACGGTGAAGCTGCCGCCATCCTTGGCGGGCAAGTCGCCATAGCGCTGGAAACGCCGCCCGACGCCCTTGAACTCGGCCAGCGCCTTCTGCACCGCCGCGTCGGGAATGTTCAGCTCGGCCGCCACGGCGATGGCCGACAGCGCGTTCAGCACGTTGTGCTCGCCGGCCAGGTTCAGCACCACGGGCAGATCGGGTAGTTCGGGCAGATCGGGCCGTTGCACGCCGTTGCGCCGCTGCACCGTGAAGTGCATCTGCCCGCCGACGGCGCGCACGTCGACGGCACGCAGCTGCGCATCCTCGGCGAAGCCGTAGGTGGTGACGGGGCAGGCCAGGTTGCCCGCGATCTCGCGCACCGCCGGGCTTTCAAGGCACAGGACGGCCATGCCGTAGAACGGCATCTTGTGCAGGAAGTCGACGAAGGCCTGCTTCAGCTTGCCGAAGTCGTGGCCGTAGGTTTCCATGTGATCGGCGTCGATGTTGGTGACGACGGCCATCACGGGCAGCAGGTTGAGGAAGGAGGCGTCGGACTCGTCGGCCTCGACCACGATGTAGTCGCCCTGCCCCAGCCGCGCGTTGGCGCCGACGCTGGTGAGCTTGCCGCCGATGACGAAGGTTGGGTCCAGCCCGCCCTCGGCCAGCACGCTGGCGACCAGGCTGGTGGTGGTGGTTTTGCCGTGCGTGCCGGCGATGGCGATGCCCTGCTTCAGGCGCATCAGCTCGGCCAGCATCATGGCGCGCGGCACCACGGGGATGCGCTTCTCGCGCGCGATCAGCACCTCCGGGTTGTCGGCCTTCACGGCGGTGGAGGTGACCACGGCGTCGGCGCCTTCCACATTCGCCGCCGCATGGCCGATGAAGGTGCGAATACCCATGCCGCCCAGCCGCCGCAGCGTGGCGCCGTCCGCCAGGTCGGAGCCGGAGACGACATAGCCCAGGTTGTGCAGCACCTCGGCGATGCCGCTCATGCCGGAGCCGCCAATGCCGACGAAATGGATGTGGCGGATGGCGTGCTTCATGCCGTCAACTCCTCGCACGCGGCGACCACGTCCTCCACGGCATTTGTTTTTTGCATGGCTTTGGCTTTTTGTGCCCGCTGGATCAGCGCGGAACGCTCTGTTTTCTGAAGCAAATCAGCCAGTCCTTGTGGCGTCAGGTCACGCTGCTGGATCAGCCAGCCCGCGCCCTGATCGACCAGGAATCTGGCGTTGGTGGTCTGGTGGTCGTCCACCGCGTGCGGAAACGGCACGAACAGCGCGGCGGCGCCGATGGCGGCGATCTCCGTCACCGTGGAGGCGCCGGCGCGACAGATCACCAGATCGGCCTCGGCATAGGCGCGCGCCATGTCGTCGATGAAGGGCAGCAGTTCGGCCTGCACGCCAGCGGCTTCATAGTTGGCGCGCAGCGCGTCGATCTGCTTGGCGCCGCTCTGGTGCATCACGGCGGGGCGCTGTGCCGGCGCAATGAGCGCCAGCGCCTTGGGCACCACCTCGTTCAGCGCCTGCGCGCCCAGGCTGCCACCCACCACCAGCACTTTCAAGGGGCCGGCGCGGCCCGCGAATCGCTCGGCCGGTTCGGCGTACTGGGTGAACGCTTCGCGCAGCGGGTTGCCCACCCATTGCACCTTGCGCGCCTTCGGTAAAACGCCGGGAAACGCGGTGAACACGCGGTCGGCCACGCCCGCCAGCACCTTGTTGGCCATGCCGGCGATGGAGTTCTGCTCGTGCAGCACCAGCGGCTTGTTCAGGGCCACGCCCATCAGCCCGCCGGGGAAGGTGATGTAGCCGCCCAGGCCCACCAGCACGTCGGGCTTGACGCGGCGGATCACGCCGATGCTCTGGCCGAACGCCTTCAGCAGGCGCAGCGGCAGCAGCACCAGCGTGAGCGCGCCCTTGCCGCGCACGCCGCCGAATTCGATGGTCTCGAACGCGAAGCCGCGCGGCGGCACCAGCTTTTCCTCCATGCTGCCCGGCGCGCCGAACCAGTGCACGCGCCAGCCGCGCGCGCGCAGCGCCTCGGCCACGGCCAAGCCGGGGAAGATGTGCCCGCCCGTGCCGCCCGCCATCACCAGTGCACATTTCTGCTTCATGCGCGGCCTCCGTGAACGGCAGCGACCCCTTCATCACGCGGATTGCACGACAGGGGGACATGTTGAATTTTTTCAACAATCAAAAAGGCGTCTCGCGCTGATGTTTCAAGCGAACGCAGCTCTCGTTTTTGATGCACAATACCGCGCCAAACGGCTATTGCCTGATTCAGTGAATCAAACCACCGCTTCATGCCCGGCCTCCGTGCATGAGCCTGCGGTTCTCCACGTCCACCCGCAGCACGATGGCGATGGCGATCATGTTCGCCAAGATGGCCGAGCCGCCGTAGCTCATGAAGGGCAGCGTCAGCCCCTTGGTGGGCAGCGCCCCCAGGTTCACGCCGATGTTGATGAAGGCCTGGAAACCCAGCCACAGGCCGATGCCCTGGGCCACCAAGCCCGAGAACACGCGGTCCAGCGCGATCGCCTGGCGGCCAATGACCACGATGCGCCGCGTGAGCCACATGAACAGGAAGATCATGCACACCAGCCCGATCAGGCCGAACTCCTCGCCGATGATGGCGGTGAGAAAGTCGGTGTGCGCCTCGGGCAGCCAGTGCAGTTTCTCGACGCTGCCACCCAGGCCGACGCCAAACACCTCGCCCCGCCCGATGGCGATCAGCGCGTGCGACAGCTGGTAGCCCTTGCCCAGCACGTGCTCCTCGCTCCAGGGGTCGAGGTAGGCGAAGATGCGCTCGCGCCGCCAGGGCGAGGCCCAGATCATGGCAGCGAAGATCGCTGCCAGCACGGCCGCGATAAGAAAGAACATGCGCGCGTTGACGCCGCCCAGGAACAGAATGCCCATGGCGATGACCGCGATGACCATGAACGCGCCCATGTCGGGCTGCGCCAGCAGCAGCAGGCCGACCACGCCCACGGCCACGCCCATCGGCAGCACGGCGCGGAAGAAACGCTCCTTCACGTCCATCTTGCGCACCATGTAGTCGGCGGCGTAGAGCAGCACGGCGATCTTGGCCAGCTCCGCCGGCTGCAGGTTCAGCGGCCCTAGCCCGATCCAGCGGCGCGCGCCGTTGACCATGTTGCCCACGTGCGGAATCAGCACGGCGATCAGCAGCGCCAGCGAGCCGACGAACAGCCACGGCGCCGCCTTTTCCCACCAGTCCATGCGCACCTGGAAAGCCACCAGCGCGGCGACGAAGGACACGAAGATCCAGAGCGCGTGCCGCAGCACGAAGTGATGGGGCGAGTAGCGGGCGAAGCGCGGGCTGTCGGGCAGCGCGATGCTGGCCGAATACACCATCACCAGCCCCCAGGCCAGCAGCGCCACGCACACCCACACCAGCGCCTGGTCGAACCCAAGCAGGCGCGAGGGCGTGTTGGCCGTGCGCGCGTATTCCATGCCGCCGATGCGCACCGGCAAATCGTCCACGCGCCGCGGGCGGGCGCGCGGCTTGCGCGGTTTCTTGCCGCCTTGCATCAGGGTGTCCGTGGCCGCCGTCATGACAGCGCCTCCAGATCCGTGCCCGCCGCCAGCGCCAGATCGCGCACGGCGGCGCGAAACACTTCGGCGCGCTCGCCATAGTTGCTGAACATGTCCAGGCTGGCGCAGGCGGGCGACAGCAGCACCGCATCGCCTTGCTGCGCGCGGTCGCGCGCCTGGGCCACCGCGTCGGCCATGCCGACGGCGTCCAGCAGCGGCACGCCGGCGCCGGCCAGCGCCTCGCGCACCCGTGGCGCATCGCGGCCAATCAGCACCACGGCCCGCGCGAAGCGCGACACGGGCGCCGCCAGCGGAGAAAAATCCTGCCCCTTGCCATCGCCACCCAGAATCACGACCAGCCGGCGCTCGGCGCCCAGGCCCTCCAGCGCGGCCACGGTGGCGCCCACGTTGGTGCCCTTGCTATCGTCGAAATACTCCACGCCATGCAGCAGGCCGATGGATTCGACCCGGTGCGGCTCGCCCCGGTATTCGCGCAGGCCGTACAGCATCGGCCCCAGCTGGCAACCGGCGCTGGTGGCCAGCGCCAGCGCGGCCAGCGCGTTGATGGCGTTGTGGCGGCCACGGATGCGCAGCGCATCGGCCGGCATCAGGCGCTGGATGTGCAGCTCGATCTCGGCATCCTTGCGGCGGCGCAGGGTTTCGTCGGCCTCCTGCGCGCGCACCAGCCAGGCCATGCCGTTCACCACCTCGATGCCGAAGTCGCCCGGCTCGGCGGGCATATCGCCGCCGAAGGTCAGCACGGCGCGCGGCACCGGCCTGGGCGTGCCCCTGGGCGTCTTGGCCGGTACGGGCGGCGGCCGCATCGCCATCACGGCGGCATCGTCGCGGTTCAGCACCATCGCGGCGTGCTCGCCAAAGATGCGCGCCTTGGCCGCTCCATAGGCCGCCATGTCGCCGTGCCAGTCCAGGTGGTCCTGCGTGAGGTTGAGCACGGTGGCGGCAGTGGGCTCGAAGCCCTCGATGCCGTCGAGCTGGAAGCTGGACAACTCCAGCACCCAGGCCTGCGGCAGGCTGTCGTCGGCCAGACGGGCCTGCAGGGTCTCCAGCAGCGTGGGGCCGATGTTGCCGGCCACGACGACCGACAGGCCGGCGCGCTCCACCAGTTGCCCGGTCAGCGCCGTCACCGTGGTCTTGCCGTTGGTGCCGGTGATGGCCAGCACGGCGGGCGTGTAGCCGCGCTGCTCCTTCAGGTGGGCCAACGCCTGGGCGAACAAGTCCAGCTCGCCGCCCACGGGCAGGCCGCGCTCTCGCGCTGCATCAACGACGCTGGCGATGGCCGCGGGCGCCAGCCCGGGACTGCGGTAGACGGCACGCAGGCTGGCATCGTCCACCAGAGTGGCGCCCATCGGCCCGGCCACGAAACGGGCCGCGGGCACTTGCGATCGCAGCGCCTCCAACTGGGGTGGCGCCTCGCGCGTGTCGGCCACCGTCACGCTGGCACCTTGCGCCGCGCACCAGCGCGCCATGGCCAAGCCCGACAGGCCCAGCCCCAGGATCAGCACGTGACGGTCTTGCATCGGGTTCATGCAGGCACCTCGTTGATCGGGAGGCCGCGCAAGGGCTTGGCCCGCCCGCTGGCATTGCCGTCCCTCGCGCGGGAGAGCACGCGACAGTCTTGCGCATGCGCAGCGCACGCCCGCACCTCGCCAATCCAATGGCCGCGGAGCAGGCCACGCCAGCGAACGCCGCGGAAGGGCTTGGCCCGCCCGCTGGCGTTGTCCCCCTGGGGGGAAGGCGCGAAGCGACTCAGGGGGGTGTATTTCATCTCAACTTCAGCGATGCCAGGCCGATGAGGCACAGCAGCATGGTGATGATCCAGAAGCGCACCACCACCTGCGTCTCGGCCCAGCCGCTTTTCTCGAAGTGGTGGTGCAGGGGCGCCATCTTCAGCAGGCGCCGGCCCGTGCCGTAGCGGCGCTTGGTGTACTTGAACCAGCCCACCTGCAGCATCACCGACAGCGCCTCGACCACGAAGATGCCGCCCATGATGGCCAGCACGATCTCCTGCCGCACGATGACGGCGATGGTGCCCAGCGCGCCGCCCAGCGCCAGCGCGCCCACGTCGCCCATGAACACCTGCGCCGGGTGCGCGTTGAACCACAGGAAGGCCAGTCCGGCGCCGGCCATGGCGGCGCAGAAAATGAGCAGCTCGCCCGTGCCGGGAATGTGCGGGAACAGCAGGTACTTGGAGTACACCGCGCTGCCCGTGGCGTAGGCGAAAACGCCCAGCGCCGAGCCGACCAGGATCACCGGCATGATGGCCAGGCCATCCAGCCCGTCGGTCAGGTTGACGGCGTTGCTCGACCCCACGATCACCAGGTAGCTCAGGATCACGAAGCCAACCACGCCCAGCGGGTAGCTGATCTCCTTGAAAAACGGCACCATCAGGCCGGCGGCGGGCGGCAGGTCGATGGTGAAGCCGGACGACACCCAGCCCACGAACAGCGCCCACACCTTGGCGTTGGAGCCCTCCGAGATGCTGAACACCAGGTACAGCGCCGCGACCAGGCCGATCACCGATTGCCAGAAATACTTCTCGCGCGAACGCATGCCCTCCGGGTCCTTGTTGACCACCTTGCGCCAGTCGTCCACCCAGCCGATGGCGCCGAAGCCGAAGGTGACGATCATCACGATCCAGACGAAGCGGTTGGACCAGTCGAACCACAGCAGCGTGGAAATAGCGATGGCGAACAGGATCAGCACGCCGCCCATGGTGGGCGTGCCGCTCTTGGACAGGTGCGTTTCCATGGCGTAGCCGCGCACGGGCTGGCCGATCTTCAGCTCGGTCAGCTTGCGGATCACCCACGGCCCGGCAGCGATGCCGATGACCAGCGCCGTCATCGCCGCCATCACGGCGCGGAAGGTGAGGTACTGAAAGACGCGGAAGAAGCCGAACTCCGGCGACAGCGTCTGCAACCAGGTGGCCAGGCTAAGCAGCATGCGCACCCTCCGTTTCCCCGGCCGACGTGGCCGCCAGGGCCTCGACCACTTGTTCCATGCGCATGAAGCGCGATCCTTTCACTGCAATGGCCGCGCATTGCGGCAGGTGGGTGCGCACGGCCTCGGTCAGCGCCACCACGTCGTCGAAATGGCGTCCGCCACCGAAGGCCATCGCCGCGTGAATGGCCAGCGGGCCGTGGGCCAGCACGCGCTCGATGCCGCGCTCGCGCGCGTAGGCGCCCACCTCGGCATGGAAGGCCGGCCCCTGGTCGCCCACCTCGCCCATGTCGCCCAGCACCAGCAGGCGCGGGCCAGGCAGCTCGGCCAGCACGTCGATGATGGCGCGCACCGAATCGGGGTTGGCGTTGTAGGTGTCGTCCACCAGCGTGATGGCGCGGCCCCGGTAGCGCAGCAGCAGCGTGTGCGAACGGCCCTTGACGGGGCGGAACGCGTTCAGGCCATCCGCCACCGCCGCCGCCGGCGCGCCGGCGGCCAGGGCGCAGGCGGCGGCGGCCAATGCGTTGCGCACGTTGTGCCGGCCCGCCACATGAAGCTCGAAATCCATGGTGTCCCGCAGGGCGTGGGCGCGAACCCGCCAATGGCTCTTCATCCAGTCCACCCGCGTTGCAACGACATCGGCGCCCGCCGCGGCATCGCCAAAGCGCAGGCTGCGCCGGCCGGTGGACAGGCCCTGCCACAGCGCGCTGTAGTCGTCACCAGCCGGAAACACGGCCACGCCGCTTTCAGGCAGCGCCGCCAGCACGGCGCCGTTCTCGCGCGCCACGGCTTCCACGCTGGTCATGAATTCCTGGTGCTCGCGCTGCGCGTTGTTGACCAGCGCCACCGTCGGCTCGGCGATGCCGGCCAGGCAGGCGATCTCGCCGGGGTGGTTCATGCCCAGCTCAACCACCGCCACGCGATGCGCCGGCCGCAGGCGCAGCAGCGTCAGCGGCAGGCCGATGTCGTTATTGAAGTTGCCCTCGGTCGCCAGCGCCGCATTGCCCTGCCAGGCACGCAGGATGGAGGCCGTCATCTGCGTCACCGTGGTCTTGCCGTTGCTGCCGGTGACGGCGATCAACGGCCCACTGAAGCGGCGCCGCCACTGGCGCGCCAGCTCGCCCAGGCCGGCCTTGGCATCCGGCACCAGCACGCCGGGCAGGCCCGAAGCCGCCAGTTGCGCCGCCGCGTTCTCGTCGCACAAGACCGCCACAGCGCCCTTGGCCGCGGCCTCGGGCAGGAAGCTGGCGGCGTCGAAGCGCTCGCCCTTGAGCGCGACAAACAGATCTCCCGACTGCAGAGTGCGCGTGTCGGTGTGCACGCGGGCGCAACGGGTGGCGCCGTCGCCCACCAGGCGGGCGCCGCTCAGCCAGCCGGCCACCTCGCGCAGGCTCAGGTTCATCGCCGTCATGCCGCGGTCTCCATGCGGCTGCGCAGCACCTGCCGCGCCTGCGCCTGGTCGGAAAAAGGCAGGCGCTGGCCGCGCACTTCCTGATAGTCCTCGTGCCCCTTGCCGGCGATCAGCACCACGTCGCGCGGGCCGGCCTCGCGCAGCGCGCGTGCGATGGCTTCGGCGCGGTCAACCACCACGGCGGTCCGCGCGGGCTGGCGCAGGCCGGCCAGCACGGCGTCGATGATGGCCTGCGGCGCCTCGTCGCGCGGGTTGTCGCTGGTGACCACCACGCGGTCGGCGCCCGACTCGGCCGCCGCGGCCATCAGGGGGCGCTTGCGCGCGTCACGGTTGCCGCCGCAGCCGAACACGCACCACAGCTGGCCGCCGCGCTCGCTGACCATGGGCCGCAAGGCGCCCAGCGCCTTCTCGATGGCATCAGGGGTGTGCGCGTAGTCCACCACCGCCAGCGGCGCGCCCGGCGCGTCGATGCGCTCCATGCGGCCCGGCACCGACGGCAGGTCGGCGCAAGCCGCCACCGCCTCCTCCAGTGGCACGCCCAGGGCGCGCAATGCGCCCAGCACGCACATCAGGTTGTCGATGTTGTATTCGCCGACCAGGCTGGTGCGGATGGGCACCGAGGCCGCGCCTTCGCGGATCACCCACGCCAGGCCGGTGGCGCCATGGGCGATGTCCGCCGCCCGCAGCCGGGCCGGGTGCTGGCGCGACACGGTCCACACATCCAGCCCCCGCGCTTCGGCCTGCGCCACCAGCAGGTGGGCGCGCGGGTCGTCCGCCTGGATCACCGCGGCCTGCAGCCCCGGCCAGTCGAACAGTTCGGCCTTGGCCTGCCAGTAGGCTTCCATGCTGCCGTGGTAGTCGAGGTGATCCTGCGTGAAGTTGGTGAACACGGCGACGCGGATCGCCGTGGCATCGAGCCGGCGCTCGACAATGCCGATCGACGATGCCTCGATGGCACACGAACGCACGCCGCCATCGACGAACTTGCGAAAACGCTGCTGCAGCAACACCGGGTCGGGCGTGGTCATGCCGGTCGATACCAGCCCGCCCGGCAGACCCACACCCAAGGTACCCACCAGGCCGCACGGAGACAGCGCGGACAGCTTCACCTTCGATAGCACGTCAGCCAGCCAGAAGGCCGTCGACGTCTTGCCGTTGGTGCCGGTGATGGCGATCACGTTGAGCGCCTGTGACGGCGCCTCGTAATAGGCGGCGGCGATGGGCGCGGTGGCGGCCTTCAATCGCGGGTAGGCGGCGACCTCCGGCGCCTTGAAGCCAAACGCCTCGGCACCTTGCTGCTCGACCAGGCAGGCACTCGCGCCCTGCGCCAGCGCATTCGCCACGAAGCACCGGCCATCCGTGGCCGCGCCCGGCCAGGCGATGAAGCCGTCGCCTTCGCGCACCAGGCGACTGTCGGTGTGCAGCACGCCGGTGACGCGCGCGCGCAGCCAGCGCGCGGCGTCCTGTGGCGAAGCCAGTGACGTCATCACGCTTGCGTCTCCCCACGGAGCGCGAGCGCTTCCAGCCAACCGATGGCCGCGGAGCAGGCCATGCCAGTGATCGCCGCGGAAGGGCTTGGCCCGCCCGCTGGCGATGTCCCCCCTCGCGCAGCGGAGGGGGGAAGGCGCGTCAGCGACTCAGGGGGGTGCCTCATCAAAACGACTCCTCCACCTGCTCGGCGATGATGGCGGGCTGAACCGCCACGTCGGGCTGCACGCCCATGATGCGCAGCGTCTGCTGCACCACTTGGCTGAACACGGGCGCGGCCACGGCGCCGCCGTAGTACACGCCGTTGCTCGGCTCGTCGACCATCACCGCCACGATGACGCGCGGCTCGTCGATGGGCGCCATGCCGGCGAACCAGGCGCGGTACCTGTCGCTGGAATAGCCCTTGCCCTGCTGCTTGCGCGCCGTGCCCGACTTGCCGCCCACCGAATAGCCCACCGTCTGCGCGCGCTGGCCGGTGCCGCCGGGGCCGGCGGCCATCTCCAGCATCTTGCGCACGGCGCGCGCGTTCTTCTCGGAGAACACCCGCTCGCCGCGCACCTGGGCGCCCTCGGGGCTTTTCAGCAGCGTGGCGGGAATGATCTCGCCACCACGCGAAAACACGGTGTACGAATGCGCCATCTGAAACAGCGAGGCCGACATGCCGTAGCCGTAGGACATGGTGGCCTGCTCCACCGGGCGCCAGCTCTTCCAGTGCCGCACGCGGCCGCTGGCGGCGCCGGGGAACGTGAGGTCCGGCCTGTGGCCGTAGCCCAGCGCGGCATAGGTTTCCCACATCTCCCGCGCGGACAGGCGCTGCGCGATCTTCAGCGAGCCGACGTTGCTGGACTTCTGGATCACGCCTTCCACCGTGAGCGTGCCGTGGTTGCGCGTGTCGCGGATGGTGAACTTGTCGAGCTTGTAGAAGCCCGGCGCGGTGGCAATCGCCGTTCGCGGCGTGACTTTGCCCGCTTCCAGCGCCATCGCCACGGTGATGGGTTTCATGATGGAGCCTGGCTCGAAGGTGTCGGTGACCGCGATGTTGCGCAACTGCGCGCCGCTGAGGTTGCGGCGGTTGTCGGGTGAATAGCTCGGGTAGTTGGCCAGCGCCAGCACCTCGCCGGTCTGCGCGTCGAGCACCACCACGCTGCCCGACTTGGCCTTGTTGGCCGTCACGGCGTCGCGCAGCTTCTGATAGGCGAAGAACTGCACCTTCGAGTCGATCGACAACTGCACGTCCTGCCCGTCCACCGGCGGCACCTCGTCACCCACGGCTTCCACCACGCGGCCCAGCCGGTCCTTGATGACGCGGCGCGAGCCGGGCTTGCCGGCCAACTGCTTCTCGAACGCCAGCTCGGCGCCTTCCTGGCCCATGTTCTCGACATTGGCGAAGCCGATCACGTGGGCCGCCGCCTCGCCCTCGGGGTACTTGCGCTTGTATTCCTTGCGCTGGTAGATGCCGGCGATCTTCAGCGCGGCGATCTGCTTAGCCACGGGCTCGTCCACCTGGCGCTTGATCCAGACAAAGGTCTTGTCCTCGTTGGCGAGGCGCTTTTCCAGATCGGCCAGCGGCATGCCCAGCAGCTTGGCCAGCTCGCGCAGCTTGGCCGGGTTGCGGTCCACGTCCTCGGGAATCGCCCAGATGCTGGGCGCCACCACGCTGGACGCCAGCAGCAGGCCGTTGCGGTCGAAAATGCGGCCACGGCTGGCCGGCAGCTCCAGCGTGCGGGCAAAGCGCACCTCGCCCTGGCGCAGGAAAAATTCGTTGTCGACCACCTGCACATACGCCGCGCGCGCCACCAGGCCAATGAAGGCCAGCGCCAGCATGGCGACGACGAACTTGCTGCGCCATACCGGCGTCTTGGACGCCAGCAGCGGGCTGGAGGTGTAGCGGATGTCCCTCATGGCCGCGCCCCTCCGGCCGGCGCGGCGGCGGGTTCGCGCACGCTGACGTATTCGGTGATGGCGGGCGTGATGGTGCGCATGGCCAGCTTGTCCTTGGCCAGGTTCTCGACGCGCAGCGAGGTGGCCTCGGCGCGCTTTTCCACCTCCAGGCGGCCGCGCTCGGTCTCCAGCCGGCGCGCTTCGGCGACGGCGCGATCCAACTCGGTGAACAGGCGGCGCGAGTCGTACTGCACGCACACCAGGTACAGCGACGACGCCATGACGGCGACCAGGAGCACGATGGACAATCGCGTCACAACAGGCCCCCACGCTTCACGGCTGCGCCTGTTGCGCTGCCCCCCGAGGGGGCCTTCGCCGCCTTGGGGCGGCCCGGCGTCGGCTCAAGGCCACCCTGCCGAATGCCTATGGCATCGACTTCCGTGCGCTCGGCCACGCGCATCACGGCGCTGCGCGCGCGCGGGTTGGCGGCCACTTCGGCCTCGGACGGCTTCACGCGGCCCAGCGCGCGCAGCAGGGTCGGCGCCGGCTCGGCAAAGGGCGCGCGGCGGTCCACCACCGCCTTGGAATGGCGGGCGATGAACTGCTTGACGATGCGGTCTTCCAGCGAATGGAAGCTGATCACCACGAGCCGACCTCCGGGTTGCAGCACATGCAGGCAGCCTTTCAGCGCCTGTTCGAGCTCTTCAAGCTCGGCGTTGACGAAAATCCGAACAGCCTGAAATGTGCGCGTTGCAGGGTTCTGGCCCGGCTCGCGGGTTTTGACCGCGCCAGCCACGAGTTCGGCCAGTTCAAGGGTGGTTGCAACAGGGCCCCGTTCCTGTCGGCGCGAAACAATCGCCTTTGCAATGGGGCCAGCAAACCGTTCTTCGCCGTAATCACGAATCACCTCCGCGATCTGCCGTTCGCCGGCCACCGCCAGCCAATCCGCGGCGCTCTGGCCGCGCGTGGGGTCCATGCGCATGTCCAGCGGGCCGTCGGCACGAAAAGAAAAACCCCGCGCGGGGTTGTCGATCTGCGGCGAGCTGATACCCAGGTCCATCAGCACCCCGGCCACGCTGGCCGGCGGCAGCTCGCCCAGCGCCGCGAAGCCCTGGTGCCGGATCGACAAGCGCGCATCCTCGATGCGCGCCGCCTCGGCCAGCGCCTCGGGGTCCTTGTCGTAGGCGATCAGCCGGCCCGTTGGCGCCAGCCGCTGCAGAATCAGGCGCGCATGCCCGCCGCGACCAAACGTGGCATCCACGTACTGGCCTTGCGGGTCCGTGATGAGGGCGTCTGTCGCCTCGTTCAACAGGACCGTGGTGTGTACCCATGTGCTCACCCGTTTCCCGCCTCAGAACGCGAAGTCCTCGAACACCTCGGGCATGCTGGCCTGCATGGCCTCGGCCTCCTTGGCCTCGTAGCTGGCCTTGTCCCACAACTCGAAATGGTTGCCCATGCCCAGCAGCATGACGTCGCGCGTCAGCCCGGCGGCGGCGCGCAACTCGGGCGACACCAGCACGCGGCCAGTGCCGTCCATGTCCACGTCCTGGGCGTTGCCCATGAAGATGCGCTTCCACCACTGGGCCGACATGGGCAGTTGGGCGATGCGCTCACGAAACTTTTCCCACTCGGAACGCGGAAAGACCATCAGACAGCCATGCGGGTGCTTGGTGATGGTGAGCTGGCCACTGGCCGTGGCGCTCAGGACGTCGCGATGCCGGGTGGGCACGGAAAGCCTCCCTTTTGCATCCAAACTCAACGACGACGCCCCTTGAAACACGTGATTCCCCTGCTGAAAGTGCATGAGCCGATGGAGAATGGCACTTTCCCCCACTTAATTGCACTTTTTTGCACTGTAGCAGGAAATACGGGAGAGGCAACGGGCGTCTACAAATTATTTCAATGAAATCAAGAGCTTAGCCGTGTCCTCCACCAGATATCCACAATGAAAATCCTTTTAAATGAGCAACTTAGCGCACATAGTCAAAGTAAGAGCGCTGCAAATTGTGGATAACCCGCCCCGCCCATCAGGCGCAAGATAAAACGCATGGGCGTGATGTACGACCGGAGCACCCATCAGGTATCCAGGCAATTTGAGGGCAACCTCTGAGGGCACGTGATTCAACCTAGAAACGGCAGTTGACCGCTTACCATCCTTGGGCAACCCGCATGAACGCTGACTTTCACGGCTTCGATCAGTTCACCTGTTGGGTGAGCGCGCTATGCACCCGATCGCGCCGCGCTGGCTCGCTGCCCAAGCCGCGTTGCTCGTCCTTGCAGGCACAAGCCTGCCGCGTCCTCGCGCCTTGCCTGGCACGCCCATCACGGCACGCTCGGGCGCATCCAACTGCCGTTTCTAGGTTCAACGTTGCTCAATGGTGTCCACCACCAGGTCGATATAGGTATCCGGCCCCTGCGTGATCTTGATGCGCACGGGCAGGTACTGCAGACTGGGCGCGTACCAGATTTCAGCCGTGATGGGGCCGCGCGGCTTGGTCAGGGGGCGGGGTTTCAGGTGGTAGGTGGGCACCGGCCCCAGGCGGGGCAGGTGCAGGGTTTCCTGGCCGATCACGTCGTAGGTCCATTCGTCGATACCGCCGGGGCGCGCCATCGAGAAGTCGACACGCGCACCGGGCACCAGCCGGATCTGGCCGGTGGCGAAGCGGTGGCTCAGCTCGACGAACTGGCTGGCCGTGTCCTGCACGGCCTCGGGACGCGGCACGCGCGTGCCGTTGTTCAAACGCACGTCGTCGCCCAGATGCACGCCACGGCGGCGGCCACGCACGTTTTCCTCGTACACCTCGGGCCTCAGGCCGCTGGCGGTGATATCGCCCTGGCTGGTGAAGCTGAGCGAGGCCAGCAGGCCCGCGCTCATCTCCACCGCCGTGTGGTAACGGGTGCCCTCGCGCTGCCACAGCACGCGCGCGTCGCCGTGCAGTTCGCCGCGGTAGTTGCCGCCCAGCTCGTAGGTCAGACGGGTGTCGGCGGGCCAATTCGCCAGAAAAGCGGGCTCGGTCGCGCTGGCGGCCAACACCGGGGCAACCGGGGCCGACGCCGCAGCCGCGACCGCCACTGCGTTTTCGGATTCAGGCGCGGCCTCGGCGGCCACCGCCGACGCCGGCGCCTTGGCTGGCTCGGCGGATGATGCCGCGCTGGCCGGTGCGCCGGCAGCTTGCGCCACGGATTCCGGCGTGTCGTCGGCCGGCGGGGGTTCAACCACGGGCGGTGGCGCGCTGGCGGGCAACTCAGGCGCGGGTGGCACGCCCTTGTTTGCTATATTTTCAGGAGCATTCCGCGCAGGTTTTATCAGCGCCGAAGGCCGATTTGGCCTGGTTATCGCCACCACCGTGGGCGCCGCGGCAGCAACGGCGGCCGGCGCCTCGGGCGTGATGGTGCGGGTGTAGAAGGGCGGCGCCACGTCTTTCAGGATGCTGGGCGGGCGCAGCAGCACCGACAGCCAGGCCAGCGCCACCACGTGCAGCACCAGCACCAGGGCCGTGCTGACCAGCAGCGCGCGGCGGCGGCGCGCCCCGCGCCACGGCCTCAGCGACCCGGCCAGGGAGACTGGTCGCCGCTGTCTTTCGGAGCCAGCCGCCATGTGGTGGACTTCTCGGGCAAGGCCAGGGGCAGGCGCAGCAGGCGCTTGTCGCGCGCCACCAGCGCGGTGACGCGGCTTGCCTTGCCAGCGAACAAGGGCAGGTCGTCCAGCCGCGTCAAGCGCCAGCCGGTGGCGGGCGTGGCACGGCCATTCACCCTGGCGGCGGGCAGTTCCACGCCCAGCCATTCGTCGCCGGCGGCCATGCCGGCCTGGGCGGCGGGGCCGCCATCGAGCACCACCTTCAGCGTGATGCCGCCGCTCTCGGTCACGCGCAGGCCCAGCGCCTGCGCCAGTTGCGAGGGTTCCGCGAGCACTTTCACGCCCTGCGACTCCAGCAGTGCCTTCAAGGGCAGCTCGGCGGTGCCGTGCACCCAGTCGGCCATCTCGCGCTCGAAGGATCGACCGGCCAGCTCGGCCATCACGGCGGTGAAATCGTCTTCCGTCATCGGCCCGCCCTGGCAGCGCTGCCACAGCTTGCGCATCGCGTCGTCGAGGGTGTGCGAGGTTTCACGCCGCAGCGTCAGGTCGAAGCACAGCGCCACCAGCGCGCCCTTGGTGTAGTAGCTGACCGTGCTGTTGGGCGTGTTCTCGTCGGGGCGGTAGTAGCGCAGCCAGGCGTCGAAGCTGGCCTGCGCCACCGACTGCACCCGCCGCCCGGGCGCCTGCAGTACCTGGTTGGCGGTCTTGGTCAGCAGTTTCAGATAGTCGGCATCGTCCAGCAGGCCGGCGCGGCGCAGCAGCAAGTCGTCGTAGTAGCTGGTGAAACCCTCGAAGAACCACAGCAGGCGCGTGTGGTTTTCGCTCTGGTAATCGTAGCGCGCGAATTCGGCGGGACGCAGGCGCTTGACGTTCCAGGTGTGAAAGTATTCGTGGCTGATCAGGCCCAGCAGCGTGACGTAGCCATCGCCCACGCGCGCCGCGTCGGCGGGTGCGTCGTGGCGCGGCAGGTCGGCCCGGCCGCAAATCAGCGCGGTGCTAGCGCGGTGCTCCAGCCCGCCATAGCCCTCATGCACCACGTTCAGCATGAACACGTAGCGGTCATGGGGCGGGCGCTTGGCGCCATGCCAGAAGCGGATGGCGGTTTCGCAGATCTTCTGCGTGTCGCGCAGCAGCCGCTCGCCGTCGAAGCCGGCCGGCGCCCCCGCCACCACGAAACGGTGCGGCACGCCAGCGGCGGTGAAGCTGCCGTGCCACAGCGCGCCCATTTCCACCGGGTGATCCACCAGTTCGTCGTAGTCGGCGGCGCCGTAACGGCCAAAGCCCTGCGCGTCCACGTCGATGGGCGTCATCGCCGTGACCAGTTGCCAGTCGCGCCGCTGGCGCACCGGGTGCACGGTCAGTTCGTGCGGTTGATCCTCGTGCCCGTGCACGCGCAGCAGCAGGCTGGTGCCGTTGAAGAAGCCGCGCTCGGCGTCCAGCCAGGCGGTGCGCACCGAGTTGTCGAAGGCATAGACCTCGTAGCTCAGCATCAGCGGCCGGCGCGGGTCGCAGGTGATGTCCCAGCCGCTCTTGTCGATCTGCACGCAGGCGCGGGGGTTGCGGCCCTGCATCGCCGTCATAGGCTGCAGATGGCGCGCGAATTCGCGGATCAGGTAGCTGCCAGGAATCCACGCCGGCAGCGACACGCGCTGCACGGCGGCGGGCTGGTCGATGGTGATCCGCACCGCGAAGCGGTGGCCGCCAAGGCTGGCCACGCGCACGTCGTAGCGCACACCAGAACGCACGTTTGCCGGCCTTGCGCCAGCGCGGAGCGCGGATGCCGTGCGTGCGCGCGCCGTCATGTCAGTTCATCCGCAGCGCGAGCGCCGCCAACAGGCAGCACCCCACCACGATGGCGGTGATCTGGCGCCGCAGGCCCATCCACGGGCCCAGCCCCGCGCCCGGCCAGGTATGGCTGTCCACCACGTACGCCACCGCGAACACTCCCACCAACAGCCACAGCGCGATGTCGACCGGCAACAGCAACGTGCCCCAGGCCAGGTAAGGCGGCACCGGCCCCCAGACGAAATGGAAGGTGGGCATCTCCGACGTGGTGGCCATGTAGCGCAGCCCGATGCCCCAGTGGATGCCGCCGATGAATGCGGCGAACAGCGCGGCGGCGCTGCACACTGCCCAACCCAGCCACGCTTGCGACCCCAGGCCAGGCACCCACAGTGCCACGGTGAACAGCACCGTCGGCACCAGCGCGCCATAGGCGAGGAAGTAGATCAGCCGCCAGCGCGGCGCACCACGGTAGGCGGACGGGGACAGGCGGTCGGGCTCGGTCACGGGCGGCGGCGCGAGGCGCGTCAGCGCTTGCTCAGCAGTTCCTCGATCTGCTGCGTGTTGACGGCGCCCGGCACGCGCGTGCCGTCGGCGAACACCAGCGTTGGCGTGCCGGTGATGCGGTACTTCCTGGCGAAGTCCAGGTTGGCCGTCAGCGCGTCGGTGTTGCACTGGCCGCTGCCCTTGGGCGCGATGTCGTGCTGCATCCAGTCCACCCAGGTCTTGGCCTTGTCGGCGCTGCACCAGATCTGGCGCGATTTCTCGACCGAGTCGGCACCCAGGATCGGGATCAGGAAGAAATGCACGGTGATGTTGTCGACCTTGGCCAGGTCTTTCTCGAAGCGCTTGCAGTAGCCGCAGTTGGGGTCCTCGAACACCGCCAGCTTGCGCTTGCCATTGCCGCGCTTGATGCTGAAGGCGTTCTTGAGCTGCAGCTCCTTGAAGTCGATGGCGGTGAGCTTTTCGATGCGCTCTTCCGTCAGGTTCCTGCGCGCGCGAGTGTCCAGCAGGTTGCCTTGCAGCAGGTAGTTACCCTCGGCGTCGGTGTAGATGATGTCGGAGCCCACGCGCACTTCGTACAGACCCGGCATCGGTGTCTTGCGCACTTCGTCGATGTTGTTCAGGCTGGGCACGCGCTCGCCCAGGTTCTTGCGGATGGTGGCTTCCTGGGCCGTGGCCAGCAGGGGCAAAGCCAGGGTCAGGGTGATCAGCGCGTGGCGCAGGGGGGCGGAAAACGTCATGGGAATGAAGATGAAAGAATAAAAAGGTCAGAGCCGCGCGGGCTCAGGCGGTTCCCATCGCCAGCTCGGCAATGCGGCGCTTGATGGGGCCACTGGCGTTGAACGCGGCCATGCCCCAGTTGCGCAGCAGCGCGGCGGCGGGCTCGGGCCGGTCGAACAGTTGCTGCAGGGCATCCGTGGCCAGGCTCATGCGCAGCCAGTCGCCCTGGCGGGCGCGCTCGTAGCGGCGCAGCAGTTTCAAATCGCCCAGCGGGCGCCAGGCCTCGCGCGCGGCCAGCACGCGGGCCAGCTCGGCCGCGTCGCCCAGGCCCACGTTCAGGCCCTGGCCGGCCAGCGGGTGCATGGCGTGGGCGGCGTCGCCCGCCAGCGCGAAGCTCTCGCCCGCGCGGCCCGGCATGGGGCCAACCCAGCGCGTGGCCTTGGCCAGCAGCAGCGGCCAGCTGGCGCGCGGGCCGGTCTGCGACAGCGCGCCCAGGGCGCCGCCGCTCAAGTCGAACAGGCGCGCGGCAAACGCCGCGTCGTCCAGCGCCCGCAGCTCATCGAGCCGCTCGCTGCGCGCCGACCACACCACCGCCACCTGCCGGCCCTGCGCGCCGTCCAGCGGCAGAAAGGCCACGATATCGCCCTCCGCCGTGAACCACTGGCGCGCCACCTGTCCGTGCGGGCGCTCGCAATCCAGCCGCGTGGCGATGGCGTGCTGCGGGTAGCGCGTGGTTGCGAACTCCACGCCCAACTCGGCGCGCGTGCTGCTGGCGCGGCCCTCGCACACCACCGTCAGCGGCGCGGCCACCGGCGTGCTCACCATGTCGATGCCGCTCTGGTAATTCACGGCCTCGGCCAGCTGGCGCTCCAGCGCGGGCACGTCGACGATCCAGTTCAGCGCCGGCACGCCCTGCGCCGTGGCGCTGAATTGCACGGCGCCATCGCCGTCGCCATGCACTTCCATGGCCAGCACGGGCGTGGCGGCACGCTCGGCGGGCCAGCAGCGCAGGCCCTCCAGCAGCGCGCGGGCGGCGGGACTGAGGGCGTAGGCGCGCACGTCGCCATGGCCGCTGGCCGGGTCGGCCGGTGGCGCGACGAGCGCCACGCGCAGGCGCTCGCGCGCCAGCAGCAGCGCCAGCGTGCGACCCACGATGCCGGCGCCGCGAATGCAGATGTCATGTGTGGCGGCCATAGCGCGGCATTGTAGGCGGCGCCCATGCAGGACAATGGTGCGTCCGGTCTTGCTTTTCACCACCCCACCATGTCCCTGCCCGCCCCTGATCTTCAAGCCACCCTGTCGGGCCTGTTCGTGCACCCGGTCAAGTCCTGCGCCGGCGTGGCGCTGCGCGAGGCCCGGCTGATGGACACCGGCCTGGATCTCGACCGCGCCTGGATGGTGGTCGACGAGGCGGGCCGCTTCGTCACCCAGCGCGAGCTGCCGCGCATGGCGCTGGTGCGCCCGCAGATCAAGACGCTGGAAGTGGTGCTGCGTGCCCCCGGCATGCTGGCGCTGCATCTGGGCATCAACGAGGTTGAAAAACCCGCCCGCGTGCAGGTGTGGAACGACGAGGTGGACGCCTGGGACATGGGCGACGTGGCCGCGCAGTGGTTCAGCGATTTTCTGGGCCGCCCCGGCCTGCGGCTGGCGCGCTTCGACCCCGAGGTGACGCGGCTGGCGTCGCGACAGTGGACGGGCGAGATCGACGCACCCATCGAATTCGCCGACGGCTTTCCACTGCTGCTGACCAGCCAGGGCTCGCTGGACGAGCTGAATGCACGGCTGGGCGCAGCCGGGCATGCCGCCGTGGGCATGGAGCGCTTTCGGCCCAACCTGGTCATTGATGGCGTGAGCGCCCAGGACGAGGACCGCCTGGCGGAGTTGCGCATCACCACGGCGCAAGGCGACACGGTGGTACTGCGCCCGGTCAAGCCCTGCCCGCGCTGCCCCATCCCCAACGTCGACCCGGCCACGGGGGAAAGCAGCCCGGAGGTGCTGGGCCAGTTGTCCAGCTACCGCGCCAACCCCGTGCTCGATGGCGCCATCACCTTCGGCATGAACTGCGTCATCGTGCAGGGCGCGGGCGCCACGCTGCGCGTGGGCGACGCGGTGGCGGCCAGTTGGCGCTTTGACTGATTCGCGAGGCCACTTCTCTTTTCATAGCTGCTGGCGCTCGCTAAACAAGCCAAAGCGCGTCATTTGACACGCCAATCCCTGCCCATGCGTGAATCGCCGCGCCGGTAGAATCGACAGCTTTCCCTGAATTCACCGAAAGCCCCGACATGAGCCTGCAATGCGGCATCGTGGGCCTGCCCAACGTGGGCAAGTCCACCCTGTTCAACGCCCTGACCAAGGCCGGCATTGCCGCCGAGAACTACCCCTTCTGCACCATCGAGCCGAATACCGGCGTGGTGGAGGTGCCCGATCCGCGCCTGGCGCAACTGGCCGAGATCGTGAAGCCTGAGCGCACATTGCCGGCCATCGTCGAATTCGTCGACATTGCCGGCCTGGTGGCCGGTGCCAGCCAGGGCGAGGGCCTGGGCAACCAGTTTCTGGCGCACATCCGCGAGACCGATGCCATCGTCAACGTGGTGCGCTGCTTCGAGGACGAGAACGTGGTGCACGTGGCCGGCAAGGTCGATCCGATCTCGGACATCGAGGTGATTCAGACCGAGCTGTGCCTGGCCGACCTGGGCACCGTCGAGAAAGCGCTGCAGCGCTACACCAAGGCCAGCAAGAGCGGCAACGACAAGGAAGCCGCGGCCATGGTCAAGCTGCTCGGTCCGGTGCAGGCGGCGCTGAACGAGGGCAAGCCGGTGCGCACGCTGGAATTGACCAAGGAAGAGCAAGCGCTGCTCAAGCCCCTGTGCCTGATCACCGCCAAGCCCGCCATGTTCGTCGGTAACGTCAGCGAAGACGGCTTTGAGAACAACCCGCTGCTGGACCGCCTGAAGGACTACGCCGCCGGCCAGAACGCCCCTGTGGTGGCCATCTGCGCCAAGATGGAAGCCGACATGGCCGACATGAACGACGAGGACAAGGCGCTGTTCCTCGAAGAGATGGGCCAGGACGAGCCCGGCCTGAACCGCCTGATCCGCGCCGCCTTCAAGCTGCTGGGCCTGCAGACCTACTTCACCGCCGGCGTGAAGGAAGTGCGCGCCTGGACCATCCACGTCGGCGACACCGCGCCGCAGGCCGCGGGCGTGATCCACGGCGACTTCGAGCGCGGTTTCATCCGCGCGCAGACTATCGCCTTCGACGACTACATCCAGTTCAAGGGCGAGCAAGGCGCCAAGGACGCGGGCAAGATGCGCAGCGAAGGCAAGGAATACGTCGTCAAGGATGGGGACGTGATGAACTTCCTGTTTAACGTCTAGGCACCCCCTGAGCGGCTCACGCCGCTTCCCCCTCTCCTACGGGAGGGGGACAACGCCGACGCCCGGCGCAGGTCCGGGCGTGGCGTTCACCGCATGGCCTGCTCCGCGGCCTTTTGGTTTTTCTCCCTCTCCCGCGGGTGGGAGAGGGTTGGGGTGAGGGCCTGTTGCGCATGGCGGCAACGCCACCTCACCTATTGATATTTTCAAAAATCACGACAGCGCGGGCCATCAGAAAAACCCCCGCACATTCCCTCGTCATTGCGGCGAAGGCCGCAATCCATGGGGCGTCACACTGACACGGTGTTGACCTGCGGACACCGTGTGGATTGCGGCCTTCGCCGCAATGACGGGATGAGGTGAAGGCATGACATAGGCTTGCCCTGAATTACGAAACTCTCAATAAGGGCTGTCCTCAAACTCCTCGCGCCGCGCTTGTCCCCGGTCTCGGGCGCCCTGCGGCGTTGCATCCCTTGCCAATAGCACAAGCTATTGGCTGCGAAATGCGCCTTGCAGGACACCCGATCCGGAGCAATCGCTTACCGCGATGAATTTGAGAACGGCCTCTAAAGCCCGCTACGCCGCC
Source organism: Pseudomonadota bacterium (assembly GCA_030538085.1). Classification (GTDB taxonomy): domain Bacteria; phylum Pseudomonadota; class Gammaproteobacteria; order Burkholderiales; family Burkholderiaceae_C; genus Ottowia. The sequence continues at coordinate 2,435 of JAUNUR010000009.1, read as the reverse complement.
CGCCGCAGCGTGAAGTTGATACGCTGCGCACCCACCAGCGGGTGATGCCCTTCGGACAGCGGCGCCATGCCATGAAAGCGCAAGCGATCCTCACCGCCCCACACCACCACGTCGCCATGCAGCAGCGGCACGCGCTGAGCGCGATCAGCGCGGCGTGCGCCACCCCACAGAAACACCGCTGGCAGCCCAAGCGAAACCGAGACGATGGGATGCGCCAGATCGCGCTCGTCGCGGTCCTGGTGCAGGCCCATGCGGGCGCCGGGGACGTAACGATTGATCAGGCAGGCGTCGGGTGTGAAGCCGTCGAAGCCCCCGGCCAACGCCGCTTGCGCGGCAAGACCGGCGAAAGATGCGGGGAGCGCCGGCCAGGGCTGACCGCTGTCCGGGTCGAGCGCGCTGTAGCGGTAGCCGTGCCGGTCGCTCACCCAGCCAAACGCACCACAGTTGGTCAAGGCCACCGACATGCGCTGGCCGCCCGGCGTCTGCATGTGGCGCCACGGGGCCTGGGCCACCACCTGCTTCAGCGCGGGCCACAAAGCCCTTGCCCAGTGCAACGCGAAGCCGCGCAATACCACCGCCCGCGGGCCCAGCGGCATGACGCCGGCCTGCGGCGTTCCGTCGCCGAACAGGTCGGTGGTGGTCATGCGCAGCACGGTTTCATGACAAGCCGGCCGTCAAGCGCAGGCAGCGGGTTTTCGCAGGCAAGGCGTTAGTACGCCGACACGGAAATTTCGAAACGTGAAAGCGCGCCTTCGCCCCGATGGCGGCGTTGCACATCCTCGCGATACCAACCGGTATCGCTACGGTGTGCGCCTTGCCCTCGGGCCGAATCCATCACTTTCACCATGTTCCGAAATCTCCGTGTCAGCGTACTATTGACGTTTGCAAAAATCACGACAGCGCGGGCCATCAGAAAGAAATCTCCCTCTCCCTCTGGGAGAGGGTTGGGGTGAGGGCAAGCGGCGTGTCATGAATTACGAAATTTTCAATAGACAGGCCGCGCCGGCTTCAAAGAATGTAGCGCGACAGGTCTTCGTCGCGGCTCAGTGCCGCCAGGCGCGCATCGACATAGGCGGCGTCGATGGTCACCGTCTGGCCTTCGAGCCTGGTGGCGTCAAAGCTCACCTCGTCCAGCAGCCGCTCCATCACGGTCGAGAGGCGACGCGCGCCGATGTTCTCAGTCGATTCGTTCACGGCACAGGCGATCTCGGCCAGGCGCGAAATGCCCTCGGGCGTGAAGGCCAGCGTCACGCCCTCGGTGGCCAGCAGCGCCTGGTACTGGCGCACCAGGTTGGCGTCGGTCTGGGTCAGGATGGCCTCGAAATCCTGCACGCTGAGCGAGGCCAGTTCGACCCGGATCGGCAGGCGCCCCTGCAGTTCGGGGATCAGATCGCTCGGCTTGCTGAGGTGGAACGCACCCGAGGCGATGAACAGGATGTGGTCGGTGCGCACCATGCCGTACTTGGTGCTCACTGTGGTGCCTTCCACCAGCGGCAGCAGGTCACGCTGCACGCCCTGGCGCGACACCTCGGCCGTGCTACCACCGCCTTCGTGGCCACGCGAGGCCACCTTGTCGATCTCGTCGATGAAGACGATGCCGTTGCCCTCCAGGTTGCGCAGCGCCTCGGTGCGGATTTCGTCCTCGTTCACCAGCTTGCCGGCCTCTTCGTCGACCAGCAGCTTCATCGCCTCGCCGATCTTCACGCGACGCAGCTTGTGCCGGCCGGCGCCGAGTTGCCCGAACATTCCCTTGAGCTGCTCGGCCATGTCTTCCATGCCGGGCGGGCCCATGATTTCCATGGTGGGCGCGGGTTGCGCCACTTCCAGTTCGATTTCCTTGTCGTCGAGCTGGCCCTCGCGCAGCTTCTTGCGAAAGCCCTGGCGCGCCGCGCCGTCGGTGGCGGGCGCGTTGCTCCCGTCGGCGTTGCGCGCGGGGGGCAGCAAAACGTCGAGGATGCGGTCCTCGGCCAGGTCTTCGGCGCGCGTGCGGTGCGCCTTCATCGCCTGCTCGCGCTGCTGCTTGACGGCCATCTCGGCCAGGTCGCGGATGATCGAATCGACATCCTTGCCAACGTAGCCCACCTCGGTGAACTTGGTCGCCTCGACCTTGATGAAGGGCGCATTGGCCAGCCGCGCCAGGCGCCGCGCGATCTCGGTCTTGCCGACGCCGGTGGGGCCGATCATCAGGATGTTCTTGGGCGTGATCTCGGGCCGCAGCTTTTCATCGACCTGCTGGCGCCGCCAGCGGTTGCGCAGCGCGATGGCGACGGCGCGCTTGGCGTCCTTCTGGCCAACGATGTGGCGGTCGAGTTCGGAGACGATCTCCTGGGGGGTCATGCTGGACATGTTGAGCGTTGAGCGTTGAGCGTTGAGCAGGTTAGAAGCGCAGCGTCACAGAGTTCCCGGTTTCACGCCAAACGCTCAACGCCGAACGC
>JAUNUR010000093.1 GCA_030538085.1 Pseudomonadota bacterium | reverse complement strand
GCCGCCAACGGCTTCCGCTTCCGCGTGCCCTACGGCACCCTGCTGTGCGTCAGCGACAAGCCGCTGCACGGCGAGATCAAGCTGCCCGGCATGGCCAACCACTTCTACCGCGAGCGCGTGGGCCAGCACCTGCTGATCGGCATCCGCGCCATCGAACTGCTGCGCGCCAACGGCCTGGACCGCCTGCACAGCCGCAAGCTGCGGAGCTTTGCGGAGGTGGCGTTTCAGTAGCCGGCTGAGCTAACCACGCTCTGTGGGAGCGGGCTTGCCCGCGATACTGGCTTGTGCCATACCACGGTCCCATCGCGGGCAAGCCCGCTCCCACAAGAAACGGGCACCTGGCTCAAAATTGGGGTCCGAATTCCCGAATCGCCGCTTTCACCGCGCCGCTCAGCTCGAACCCATTGCCATACTTCGCCGCCAGCCCCGCGCAGCGCTGCTCGAATGCCTTGATGCCCTGCCCATAGATGAACTGCATCGCGCCGCCGGTCCAGCCCGGGAAGCCGATGCCGAAGATGCTGCCGATGTTGGCGTCGTGCACGCTGCTCAAGACGCCCTCGGCCAGGCAGCGCGCGGTCTCGACGGACTGGCGGTAGAGCAGGCGGTCCTGGATGTCCTTCACGTTCCAGTCAACACCCGGTTTTTCGAACAGCGCCTTCAGTTCGGGCCACAGGTGCTTCTTGCCGCCCGGCGGGTAGTCGTAGAAGCCGCCGCCCGCCGCGCGGCCGTTGCGCTTGAGTTCCTTCACCATGCGCTCGACCAGCAATTCGCCGGGCGTGGCCTCGTAGGTCTTGCCCTCGGCCTGCAGGTCGGCGCGGGTCTGATCCAGCACGTGCACCGACAGCGACAGCGCGGTTTCGTCCAGCACCGCCAGCGGGCCGACGGGCAGGCCGGCCTGTACGGCGGCGTTCTCGATCACGGCGGCGGGGATGCCCTCGCCCAGCATCGCGGCGCCTTCCATCACGTAGGTGCCGAAGGTGCGGCTGGTGTAGATGCCGCGCGAGTCGTTGACGACAATGGGCAGCTTGCCCAAGGCCAGCACGTAGTCGAAGGCGCGCGCCACGGTTTCGTCATCGGTCGTTTCCCCACGGATGATTTCGACCAGCTTCATCTTGTCGACCGGGCTGAAGAAGTGGATGCCGATGAATTTCTCCGGCCGCTTCGACGCCTGCGCCAGCCCGCTGATGGGCAGCGTGCTGGTGTTGCTGGCGAAGAAGCCGCCTTCGGCCAGCATCGGTTCAGCTTCCTGCGTCACCTGCGCCTTCAGATCACGGCTCTCGAACACGGCTTCGATGATGAGGTCGCAGCCCTTCAGGTCGGCCACATCGGCGGTTGGCGTGATGCGGCCCAGCAGCGCCGTCTGATCGTGCGGGTTCATGCGGCCCTTGTCGACGCGCGACTGCGTGAGTTTTTGGCTGTAGGCCTTGCCGTGTTCGGCTCTTTCAAGCGACACGTCCTTCAGCACCGTGGCGATGCCCCGGCTGGCCTGCGCGTAGGCGATGCCGGCGCCCATCATGCCGGCGCCCAGGATGCCCACCTTCTGCGGCTTGTATTTCGGCACGTCCTTTGGACGTGACTGCCCGCTCCGAACAGCGTTCAGGTTGAAGAAGAACGTGTTGATCATGTTCTTCGCCACCGGGCCCGTCATCAGGCTGGCGAGGTAGCGGCTTTCGATGCGCATGGCGGTGTCGAAGTCCACCTGCGCGCCTTCGGCCATCGCCGCCAGCGTGGCGTGCGGCGCGGGGTACAGGCCGCGCGTCTTGGTCTTCAGCATAGCGGGGGCCACCGTCAGCGCGCCGGCGATCTTGGGGTGGCTCGGCGTGCCGCCGGGCATCTTGTAATCCTTGCGGTCCCACGGGTGCGTGGCGGCATCCGGGTTGCCTTGCACCGATGCGATCCAGGCTTTGGCGCGCGGCAGCAGTTCGTCGGCATGGTCCACCAGCTCATGCACCAGCCCGAGTTGATGCGCCTCGGCGGGGCTGAACAGCTTGCTCTCCAGCAGGTAGGGCTGCGCGCCCATCAGACCCAGCAAGCGCACCATCTTGGTGATGCCGCCAGCGCCCGGCAGCAGACCGATGCCGACCTCGGGCAGGCCGAACTGGATTTTCGGGTCATCAACCGCGATCCGGTGGTGACCGACCAGCGCCACTTCCCACCCGCCGCCCAGCGCGGTGCCGTTCAGGCAACTCACCACGGGCTTGCCCAGCGTTTCCAGCGTGCGGAAGTTGCGTTTGATGTGCTCGACCTCGGTGAACACCTTCGGCGCGTCGGCGGCGGTCATGCGCATCACGCCCTTCAGGTCGGCACCGGCAAAGAAGGTCTGCTTGGCCGAGGTCAGCACGATGCCCTTGATGGCGTCCTGGTCCTTCACCACCTGTTCGGTGACGGCCTGAAGATCGTCCTGCCATTGCGGGCACATGGTGTTGATGGGCGAGCCTTCCTCGTCGAAAGTGATGGTGGCGATGCCATCGGGAGCCAGGTCGTAACGCAGTGTCTTCATGTTGCTTCATTCAAAAACAGGAGCGGCTGGCGCCGCATGACAAATGACAAAGAATTCATTTGTCATTGAAGCGCAGCGAAGTCATTTGTCATTCGTCATCAAACCCGCTCGACGATGGTGGCGATGCCCATGCCGCCGCCCACGCACAGCGTGGCCAGGCCGTAGCGCAGTTGGCGCCTGTGCAGCTCGTCGATCAGCGTGCCCAGGATCATGGCGCCCGTGGCGCCCAGCGGGTGGCCCATGGCGATGGCGCCGCCGTTCACGTTCACCTTCTCGTGCGGCACGTCGAGTGCCTTCATGAACTTCATCGGCACGGCGGCGAAGGCTTCGTTGACCTCGAACAGGTCGATGTCCTCAATCTTCAACCCCGCCTTGGCCAGCGCCTTGCGCGTGGCGGGCATGGGGCCGGTGAGCATGATGGTCGGGTCGGCGCCACTGAGCGCCGTGGCGACGATGCGCGCACGCGGCTTGAAGCTGTGCGCCTTGATGGCGGCCTCGTTGCCGATCAGCACCGCCGCCGCGCCATCGACGATGCCCGACGAGTTGCCCGCATGGTGCACGTGCACGATGCGCTCCACCTGTGGGTAGCGGCCGATGGCGACCGTGTCGAAGCCCATCGCGCCCAATTGCTCGAACGAGGGCCGCAATCCCGCCAGCGCCTCTACCGTGGTGCGCGGCTTGATGAACTCGTCTTCGGCCAGGATGGTCTGGCCCAGCATGTCCGTCACCGGCACGATGGAGTCCTTGAAATAGCCAGCATCGCGGGCCGCTGCCGCGCGCTGCTGCGACGTGACGGCAAAGCGGTCCACGTCCTCGCGCGTGAAGCCTTCCAGGGTGGCGATCAGATCGGCCCCCACGCCCTGCGGCACGAAATCGGTGGCGCTGCTGGTGGCCGGGTCCTGCGCCCAGGCGCCGCCGTCGGCGCCGATGGGCACGCGGCTCATGCTCTCCACGCCGCCGGCCACCACCAGGTCTTCCCAGCCACTGCGCACCTTCTGCGCCGCCATGTTCACGGCCTCTAGCCCCGAGGCGCAGAAGCGGTTGAGTTGCACGCCCGCGCACTGCCAGTCCCAGCCGGCCTTCAGCGCCGCCACCTTGGCGATCACCGAGCCCTGCTCACCGATGGGCGAGACCACGCCCATCACCACGTCGTCGACGGCGGCGGTGTCCAGATCGTGGCGCTCCTTCAGCGCATTCAGCGTGCCAGCCAGCAGGTCGACGGGCTTCACCTCGTGCAGGCTGCCGTCCTTCTTGCCCTTGCCACGCGGCGTGCGGATGGCGTCGAATACATAGGCTTCGGTCATGTAGGGTGTCTCCCGTGCTTGATTACCAAGAAGTCTCAGATGCGGATTGTGAGAGCGGTCTTGGCCGCGATGGCGGCGCTTCGTCCTGAGCCAAGGCTTATCGCGGGCAAGCCCTGAAAACGGCCAGTGTGACACGCCCCGATCCAGGCGCTTAAGGGTTTGTTCTATCGAAGACACAAGCCCAGATCGTTACAGTTCGCAACGACTTTGCCTGAGCGGTAGGAGACAAGTGCAGTTTTTTCAGTTGGTCATCAGCGGCATCGCGCAGGGTTGCATCTACGGCCTGATTGCCCTCGGGTTCGTTCTGATCTACAAGGCCACCGAGACCGTGAGCTTCGCCCAGGGCGACCTGATGATGCTGGGCGCCTTCGGTGGCCTGGCCGGCATGACGATGCTGGGCTTTCCATTCTGGTTGTCGGTGCCGGCCACCATCGCCGCCATGGCGCTTTTCGGCGTGCTGCTGGAGCGCATCGTGATCCGGCCGATCCTGGGGCAGCCCGCCTTCTCGATCGTGATGCTCACCATCGGCATCGGCTACGTGGCGCGCGGGCTGATCACCATGATTCCGGGCATCGGCACCGAAACGCACACCCTGCCGGTGCCCTATCGCAACGTGACGTGGCACCTCGGCTCGCTGGTGCTGAGCGCCGAGCAGCTGACGGTGATCGGCGCCACCGCCGTGCTGTGCGCGGCGCTGTTCGCCATGTTCAGGTACACCAAGCTGGGCATCGCCATGCAGGCCTCGTCGCAGAACCAGTTGGCGGCCTATTACATGGGCATTCCGGTCAAGCGGCTGAACGGCCTGGTGTGGGGCCTGGCGGCGGCGGTGGCGGCGCTGGCCGGCCTGCTGCTGGCGCCCATCACCTTCGTGCACGCCAACATGGGCTTCATCGGCCTGAAAGCCTTTCCGGCGGCGGTGGTGGGCGGCTTCGGCAGCCTGCCGGGCGCCATCGTCGGAGGGTTGCTGATCGGCGTGGTCGAGTCGCTGTCGGGCTTCTACCTGCCCGAGGGCTTCAAGGACATCGCCGCCTACATCGTGGTGCTGATCATGCTGATGGTCAAACCCAACGGCCTGTTCGGCGACAAATTGATAAAGAAAGTATGACCCTCCTGAGCCGCTTCGCGTCTTCCCCCCTTGGCTTCGCAGGGGGGACACCACCAGTGGCCGGCGCAGGTCCGGCCACGGCGGTCGCTGGCATGGCCTGCTCCGCGGCCGTTGGATCCATGGTGTACGGGAAGCTGCCGTCTGCTCCAGCGGCGGGAAACGTCTGAGATGCGCTTCATCTTCAAGACCAGCTACGAGCAGGACATCCGCCTGGCCAAGCACGGCGGGCACGTGTTCTGGTATTCGGCCCTGCTGCTCGCGCTGCTGGCCGCGCCCTGGCTGTTGCCCGAATACTGGCTGGCGCAGCTGACCTTCGTGCTGATCTACGGCATCGTCGGCCTGGGGCTGATGCTGCTGGCGGGCTACACCGGCCAGTTTTCGCTGGGGCACGCGGCCTTTCTGGGCGTGGGCGCCTACACGCAGGCGGTGCTGACCGGCGCGGGCTGGCCGTTTCCGCTGGCCATGCTGTGCGCGGCGCTGATCGCCGCCGCCGTGGGCGTGGTGGTCGGCTTGCCGGCCCTGCGCCTGAAGGGCATCTACCTGGGGATCGCCACGCTGGCCTTTGGCTTCATCGTGGAAGAGGGTTTCGCGCGCTGGGAGTCTGTGACCGGTGGCAACTCCGGCAAGCACCTGAACGCTCCCGCCATCGGCGGCTGGTCGGTTGATTCGACGGCGGGTTTTTACTTCATCTGCCTGGTCACCGCGGTGCTGGCGACGCTGGGCATCCTGAACCTGCTGCGTTCGTCCACGGGCCGGGCCTTCGTGGCGATCCGCGATTCGGAAATCTCGGCGCAAAGCATGGGCATTCACCTGGCGCGCTACAAGACGCTGTCGTTCGCGCTGTCGGCGGCGCTGGCGGGCCTGGGCGGCGCGCTGTACGCGCACAAGCTGCAGTACCTCACGCCCGATCAGTTCAGCATCATCCAGTCCATTGATCTGCTGCTGCTGATCGTGATTGGTGGGCTGGGGTCGGTGCACGGCGCGTTCCTGGGCGCGGTGTTCCTGATCGCCATGCCGCAGCTCATCTCGATGGTCAAGGACTACCTGCCCGATGCCATTGGCATGGCGCCCGGCCTGCAGGGCACGGTGTACGGCATCGTGCTGATCGCCTTCGTGCTGTTCGAGCCGCTGGGGCTGTACGGCCGCTGGCTGAAGATTCGTACCTGGCTGCAAATGTTCCCGTTCTACCGCAAGGGCATGTTCAAGCGGCAGAAGTCCTTCCAGAAATCCGACAGATTGAAATGACCCCCCTGAGCCGCTTCGCGCCTTCCCCCCTCTGCTTCGCAGGGGGGACAACGCCAGTGGCCGGCAGAGTTGAGGCCACGGCGTTCGCTGGCGTGGCCTGCTTTGCGGCCATCCGTGCGCTGTCAGCGCCGATGATCAACAACACTGCTTGGGGGTTGGCGGCATGACGCAGGATGTGCTGCTGTCCGCGAAGAACCTCAGCGTGCGCTTTGGCGGCGTGCTGGCGGTGAACAACGTCAGCTTCGACGTGCGCCGGGGCGAGGTGTTCACGCTGATCGGCCCCAATGGCGCCGGCAAGACCACGGTGTTCAACCTGATCAGCCGCATCTACACGCCAACCACGGGCGAGATCGACTTCGCCGGCCCCTCCGGCATGGTCAAGCTGACCGCGCAGCCGCCGCACCGCGTGGCTGGGCTGGGCATCGCGCGGACGTTCCAGAACATCGAGCTGTTCGAGCACGCCACCGTGCTGCACAACCTGCTGATTGGCCGCCACACGCACCGGCGGACCGGCTTCTGGAGCGAGCTGTTCTTCACCCCCGCCACGCGCGCGGCCGAGCTGCAGTCGCGCGAGCGGGTGGAGCGCGTGATCGACCTGCTCGATCTGCAGCACTACCGCGAATCCATGGTGGCTGGCCTGCCCTATGGCGTGCGCAAGGTGGTGGAGCTGGCGCGCGCGCTGTGCGCCGAGCCGCAACTGCTGCTGCTCGACGAGCCATCGTCGGGTCTGAACGTGGAGGAAACCGCCGACATGGCGTTCTGGATCCAGGACATCGTGCAGGAGCTTGGTGTCACGGTGCTGATGGTGGAGCACGACATGACGCTGGTGTCGCGCGTGTCCGACCGCGTGCTGGCCATGAACCAGGGCGAGGTGCTGGCCATGGGCACGCCGCGCGAGGTGCAGACCAACCCGGCGGTCATCGAGGCCTATCTGGGCTCCATCGATGACGTGTCTTCGCTGCGAAGGAGCGCCGCATGAGCGATACCGCCGTCCTCAAGCTCGCCAACGTCGAAAGCGCCTACGGCCCCATCAAGGCCATTCGCGGCGTCAGCCTCCAGGTCAGGCAAGGGCAGATCGCCACCGTGCTGGGCAGCAACGGCGCCGGCAAGAGCACCATCCTGAAAACCATCTCGGGCATCATCGACCCGCGCAAGGGAACGATCGAGTTCAAGGGCAGGGACATCACCGCCAGGGACCCGGCCTTCATCGTGCACCAGGGCCTGTCGCACGTGCCCGAGGGGCGCGAGGTGTTTCCGCTGCTGTCCGTGCACGACAACCTGCTGATGGGCGCCTACACGCGGCACGACCGCGATGGCGTGGCGCGCGACATGGAGCAGGTGTTCAGCTACTTCCCGATCCTGAAGGAGCGCGAGTCGCAAAGCGCGGGATTGCTGTCGGGCGGCCAGCAGCAGATGCTGGCCATCAGCCGCGCGCTGATGGCCCACCCCGAGCTGATCCTGCTGGACGAGCCCAGCCTGGGCCTGTCACCGAAGCTGACCAAGGAAATCTTCGAGATCGTGGTGCGCATCAACCGCGAGCGCGGCACCACCATCCTGCTGGTGGAGCAGAACGCCAACATGGCGCTGAACGCCGCCGACCACGGCTACGTGCTGGAAAACGGCCGCATCGTGATGGAAGACACCTGCGCGCGCCTGCGCGAGAAAGACGATATCAAGGAGTTCTATCTGGGCATGAAGGACGACGGGGTGCGGGGCGAGCGCCGCTGGAAGAAGAAGAAAACCTGGAGATGAGGCCATGAGCAATCTTTGGGACCTTTCACACATCCAGCCCCGAACCGACAGCGTGCTGGACGGCGACACCATTCCGGCGATGTTCTGGAACGCCGTGGCGCGCCGTGGCGACCAGCGCTGGCTGCGCGAAAAGAAGCTGGGCATCTGGCACGGCTGGAGCTGGACGCAGGTGGGCGAAGCGGTGAGCGAGATCGGCGGTGGGCTGGCGAGCCTGGGTTTCGCGCCGGGCGACACGGCGTCGATCCTGTCGAACACCGTGGTCGAATGGGTGCTGACCGACATCGCGGTGCTGTGCGGCGGCGGCATATCCAACGGCATCTACCCCACCGATGCGCCGTCGCAGGTTCAGTACCTGTGCGAGGACTCGCGCACCAGCGTGCTGTTCGTCGAGGACGAAGAGCAGCTCGACAAAGTGCTGGAAGTGCGCGAGCAGCTGCCCCGGCTGCGCAAGATCGTCGTCTTCGACATGAAGGGTCTGCGCGACCTTCAGGAGCCCGACGTGATCAGCCTGGAGGCGCTGCGCCAGCTGGGGCGTGACTACAACGCCGCCCACCCCGACGCGCTGCGCCAGCGCGCGGCGGCCTGCAAGCCCGAGGACGTGGCCATCCTGGTCTATACCTCCGGCACCACCGGCAAGCCCAAGGGCGCCATGCACACGCACGGCGGGCTGACCTACACCGTGCGCGGCTACAACACCCTCATCGCGCGCAACGAAACCGATGAGGGCATGTGCTTCCTGCCGCTGTGCCACATCGCCGAGCGCATGGGCGGCGAGTATTTCTCGCTCTACACCGGCGCCAGGCTCAACTTCGTCGAGAACCCCGACACCGTGCCCGAGAACGTGCGCGAAATCGCGCCCACCGTGTTCACCGGCGTGCCGCGCGTTTGGGAGAAGTTCTATTCGGCGGTGATGATCGCCCTGAAGGAAAGCACCCGGCTGCAGCAGGCGGTGTACGCCTGGGGCATTGGCGTGGGCGGGCGGATCGCCGAGCGCGTGATGGCCGGCCAGCCCGTGCCCGCCGGGCTGAAGGCCCAGTTCATGCTGGCGCGCTGGCTGGCGCTGGACAACGTGCGCAAGCTGATCGGCATTCACCGCGCACGCTTTCTGGTTACTGGCGCGGCGCCAATATCGCCCGAGCTGGTCAAGTGGTACCTGTCGCTGGGCGTGCCCATGCTGGAGGTCTGGGGCATGACCGAGACCTGCGGCGCCTCCACCGGCGTGCCGGTGGCGCGCATCAAGCCGGGGTCGATTGGCCCGGCGGCGGACTTCAACCAGATCCGGCTCGACCCCGCCACCGGCGAGATCCAGGTGAAGGGCCGCAACGTGTTCGCCGGCTACCTGAACCTGCCCGACAAGACCGCCGAGACCTTCACCGAAGACGGCTGGCTGCGCACCGGCGACGTCGGCACGGTGGACGAAGACGGCTTCTACCGCATCACCGACCGGATGAAGGACATCATCATCACCGCCGGCGGCAAGAACGTGACGCCCAGCGAGCTGGAAAACGAACTGAAGTTCAGCCCCTACATCACCGACGCGGTGGTCATCGGCGACCAGCGGCCCTACCTGACGGCGATCATCATGATCGACCAGGAGAACGTGGAGAAATACGCGCAGGACCACGACGTGCCGTTCTCCAACTACGCCAGCCTGACGCGCGCCGCCGAGGTGCAGGCGCTGATTCAGGAAGTGATCGACAGCGTCAACACCAAATTCGCCCGTGTCGAGCAGATCAAGAAGTTCTTCCTGCTCGACACCCAGCTCACGGCCGAGGACGAGGAACTGACGCCCACCATGAAACTCAAGCGTCAGCTGGTGCAGAAGAAATACGCGCCGCAGATCGAGGCGATGTACCGGTAAGTGCGTCGTTGTCGGAGCCTGTTCATGGTTTGGGCGTGCCGCGCCCAGAGGCACCCGCGCGGAGTTTGGGGACAGCCTCTCAGGGTAATCACAGGGCCGGCGGAGCCGGCGCCGCCACCACAATTCATCTGTTTCCAGCGGCAGCACCACGCTGGGCTTTCCCCATTCATTTCATTGCAGGAGACTTTTCATGACCCTCAAACACACTCTGGCGGCACTGGCTGGCGCGCTGCTCGTGGCCAGCCCTGCCATGGCGCAGCAGACCCAAGGCGTCAGCAAGGACAAGATCACGATCGGCACCATCCAGGACCTTTCCGGGCCGCTGGCCGGCTTTGGCAAGCAGGTGCGCATGGGCATGCTGCTGCGCGTGGACGAAATCAACGAGCAGGGCGGCATCAATGGCCGCAAGCTGGAGCTGAAGATCGAGGACTCCGGCTACGACCCCAAGCGCGCCGTGCTGGCGGCGCAAAAGCTGGTCAACCAGGACAAGATCTTCGCCATGGTCGGCCACATCGGCACGGCGCAGAACCTGGCCACGTTCCCGGTGCTGTTCAGCAAGAACGTGTTCAGCTTCTACCCCATCACCGCCGCGCGCGAGATGTACGAGCCGCTGCACCGGCTGAAGTACGCCTTCGCCGCCACCTACTACGACCAGATTCGCATGGCCGTGCCCAAGCTGGTGCAGGAAAAGGGCGCCAAGAAAGTCTGCGCGATCTACCAGGATGACGAGTTCGGGCTTGAAGTGATGCGTGGCGGCGAGACCGCGCTGAAGGCCATGGGCACCGACTACGCCGAAAAGACCACCTTCAAGCGTGGCGCCACCGACTTCTCGTCGCAGGTGGCGCGCATGAAGGCCGCGGGCTGCGACTTCGTGGTGCTGGGCACGGTCATCCGCGAAACCATCGGCACCATCGGCGAGTCGCGCAAGACGGGCTTCAACCCCACCTTCCTCGGCACCAGCGCCGCCTACACCGACCTCATCCACAAGCTGGGTGGCAAGGCCATGGACGGCCTGTACGCCGCGATGACGGTGCAGCACCCCTATCTGGACGAAGCCTCGCAGCCGCTGCGCTTCTGGGCCAACAAGTACAAGACCAAGTTCAACGAGGACCCCACCGTGTTCTCGGGATACGGCTATGGCGCCATTGATCACTTCGTCCGTGGCGTGCAGAAGGCGGGTGCCAACCTGACGGTCGACAGCTTCATCAAGGCCATGGACAGCTACAGCAGCGATGGCGACATCTTCGGCGCCGCGCCGATGAGCTTCAGCCCGACCAAGCGCCTGGGCAGCAACATGCCGCGCCTCTCGCAAATCCAGGACGGCCGCTGGAAGGTCGTATCGGATTATCTGAAGTAACTCCAACTCCAGATCAAAGCAGCCATATCTCGTCATTCCAGCGCAAAGCCTGCCCGTACCGCGATACGGGGCCGCAATCCAGACGGCGTGTGCGGGGAAACATGTGGATCCCGGCCTTCGCCGGGATGACGGTGATTGGCGCCTTGAAGTGGAAACGGAATAAGAGGGCGGTCTCAACTCCGAAGTGCAACACCCTCCCCTGAGGTAAGTTGCACAGATGGGATCACGATACACACAATTGCAGGCTGAAGAGCGCATC
>JAUNUR010000092.1 GCA_030538085.1 Pseudomonadota bacterium | reverse complement strand
TGACGAAACTCTCTCAAGAAAACGTTTTGTAAGTCATTGATTTTCTTCGGGTACATCGGCCCTGTTGGCAGGGTTGGGTTGCTCAATAGGTTGAATCCGTCCCTGAAAGGCCTCTTTCACATGAACGATCAAGAACCCACGAAAACCGCTTTCTGGCTCGGCAACGCCCTGCTCGTGATCGCCTTGCTGATGCTTTTCTTCATGAACGTGATCGCCGCGCGCATCGGCACGCTGGCTTTCGTCATCTGGGCGGCGCTGGCAGGGGCTGGCGTCTATCTGGTGATGCAGGACAAGCGACAGGAGCCACCGCTGTAGCAGCGCGCTGTTTTCTCATCAGAATGCACCATAAAGAAACGACCCTCGCGGGTCGTTTCTTGTTTGAGCGAGCGTTCGTTCAAGTCGTCACGGACTTGGCCGTTTCCGCGTACTCCTCGATCTGGTCGAAGTTCATGTAGCGGTACACGCTGGCCTTGTCGGCGTCGATGATGCCCATCTCGGCGCGATATTCCTCCACCGTGGGGATGCGGCCTAATTTTGAGCAGATGGCGGCCAGCTCAGCCGAACCCAGGAACACGTTGGTGTTCTTGCCCAGGCGGTTGGGGAAGTTGCGCGTGCTGGTGCTCATGACCGTGGCACCCTCGCGCACCTGCGCCTGGTTGCCCATGCACAGGCTGCAACCCGGCATCTCGGTGCGCGCACCGGCGGTGCCGAAGGCGGCGTAGTGGCCTTCCTTCATCAGCTCGTCCTGGTCCATCTTGGTGGGCGGCGCCACCCACAGCTTGACGGGGATGTCGCGCTGGCCGCCCAGCAGCTTGGCCGCGGCGCGGAAGTGGCCGATGTTGGTCATGCACGAGCCGATGAAGGCTTCGTCGATCTTGGTGCCAGCCACTTCGGACATGAACTTGGCGTCGTCCGGATCGTTCGGGCAGCAGACGATGGGCTCCTTGATGTCGGCCAGGTCAATCTCGATGACAGCGGCGTACTCGGCGTCCTTGTCGGCCTCCAGCAACTGGGGGTTGGCCAGCCACTGTTCGACCTTTTCGATGCGGCGCGCCAGCGTCTTGGCGTCGGCATAGCCGTTGGCGATCATGTTCTTCATCAGCACCACGTTGGACTGCAGGTACTCGATGATCGGCTCCTTGTCGAGCTTGATCGTGCAGCCTGCCGCCGAACGTTCGGCGCTGGCATCCGACAGCTCGAACGCCTGCTCCACCTTTAGTTGCGGCAGACCCTCGATCTCCAGCACGCGGCCCGAGAAGATGTTCTTCTTGCCGGCCTTCTCGACAGTGAGCAGGCCCTGCTTGATGGCGTACAGCGGAATGGCGTGCACCAGGTCGCGCAGCGTCACGCCCGGCTGCATCTCGCCCTTGAAGCGCACCAGCACGCTCTCAGGCATGTCGAGCGGCATCACGCCCGTGGCGGCGGCAAAGGCCACCAGGCCGGAGCCGGCCGGGAAGCTGATGCCGATCGGGAAGCGCGTGTGCGAGTCACCGCCCGTGCCCACGGTGTCGGGCAGCAGCAAACGGTTGAGCCACGAGTGAATCACGCCGTCGCCCGGGCGCAGCGCCACGCCGCCGCGGTTGCTGATGAAGGCGGGCAGCTCGCGGTGCATCTTGGCATCGACGGGTTTCGGATAGGCGGCGGTGTGGCAGAACGACTGCATCACCATGTCGGCACTGAAGCCCAGGCAGGCCAGGTCTTTCAGTTCGTCGCGCGTCATCGGGCCGGTGGTGTCCTGGCTGCCGACGGTGGTCATCTTGGGCTCGCAGTAGGTGCCGGGGCGGATGCCTTGGCCTTCCGGCAGGCCGCAGGCGCGACCGACCATCTTCTGCGCCAGCGTGAAGCCGGCCTTGGACGCGACGGGCGCCTGAGGCAGGCGGAACTTGTCGGAGGCCGGCAGGCCCAGCGCCTCGCGCGCCTTGGCCGTCAGGCTGCGGCCGATGATCAGGTTGATGCGGCCGCCAGCGCGCACTTCGTCCAGCAACACGTCGCTCTTGAGCGCAAAGTCGGCCACTTTCTGGCCGCCCTTCTCGATCTTGCCCTCGTAGGGGTAGATGTCGAGCACGTCACCCATTTCGAACTTCGACACGTCGACTTCGATCGGCAGCGAGCCGGAGTCCTCTTGCGTGTTGAAGAAGATCGGCGCGATCTTGCCGCCCAGGGTGACGCCGCCGAAGCGCTTGTTCGGCACGAAGGGAATGTCCTGGCCGGTGGCCCAGATCACGCTGTTGGTGGCCGACTTGCGGCTGGAGCCGGTGCCCACCACGTCGCCCACGTAGGCGACGATGTGGCCCTTCTTCTTCAGGTCCTCGATGAACTGCATCGGGCCGCGCTTGCCGTCTTCCTCGGGCTTGAAGGCCGCGTCGGGGCGCGTGTTCTTCAGCATCGCCAGGTAGTGCAGCGGAATGTCGGGGCGGCTCCAGGCGTCGGGCGCGGGCGACAGGTCGTCGGTGTTGGTCTCGCCCGGCACCTTGAACACGGTGACGGTGATCTTCTTCTCGACCTCGGGACGGCTGGTGAACCACTCGGCGTCGGCCCAACTCTGCATCACTTCCTTGGCCTTGGCGTTGCCGGCCTTGGCCTTGGCTGCCACGTCGTTGAAGAAGTCGAACATCAGCAGCGTCTTCTTCAGCGCATCGGCGGCCACACCAGCGACTTCTGCGTCGTCCAGCAGCTCGATCAGCGGGTGCACGTTGTAGCCGCCGACCATGGTGCCCAGCAGCTCGGTGGCCTTGGCCTTGCTGATCAGCGGCACGTTGACGTCGCCGTGCGCCACGGCGGCCAGGAAGCTGGCCTTGACCTTGGCCGCGTCGTCCACGCCGGGTGGCACGCGGTGGGTCAGCAGGTCGAGCAGGAAGGCGGTGTCTTCACCCGCGGGCGGGTTCTTGATCAGCTCGATCAGTTCGCTGGTCTGCTTGGCATCCAGCGGCAGCGGCGGGATGCCCAGGGTGGCTCGTTCGGCGACGTGGGCGCGGTAGGCGTTCAACACTTTTCTTTTCTCCTGCGTTCAACAATCAACTGTGTGGCATCTGGCGTGGCAGCCGCCCATTGCCATGGTGACCGGCTTGCCTCGGCAAGCCGGCACGGGCATGTGGCGCTTACTTGCGCAATGCATCGTTCGGGTTTTGCGGCGTATCGCTCGGCTGCGGCAATGGTGCCGTGCCCAGCGCATCGCTCGGCTGGCCTGGAAGCGGCACGGCGCTCGGCTGACCCTGCGGCTGCACATCAATCGGCTGGCCTGGAGGCGGCGCGTCGTCAAGCAGGCTGGGCTGGCCGTTGACCAGCATCTGCGCGGCGAACTCGCGCTGGACGGGCGTGGCGCACTCGTCCGCCACGCGCTGGCCCAGCTTCTGGTTCATCAGCATCGACTTGTTGCCCAACTGCAGCCACATGGCACCGGCGCGGTTGTCCTCCAGGCGGATGGCACCGGTACGACTTTCCACCGGATGCATGTAATAGCGCTGCTTGCCCGAGGACACGTGGAAGAACCCGGGGTGCTTCTCATCGGCCGTCACGGTGACGTCAGCACCCAGCTCGCACTGGATACGGCCGGTATGGATGTTCTCGGCGATCCGCAATTCGGCGTCGCTCAGCCGCTGGGTGAGCGACTCCACCGGCGTGGCGGCCTCCACCGCCTTGGCCGTCTTGGCCGGCGTGCGTTTTCTGGTGGCTTGTCTGGCCGGCGCTTTCTTGGCCGGTGCCTTCTTGGCGGCGGCCGGCTTCTTGGCCATGCTGGATGACTGGGCCTGGGCGGTGCCCATGGTCAAGCTCAGCGCCACCGCGATGGAGGCAAGGGCAAGGATTTTCATGCTGCGATCACTCTCTCGAAAAATACAGGGATGGCGATGATGACATGCCTGCCGTGTCAGAACCATGGCGCCACCTCGACCGGCAACGGCCGGCCAGTGGCATGGGCGCGTTCCAGCACCTGCCAGAAGTGGCGGTAGCTGGCGCGGTCGTGCAAGGCGCCGTCGTGGCTGATGGGTGCCCAATCGGCCTGGGCCGCCGCCAGCAGGATGTCGCTGGCGGTGTGAATCTGCCGCTCGTCGGGCGCGAAGGCCTCAAGAATGGGTCGGATCTGGCTCGGGTGGATGCTCCACATGCGGGTGTAGCCGAACTCGCGCGCGGCGCGCCGGGCGGCGGTGCGCATGGCGGCCTCGTTCTTGAACTCGGTGACCACGCAGTGCGACGGCACCTTGCCGAAAGCGTGAGCGGCACTGGCGATTTCCAGCTTGGCGCGCAGCACCAGCGGGTTCGTGAACTGCCCTTCGATGCCCATGCCCTCGGCAGGGATGGCACCGGCGTGCGCCGAAACGAAATCCATCAGTCCGAAGCTGAGCGATTGCACGCGCGGGTGGGCGGCGATATCGAAGGCGCGGTGCACCGCGCCGGGCGATTCGATCAGCACCTGCAGCGGCAAGCCGGCGGTGTACGCGGCCAGCAGGGCCTTCTCAGCCCGCACCACGTCATCGACCGACTCCACCTTGGGAATCATGATGTGCGTGAGGCGCTGACCGGCATCGCGGGCGATGATGTCCATGTCGGCCTCGAAGGCCGGGTGGTCGACCGGGTGCACGCGCACGCCCACGCGGGCGCCATCGGGCGCGGACATGACCAACTCGGTCACCAGCAGCGCATGCTCGTCCTCGCCGCCGACCGGGGCGCCGTCCTCGCAATCCAGCGTGACGTCGAACACGCAGGCGCCGAACTCCTCGGTCATCTCCTGCTGCAGTTGCAGGCTCTTGCGCATGCGCGCCTCGACGCCGCTGTAGTGGTCGCACACCGGCAGCATGCCGGCGGCGGCCTGGGCGCCGAGGAGGATATCGCGGGGATGCATGAGGAGGTTTGGCGTTCAGCGTTGGGCGTTGAGCGTGAAACCCGTTCGCCGCTGGCCGTTTCGCTCAACGCCGAACGCTCAACGCTCAACCGCTCGTCAAAGCAGGTGCTTCACACCGTCCTTCTCGCCTTCCAGCTCGGCCAGCGTCTTGTTGATGCATTCCTGGCTGAAGGCGTCGATGGGCAGGCCTTCGACGACCTTGTACTCGCCGTTCTCGCAGGTCACGGGGAAGCCGAACATGACTTCCTTCGGAATGCCGTACCAGCCCTGCGACGGAATGCCCATGGTGACCCACTCACCATTCGTGCCCAGCGCCCAGTCGCGCATGTGGTCGATGGCGGCGTTGGCGGCCGAGGCGGCCGACGACAGGCCGCGCGCGTCGATGATGGCGGCACCGCGCTTGCCCACGGTGGGCAGGAACACGTTGGCGTTCCAGTCCTGGTCGTTGATCATGTCCTTCACGCTGGCGCCGTCGATGGTGGCGAAGCGGTAGTCGGCGTACATGGTGGGCGAGTGGTTGCCCCACACGGCCAGCTTCTTGATGTCCTTGACGGCCTTGCCGGTCTTGGCGGCGATCTGGCTGGCGGCGCGGTTGTGGTCCAGGCGCAGCATGGCGGTGAAGTTCTTGGCCGGCAGATCCGGCGCGCTCTTCATCGCGATGTAGGCGTTGGTGTTGGCCGGGTTGCCCACCACCAGCACCTTCACGTTACGGCTGGCGACTGCGTTCAGCGCCTTGCCCTGCGCGGTGAAGATCTGCGCGTTGGCGGCCAGCAGGTCGGCGCGCTCCATACCGGGGCCGCGCGGACGGGCGCCCACCAGCAGGGCATAGTCGGTGTCCTTGAAGGCGGTCATGGGGTCGGCGTGCGCTTCCATGCCGGCCAGCAGCGGGAAGGCGCAGTCTTCCAGTTCCATCATCACGCCCTTGAGCGCCTTCTGGGCTTTTTCGTCGGGAATTTCGAGCAGCTGCAGGATCACCGGCTGGTCCTTGCCCAGCATCTCGCCCGAGGCGATACGGAACAGCAGGGCATAACCGATCTGGCCAGCGGCGCCGGTGACGGCCACGCGAACGGGCTTCTTGCTCATGGAAAACACTCCAAAGGGTTGTGATGAAAACAGCGGCTCGGGACTCGACGAGCCCGACCCGAAACCACGAGCCCAAGCCCTCCCGAACAACCCTCAAGTGTATCCATGAAAACCTTAAGGGTCAATTTGTCTTGTGTCTTATATAAGATATGATTACCCTTCCATCAACCTGACGAATCAAGCCGCGATGGCCAGCGCAGCCCTTCCCTCCTCCACACCCGCAGACACCGATTCACCGCTCGCGTCGGCATCGGCCGCCTGGGGTGGGCCAGCGCCCGCGTTCAGCCCGCTGTACCAGCAGATCAAGGGGCTGATCCTGCAAGGCCTGCAGCAGGGCGAATGGAAACCGGGCGAGGTGATCCCCAGCGAGTTCGATCTGGCCGCGCGCTACAAGGTCAGTCAGGGCACGGTGCGAAAGGCCGTGGACGAACTCGCGGCCGAGAACCTGCTGGTGCGCCGCCAGGGCCGCGGCACCTTCGTGGCCACGCACGCCGAGCAGCACGTGCAATACCGCTTTCTGCGCCTGCAGCCCGACAGCGGCACGATAGACAGCGAGGGACCGGCGCAGCGCGACTTCGTCGATTGCAAACGCCAGCGCGCCAGCGCCGAGGTGGCCCGCCTGCTGGGCCTGCGCGCGGGCGACCCGGTGCTGCAGGCGCGCCGCCTGCTGCGCTATGGCGGCGTGCCGACGATTCTGGAAGACCTGTGGCTGCCGGGCGGCCCGTTCAAGGGCCTGACGGTGGAACGCCTGTCGGATTACCACGGCCCGATGTACGCGCTGTTCGAGGCTGAGTTTGGCGTGCGCATGGTGCGCGCCGACGAAAAAATCCGCGCCGTCCTGCCCGACGCCGCGCAGGCCACCCTGCTTGATGTGACGCCCGCCACGCCCCTGCTCAGCGTGGAGCGCATCGCCTACACCTACAACGACGTGCCGATGGAGTTGCGGCGCGGGCTGTACCGCACCGACACCCACCACTACCGCAACGCGCTAAGTTAAGCCAGCGCATCGCCAGCGCAGACGCTCACGTGTTAGTCCCAAAAATCTCGATGTGATCACGCATGCAACAAGCCTTTGCTAACACACTCATCGCCACCTCACCCGCGGTCATGAATTCGGTTACCGGGCGCGCGCTGCCGCAATGCTCCTGTCAGCTTGTTGCATTGCAATAGAATTTACAGGTTCACCCCTCGAAGAATTACAACGTCGTTACATATTTTTCCCCACGAGAGTCACACCATGAGCGAAGTCGCCAAGCCCCGGCCTGAATACCGCAACATCAACGCCTTTGGCGATCTGCCCACCTACCGCTGGCCGCTGGCCGCGCTGGTTTCGGGCGCGCACCGCATCAGCGGCGTGCTGATGTTCCTGCTGCTGCCCTTCATCCTGTGGCTGTTCGACAAGTCGGTGTCGTCCGAGATTTCGTTCGGCCAGTTCACCGCCGCGTTCTCGTCCGGGCTGGGCATCTTCGCCGGCTGGTTCATCAAGCTGGTGGTGCTGGCGCTCATCTGGGCCTACCTGCACCACCTGTTCGCCGGCATGCGCCACCTGTACATGGACGTGTCGCACAACACCACCAAGGATTTCGGCCGCCAGTCCGCCGCCACCGTGCTGGTGCTGAGCATTCTGCTGACGCTTGCCCTGGGCGCCAAGCTGTTCGGCCTGTACTGATTACTGAAGGAAGAAGGAGCAAATCCATGGCTGTCAACTACGGCTCCAAGCGCACCGTCGTCGGTGCCCACTACGGCACCGCCGACTGGCTGGCGCAGCGTTTCACCGCCGCGCTGATGGCGATCTTCACCCTGGTGGTGCTGGCGCAGGTGATCCTGTCCAAGGGCCCCATCGGTTACGACCAGTGGGCCGGCATCTTCGCCTCGCAGTGGATGAAGGTGCTGACCTTCGCCGTCATCGTGGCGCTGATCTGGCACATCTGGGTCGGCATGCGCAACGTGTGGATGGACTACATCAAGCCCGTGGGCCTGCGCATGACGCTGCAGGCGCTGACCATCGCCTGGCTGGCCGGCTGCGCGGGCTGGGCCTTCCAGGTGCTGTGGCGCCTGTGAGCCGCCAATTTCGATCCCCCGATGACCAGAATTGATTGAGCCAAGAACATGAGTTACACCAAAGACAAAGTCAACGTCCGCAAGTTCGACGTGGTGATCGTCGGCGCGGGCGGCTCGGGCATGCGTGCCTCGCTGCAACTGGCGCGCGCGGGCCTCAACGTCGCCGTACTGTCCAAGGTCTTCCCCACCCGCTCGCACACCGTGGCGGCGCAAGGTGGCGTGGGCGCCTCGCTAGGCAACATGAGCGAGGACAACTGGCATTACCACTTCTACGACACCATCAAGGGCTCCGACTGGCTGGGCGACCAGGACGCCATCGAGTTCATGTGCCAGGAAGCGCCCAAGGTCGTGTACGACCTGGAGCACATGGGCATGCCGTTCGACCGCAACCCCGACGGCACGATCTACCAGCGCCCCTTCGGCGGTCACACCGCCAACTACGGGGAGAAGCCCGTGCAGCGCGCCTGCGCCGCCGCCGACCGCACCGGCCACGCCATGCTGCACACGCTGTACCAGCAGAACGTCGCCTCCAAGACCACCTTCTTCGTCGAGTGGATGGCGCTTGATCTGGTCCGCGACGCCGATGGCGACGTGGTGGGCGTCACCGCCATCGAGATGGAAACCGGCGACTTCTACGTGCTGCACGCCAAGCACGTGATGCTGGCCACGGGCGGCGCCGGCCGCATCTTCGCCGCCAGCACCAACGCCTACATCAACACCGGCGACGGCTTAGGGATGGCCGCGCGCGCGGGCATTCCGCTGCAGGACCTGGAGTTCTGGCAGTTCCACCCCACCGGCGTGGCCGGCGCCGGCGTGCTGCTGACCGAGGGCTGCCGCGGCGAAGGCGCCATCCTGCTCAACAGCAATGGCGAGCGCTTCATGGAGCGCTATGCCCCCACCCTGAAAGACCTGGCGCCACGCGACTTTGTCTCGCGCTCGATGGACCAGGAGATCAAGGAAGGCCGTGGCTGCGGCCCCAACAAGGACTACGTGGTCCTCAAGCTCGACCACCTGGGCGCCGACACCATCCACAAGCGCCTGCCCTCGGTGTACGAGATCGGCGTCAACTTCGCCAACGTCGACATCACCAAGGAGCCGATTCCCGTGGTACCCACCATCCACTACCAGATGGGCGGCATGCCGACCAACATCCACGGCCAGGTCAGCGTGCCCGTGGGCGACGACCACCTGGTGCCGGTGCAGGGCCTGTACGCGGTGGGCGAATGCTCGTGCACCAGCGTGCACGGCGCCAACCGCCTGGGCACCAACTCGCTGCTCGATCTGCTGGTGTTCGGCAAGGCGGCGGGCAACCACATCATCGCCAACCACTCCGGCGGCGCGCACAAGCCGCTGCCGGCCGACGCCGCCGAGCGCTCGCTGGAACGCCTGAACAGGCTGGAAGCCGCCAGCGACGGCGAGTACGCGCAGAACATCGCGGGCGACATCCGCAGCACCATGCAGCAGCACGCCGGCGTGTTCCGCACCCAGGCCAGCATGGACGAGGGCGTGACCAAGATCGCCGCGCTGCGCGAGCGCGTGAGCGGTCTGGGCCTGAAAGACCATTCCAAGGTCTTCAACATGGCCCGCCAGGAAGCGCTGGAAGTCGAAAACCTGATCGAGGTGGCCCAGGCCACCATGGTGTCGGCCGCCGCCCGCAAGGAGTGCCGTGGCGCCCACACCGTGAGCGACTACGAGCACCCGGCCGACCACCCCACCGCCCCGCTGGGCCGCGACGACGCCAACTGGATGAAGCACACCCTGTGGTACAGCCAGGGCAACCGCCTGGCCTACAAGCCGGTGCGCACCAAGCCCCTCACCGTCGACACGGTGCCGCCGCAGGTGCGCACGTTCTGATACCGCCGGTTCCAAGGAAGACAAGATGCAAAAACGTACCTTCAAGATCTACCGCTACGACCCGGACAAGGATGCCAAGCCGTACATGCAAACGGTTGAAGTCGAGCTGGAAGGCAACGAGCGCATGCTGCTCGACGCCCTGATGAAGCTCAAGGCGGTCGACCCCACGCTGTCGTTCCGCCGCTCCTGCCGCGAAGGCGTGTGCGGCTCCGACGCCATGAACATCAACGGCAAGAACGGCCTGGCGTGCCTCACCAACCTGCGCACGCTGAAAGACCCGATCGTGCTCAAGCCCCTGCCCGGCCTGCCGGTGGTGCGCGACCTGATCGTGGACATGACGCAGTTCTTCAAGCAGTACCACTCCATCACGCCCTACCTCATCAACCACGACCCGGCGCCCGAGAAAGAGCGTCTGCAGTCGCCCGAGGAGCGCGAGGAGCTGAACGGCCTGTACGAGTGCATTCTGTGCGCCAGCTGCTCCACCAGCTGCCCCAGCTTCTGGTGGAACCCCGACAAGTTCGTCGGCCCAGCAGGCCTGCTGCAGGCCTACCGATTCCTTGCCGACAGCCGCGACCAGGCCACCGGCGAGCGCCTGGACAACCTGGAAGACCCGTACCGCCTGTTCCGCTGCCACAGCATCATGAACTGCGTGGACGTGTGTCCCAAGGGCCTGAACCCGACCAAGGCCATTGGCAAGATCAAGGAGCTGATGGTCCGCCGCGCGGTTTAGAGATGCCCCTCCTGAGTCGCTTCACGCCTTCCCCCCGAGGGGGTCAACGCCGCCGGCCGGCGCAGGTCCGGCCACGGCGTTCGCTGGCATGGCCTGCTCCGCGGCCTTTTTGACCCAAAACCGATGACTGCACTTGATGAACGCGCGCTCTCCAAACTCAAGTGGCGCTGCCGCCGGGGCATGCTGGAGAACGACCTCTTCATCGAGCGTTTCTTTGATCGCCACGTCAGCCAGCTGACAGCGCGCCACGCGGCGGCGCTGGAGCAGTTGATGGACCTGTCGGACAACGACCTGCTTGAGCTGCTGCTGCGGCGCAAAGAGCCGGAAGACGCCCTCAATTCACCCGATGTGCGGGAAGTTCTGGAGATGCTGCGCACGCCGCTGCCGAACACCGTCGCCCCATAAATAGATCGACCGCCCTCCCCTTAGGAAATCAGACATGAACCTCTCCGACAACCAAGCCAAGCTGTCGTTCTCCAACGGCAGTCCCGAAATTGATCTGCCGATCTATCAGGGCAGCATCGGGCCGGACGTGATCGACATCCGCAAGCTGTACGCGCAGACCGGCATGTTCACGTACGACCCGGGTTTCATGTCCACGGCTTCCTGCCAGTCGTCCATCACCTACATCGATGGCGACAAGGGCGAGCTGCTGTACCGCGGCTACCCCATCGAGCAACTGGCCCAGAAGTGCGACTATCTCGACACCTGCTACCTGCTGCTGAAAGGGGAGCTGCCCGACCATGATCAGCGAGCCGTCTTCCACAAGACGGTGCTCAGCCACACCATGGTCAACGAGCAGATGCAGTTCTTCCTGCGTGGCTTCCGCCGCGACGCGCACCCCATGGCCGTGCTGACTGGTCTGGTGGGCGCCATGTCGGCCTTCTATCACGAGAACACCGACATCCATAACGCCGAGCACCGCGAGCGCGCCGCCATCCAGCTGATCGCCAAGATGCCCACGCTGGTCGCCATGGCCCACAAGTACGGCAAGGGCGAGCCCTACATGTACCCGCAGAACAACCTGAGCTATGCCGGCAACTTCCTGCGCATGATGTTCGGCACGCCCTGCGAGGAATACAAGGTCAACCCGGTCATCGAAAAGGCGATGGATCGCATCTTCATCCTTCACGCCGACCACGAGCAGAACGCCTCCACCTCCACCGTGCGCCTGTGCGGCAGCT
>JAUNUR010000134.1 GCA_030538085.1 Pseudomonadota bacterium | reverse complement strand
ATTGCCACGCGCTACGACAAGACTGCGCGCAACTTCCTAGGCGCCATCCATCTGACCGCTGCAATCATTTGGATGATTTGATGACACGGCCTAGTACACCGACACGGAAATTTCGAAACGTGAAAGCGCGCCTTCGCCCCGATGGCGGCGTTGCACATCCTCGCGATACCACCCGGTATCGCTGCGATGTGCGCCTTGCCCTCGGGCCGAATTCATCACTTTCACCATGTTCCGAAATCTCCGTGTCGGCGTACTAGTTGACATATCGCGCTTGATTTTGGGGCGCTGAACAGCCAAGCACGGCCCTATGATCGCCGTCTTCCATCCTGCACCGGCTGCACCAGCTCCCGCCCACTTCAAGCATGTTCAAGACACTCCAAGGCCCCGGCGTGATGGGCATCACGCTGGCGGCGGCCGGCATCCTGATGGTGACGATGGGCGCGCGCCAGTCGCTGGGGCTGTTCGTGGGGCCGCTCAACACGTCGACGGGGCTGGGCATCGTGGCCATCAGCTTCGCGATGGCGGTGGCGCAGTTCACCTGGGGCGCGATCCAGCCGCTGGCGGGCGCGGCGGCCGACCGCTGGGGGCCACGGCCCGTGCTGCTGGCGGGCATCGTGGTGATGGCGCTGGGCAGCGCCATCACACCGCTCATGACCAGCACCTGGGGGCTGATTTTCGCCATCGGGATGCTGTCGGCCATGGGCGCGGGCGCGGGCAGTTTCTCGGTGCTGATCGGCGCGGCGGCCCAGCGCATGCCGGCCGAGGCGCGCGGCACGGCATCGGGCGTGATCAACGCCGGCGGTTCGCTGGGGCAGTTCGTTTTCGCGCCGCTGCTGCAAAAGCTGATCCAGATGATGGGCTGGATGGGCGCCATGTATTCGCTGGCGGCCATGACGCTGCTGGCGCTGCCGCTGGTGGGCCGCGTCACCCGGGGCAGCACGCCGCACACCACGGGCGCGGCCGGCAACACTGGCGACGGCCTGCGCGCAACGCTGAAAGCCGCCCTGGCCGACCGCAGCTACCTGCTGCTGCACGCGGGCTTTTTCACCTGCGGTTTCCACATCGCGTTTCTGGTCACACACCTGCCGACCGAGGTGAACCTGTGCGGTCTGCCGCCCACGGTGGCCAGTTGGTCGCTGGCGCTGATCGGGCTGGCCAACATCGTGGGCAGCCTGGTGGTGGGGCACCTGGTGGGACAGTACCGCAGCAAGATGATTCTGGCGCTGATGTACGGCAGCCGCGCGCTATTGGTGCTGTGGTATCTAGCGATGCCGCGCGAGGCCTGGGTGTTCTACGTGTTCGCCGTCGGCCTGGGGCTGACCTGGCTGGCGACGGTGCCGCCCACGGCGGGGTTGTGCGCCAAGCTGTTCGGCGTGCGCTACCTGGGCACGCTGTTCGGGCTGACGCTGCTGAGCCACCAGATCGGGGGCTTTCTGGGCGCGTGGCTGGGCGGGTTGGCGATTACCCACTTCGGCGACTACGACTGGATGTGGTGGGCCGACATCGCGCTGGCCGCGCTGGCGGCGGTGCTGAACCTGCCGATCCGCGAGGCGCGCATGCAGAGGTTGAGCGTTGAGCGTTGAGCG
>JAUNUR010000008.1 GCA_030538085.1 Pseudomonadota bacterium | reverse complement strand
AGATCCTGGCCGGCGAGCCGCGCATCGACGGCCGCGACACGCGCACCGTGCGCCCCATCGAAATCCGCAACAGCGTGCTGCCGCGCACCCACGGCTCGGCGCTGTTCACGCGCGGCGAGACGCAGGCGCTGGTGGTGACCACGCTGGGCACCGAGCGCGACGCGCAGCGCATCGACGCGCTGGCCGGCGAGTTCGAGGACCGCTTCCTGTTCCACTACAACATGCCCCCGTTCGCCACCGGCGAGGCCGGCCGCATGGGCAGCACCAAGCGCCGCGAGGTCGGCCACGGCCGCCTGGCCAAGCGTGCGCTGGTGCCGTTGCTGCCCGCCAAGGACGAGTTCCCGTACACCATCCGCGTGGTGTCGGAGATCACCGAATCCAACGGCTCCAGCTCGATGGCCTCGGTCTGCGGCGGCTGCCTGTCGATGATGGACGCTGGCGTGCCCATGAAGGCGCACGTGGCGGGCATTGCCATGGGCCTGATCAAGGAAGACAACCGCTTCGCCGTGCTGACCGACATCCTGGGCGACGAGGATCACCTGGGCGACATGGACTTCAAGGTGGCCGGCACCACCACCGGCATCACCGCGTTGCAAATGGACATCAAGATCCAGGGCATCACCAAGGAAATCATGCAGGTCGCCCTGGCGCAGGCCAAGGAAGCGCGCATGCACATCCTGGGCAAGATGCAGGAGGCGATGGGTGAGGCCAAGGCCGAAATCAGCGCCTACGCGCCCAAGCTGTACACGATGAAGATCAACCCCGAGAAGATCCGCGATGTGATCGGCAAGGGCGGCGCCACCATCCGCATGCTGACCGAGGAAACCGGCACCACCATCGACATCGCCGAAGACGGCACCATCACCATCGCCAGCACCGATGCCGCCAAGGCCGACGACGCCCGCGCCCGCATCGAGGCCATCACGGCCGAGGCCGAAGTGGGCGCCGTGTACGAAGGCCCCATCACCAAGCTGCTGGAGTTTGGCGCGCTGGTCAACATCCTGCCCGGCAAGGACGGTCTGCTGCACATCAGCCAGATCGCGCATGAGCGCGTCGAGAAGGTCACCGACTACCTGCAGGAAGGCCAGGTGGTCAAGGTCAAGGTGCTGGAGACCGATGACAAGGGCCGCATCAAGCTGTCGATGAAGGCGCTGCTGGAGCGTCCCGCGCGTGAAGACGGCGGCGAGGACCGTCCGCCGCGCGAATACCGCGAGCGCGGCGACCGCCCGTACCGTGGTGACCGTGGCCCGCGTGAAGAGCGTGGTGATCGCCCGCCGCGTGCCGAGCGCGAGGAGCGCCCGGTGCCGGCCGAAAGCGCGGACAGCGCCAGCGCCGAGCAGCAGCAGCAACAGCAGCAGTGATTGGCTGTTTCTGCTTGCTGAACAAGGGCTGAAGTCCGTTTTGACCATGAAGTGCATCGAAATCCGCGAATACGGCGCGCCCGAAGTGCTGGTGCCCGCCGAGCGCGCCACGCCGGTGGCCGGCGCGGGCGAGGTGCTGATCCGCGTCAGCGCCTCGGGCGTCAACCGGCCCGACGTGCTGCAGCGCATGGGCCACTACCCGGTGCCGCCGGGTGCGTCCGATCTGCCGGGGCTGGAAGTGGCGGGCGTCATCGAATCCGGTGACGCCGCCGCGATGGCCGAGGCCGGGCTCAAGCCGGGCGACCGCGTGTGCGCGCTGGTGGCCGGCGGTGGCTACGCCGAGTACTGCGTGGCGCCCGTCGCGCAGTGTCTGCCGGTGCCGCAAGGCTTGAGCGATGTCGAAGCCGCTTCGCTGCCCGAGACCTTCTTCACCGTCTGGAGCAACGTGTTCGACCGTGGCCGCCTGCAAGCGGGCGAAACCCTGCTGGTGCAGGGCGGCACCAGCGGCATCGGCGTCACGGCCATCCAGATGGGCAAGGCGGCGGGCGCCACGGTGATCGTGACGGCAGGATCGGATGAGAAATGCGCTGCTGCCCGGCAACTGGGCGCGGATCACGCCATCAACTATCGCGTAGCCGACTT
This sequence comes from Pseudomonadota bacterium, assembly GCA_030538085.1. Classification (GTDB taxonomy): domain Bacteria; phylum Pseudomonadota; class Gammaproteobacteria; order Burkholderiales; family Burkholderiaceae_C; genus Ottowia. Next base: position 71,265 of record JAUNUR010000008.1, on the reverse strand, counting down.
CGCCGACGAGGCCAAGAAGCTCACCAATGGCAAGGGCGTGGACGTCATTCTCGACATGGTGGCGGGCGACTACGTCAAGCGCGAGGTGGACTGCCTGGCCGAGGACGGGCGCCTGGTCATCATCGCCGTGCAAGGCGGCACCAGGGCCGACTTCAACGCCGGGCTGGTGCTGCGCAGGCGCCTTACCATCACGGGCAGCACGCTGCGGCCACGGCCGGTGGCGTTCAAGGGCGCCATCGCGCGGGCACTGAAGGCGCGTGTCTGGCCCTGGCTGGAAAGCGGCGCCGTCAAGCCCGTGATTCACGGCGTGTTCGCGGCAATCGAGGCGGGCGATGGCCTGCCCAGCGGCGCCGCGCGCGCCCACGCGCTGATGCAGAGCAATCAGCACATTGGCAAGATCGTATTGACCTGGAACTGACATGAGCAAGAGAAAACTCATCGCCGGCAACTGGAAGATGAATGGCAACCTGGCCGCCAACGAGGCGCTGGTGAAGGAACTGCTGGCGGGCATCGGCCAGCCGGCGTGCGACGTGGTGGTCTGCCCGCCCGGCGTCTATGTGGCGCAGTTGCAGGGCCTGCTGGCGGGCTCGCCCATCGAGCTGGGCGTGCAGAACGTGTCGACGCATGAGAACGGTCCGTTCACGGGCGATGTGTCGGCCGACATGCTGAAAGACTTTGGCGTTCGCTACGCCATCGTCGGCCACAGCGAGCGGCGCCAGCACCAGGCCGAGTCCGATGTGCACGTGGCCATCAAGGCCAAGCGCGCCCTGGCCGCCGGCATCACCCCCATCGTGTGCGTGGGTGAGACCCTGCGCGAGCGCGAGGAGGGCATGACGGAGTTCATCGTCAAGCGCCAGTTGGCGGCGGTGATTCACTTGAACGGCCATTGCACCAGCGAGATCGTGGTGGCCTACGAACCCGTGTGGGCCATCGGCACCGGCAAGACCGCCACGCCCGAGCAGGCGCAGTCGGTGCACGCGGTGCTGCGCGCGCAACTCAGGGCCGCCACCGAACAGGCCGACCGCGTGCGCATTCTCTACGGCGGCAGCATGAACGCTGGCAATGCCGCCGAACTGCTGGCCCAGCCCGACATCGACGGCGGGCTGATCGGCGGCGCGGCGTTGAAGGCCCCTGATTTCCTGAAGATTATTGGTGCCGCCGCGTGACGGACAGGCGCCACGTGCTATTGATTTTGGAGTAAACAAGCATGAATTTCGTCTTGAACCTGGTGCTGGTGGCGCAGATCATGTCGGCGCTGGCCATGATTGGCCTGATCCTGGTGCAGCACGGCAAGGGCGCCGACATGGGTACGGCGTTCGGCAGCGGTGCGTCCGGCAGCCTGTTCGGCGCGTCCGGCAGCGCCAACTTCCTGTCGCGCAGCACGGCGGTGCTGGCCACGGTGTTTCTGGCCAGCACGCTGGCGCTGGCCTACTTCGGCTTCAGCGTGCGCAGCGCGCCGGCCAGCGGTGGCAGCGTGCTGGATCGCGCGCCCATCACCGCGCCGGCGAGTGCCGCATCGGCGCCGGTGCCGGCGCCAGCCACCAGCGGCGCTGATGCGATTCCGTCGGGTGCCTCCACCGCGCCGGCTCCAGCGGGTTCGGCGGCGGTGGAGCCGCCGGCGCCCGCGGCCAGCGGCGCGGCGCAGATTCCGACCCGTTGAGCGCCTGGCGGGTTGACCTTGAAAACCACCGGTTTTCCTCTGTAACCGATGGTTTTTCAGGGTAAACTCCTAGATGCTCTGGCGCCATGTCATGCGGACTTCAAAGTCGCATGCCAGCCAGCAAAATCAGCCGTCGTGGTGGAATTGGTAGACACGCTATCTTGAGGGGGTAGTGGCGAAAGCTGTGCGAGTTCGAGTCTCGCCGACGGCACCAGAACATGAACGCCGGGTGGCATCTGCCACCCAAGGCCATAAAGACGAAAAAACCGATGAATCTCGCCCAGTATCTTCCCGTTTTGCTCTTCATCCTGGTGGGCTTGGCTGTCGGGGCGCTTTGTCTGGGCATGGGGGAGTTGCTGAAGCCCCACAAGGCCGATCCGGCCAAGAACTCGCCCTACGAATGCGGTTTCGAGGCTTTCGAGGACGCGCGCATGAAATTCGACGTGCGCTACTACCTCGTGGCCATCCTGTTCATCCTGTTCGATCTGGAAATCGCCTTTCTCTTTCCATGGGCCGTGGCGCTCAAGGACGTGGGGTTGACGGGTTTCGTTGCCGTGCTGATCTTCCTGACGATCCTCGTGGTGGGGTTCGTTTACGAATGGAAGAAGGGCGCGCTTGACTGGGAATGAGTCCCGGGGCGGCAACGCCCCCCGACAGGAAATTTGCACATGAATGAACAGCTACAGCAAAAGGGCTTTCTGCTCACCGGCGTCGATGCGGCGGTGAACTGGGCCAAGACCGGCTCGCTGTGGCCGGTCACCTTCGGCCTGGCCTGTTGCGCGGTGGAGATGATGCACGCCGCCGCCGCGCGCTACGACATCGGGCGCTTCGGCGCCGAGGTGTTCCGCGCCAGCCCGCGCCAGTCCGATCTGATGATCGTGGCCGGCACGCTGTGCAACAAGATGGCGCCGGCGCTGCGCAAGGTCTACGACCAGATGGCCGAGCCGCGCTGGGTGCTGTCCATGGGTTCCTGTGCCAACGGCGGCGGCTACTACCACTACAGCTATTCGGTGGTGCGCGGTTGTGACCGCATCGTGCCGGTGGACGTGTACGTGCCGGGCTGCCCGCCGACGGCCGAGGCGCTGCTGTACGGCATCATCCAGTTGCAGCAAAAGGTGCGCCGCACCAACACGATCGCGCGGGTGTAAGCATGGCTGAGATCGCAATTGCCCCTGAAACCCTGAAAGACACGCTGGCGACCGCTTTGGGCGCGCTGGCACAGAACGTCGGCCTGGCGCTGGGCGAAGTCACCATCACGGTGGCGCCCGCGCAGTACCACGAGGCCATGAAGACGTTGCGCGATGCCGCGGATTGCCGGTTCGAGCAGCTCATCGACCTGTGCGGCGTCGACTACTCCACCTATGGCGATGGCCGCTGGGAAGGCCAGCGTTTCGCCGTCGTCGCGCATCTGCTGTCGGTCAGTCTGAACCAGCGCGTGCGCGTGCGGGTGTTCTGCGCCGACGACGACTTTCCGGTCGTGCAATCGGTGAACGACATCTGGAATTCGGCCAACTGGTTCGAGCGCGAGGCCTTCGATCTGTACGGCATCATGTTCGAGGGCCATGCCGACCTGCGCCGCATTCTGACCGACTACGGTTTCATCGGCCACCCCTTCCGCAAGGACTTCCCGCTCTCCGGCCACGTGGAGATGCGCTACGACGCCGAGCGCCAGCGCGTGGTGTACGAGCCGGTATCCATCGAGCCGCGCGAGGTCACGCCGCGCGTGATTCGCGAAGACAACTACGGGGGGCTGCACTGAACGCGCTCCGCCGCGCGTTCGTCTTTGACCCATGGCTGAAATCAAGAACTACACCCTGAACTTCGGGCCGCAGCACCCAGCGGCGCACGGCGTGCTGCGCCTGGTGCTCGAAATGGATGGCGAGGTCGTGCAACGCGCCGACCCGCACATCGGCTTGCTGCACCGCGCCACCGAGAAGCTGGCCGAGCACAAGACCTTCATCCAGGCGCTGCCCTACATGGACCGGCTGGACTACTGCTCGATGATGTGCAACGAGCACGCCTACTGCCTGGCCGTCGAGAAGCTGCTGGGCATCGAGGTGCCGATCCGCGCGCAATACATACGCGTGATGTTCAGCGAGATCACGCGCCTGTTGAACCACCTCATGTGGCTGGGCGGGCACGGCAACGACTGCGGTTCGTCCACCATGCTGATCTACACCTTCCGCGAGCGGGAGGACCTGTTCGACATGTACGAGGCGGTGTCGGGCGCGCGCATGCACGCGGCCTATTTCCGTCCGGGCGGCGTGTACCGCGACTTGCCGGACACCATGCCCCAGTACAAGGCCAGCAAGCTGCGCAACGCCAAGGGCATGGAGCAGTTGAACGCCAACCGCCAGGGCTCGCTGCTGGACTTCATTGAGGACTTCACCCGGCGCTTCCCGAAATGCGTCGACGAATATGAAACGCTGTTCACCGACAACCGCATCTGGAAGCAGCGCACCGTGGGCATCGGCGTGGTGTCGGCCGAGCGCGCGCTGAACCTGGGCATGACCGGCCCGATGCTGCGCGGCTCGGGCATCGCCTGGGATTTGCGCAAGCAGCAGCCGTACGACGTGTACGGCCAGATGGATTTCGACATCCCGGTCGGCAAGACCGGGGACACCTACGACCGCTATCTGGTGCGCGTCAACGAGATGCGCCAGTCCAACCGCATCATCCAGCAGTGCGTGAACTGGCTGCGCGCCAATCCCGGCCCGGTGATCGTGGACAACCACAAGGTCGCGCCGCCCTCGCGCGAGGCGATGAAGACCGGGATGGAGGATCTAATCCACCATTTCAAGCTGTTCACCGAAGGCATGCACGTGCCCGAGGGCGAAGCCTACGCCGCCGTCGAGCACCCGAAGGGCGAGTTCGGCATCTACATGGTGAGCGACGGCGCCAACAAGCCTTACCGCATGAAGATCCGGCCACCGGGCTTCGTGCACCTGTCCGCGCTGGACGAACTGGCCAAGGGCCACATGCTGGCCGATGCCGTGGCCATCATCGGCACGCTGGACATCGTGTTTGGAGAGATCGATCGATGAGCACCGCCGTCGCACCCGCCGCCGCGGCCCCTTTCTCCGACGCCACGCTGGCGCGCTTTGCCCGCGAGGTCGCCAAATACCCCGCCGACCAGAAGCAGTCGGCCGTGATGGCGTGCCTGGCCATCGTGCAGCAAGAGCAGGGCTGGGTCAGCCCCGAGAGCGAGCAGGCCGTGGCCGACTACCTGGGCATGCCGCCGATGGCCGTGCACGAGGTCACGACCTTCTACAACATGTACAACCAGCAGCCGGTGGGCCGCTTCAAGCTGGCCGTGTGCACCAACGCGCCCTGCATGTTCGCGGGCGGCCCCGAAGCCCTGAAACACCTGTGCGACAAGCTGGGCATCGAGCCCAACGGCACCACGGCCGACGGCCAGTTCACCGTGCAGCCCTGCGAATGCCTGGGCGCCTGCGGCGATGCGCCGGTGATGCTGGTCAACGACCGCAACATGTGCAGCTTCATGACCCACGACAAGCTGGACCAGCTGGTCGATGGCCTGCGCACGGCGGAGGACTGAACCCATGGCACGCGTGCAAGACATCCTCGCGCAGTTCCAGGCCAAGGGCGTGGAAACCTGCTTCCATGACCGCCACATCGACCCGCAGATCTACGCGGGCCTGAACGGCGGCAACTGGGGCCTGAAGGACTATGAGGCGCGCGGCGGCTATCAGGCGCTGCGCAAGATTCTGGGCCAGGACGGCGGCGCCGGCATGACGCAGGACGAGGTGATCGCCGAACTCAAGGCGTCCAGCCTGCGCGGACGCGGTGGCGCGGGCTTCCCCACGGGCCTGAAGTGGAGCTTCATGCCCCGCAACTTCCCGGGCCAGAAGTACCTGGTGTGTAACTCCGACGAGGGCGAGCCGGGCACCTTCAAGGACCGCGACATCCTCATGCACAATCCGCATGCGGTGATCGAGGGCATGGCCATCGCGGCCTATGCCATGGGCGCCAGCGTCGGCTACAACTACATCCACGGCGAGATCTTCCAGGTCTACGAACGCTTCGAGGCCGCCATCGAGCAGGCGCGCGAGGCCGGGTATCTGGGCAAGGGCGTGATGGGCAGCCAGTTCGACTTCGAGTTGCACGCGCACCACGGCTTCGGCGCCTACATCTGCGGCGAGGAGACCGCGCTGCTCGAATCGCTGGAAGGCAAGAAGGGCCAGCCGCGCTTCAAGCCGCCGTTTCCGGCCAGCTTTGGCCTGTACGGCAAGCCGACCACCATCAACAACACCGAAACCTTCGCCGCCACGCCCTGGATCATCCGCAACGGCGGCCAGGCCTATCTGGAATGTGGCAAGCCCAACAACGGCGGCACCAAGATTTTCTCGATCCAGGGCGACGTCGAGCGCCCCGGCAACTACGAGATCCCGATGGGCACGCCGTTTGCCAAGCTGCTGGAGCTGGCCGGTGGCGTGCGCGGCGGCAAGCCGCTGAAGGCGGTGATTCCAGGCGGCTCCTCGTCGCCGGTGCTACCGGCCGAGATCATCATGCAGTGCACAATGGACTACGACTCCATCGCCAAGGCCGGCTCGATGCTGGGCTCCGGCGCCGTGATGGTGATGGACGATTCGCGCGACATGGTCGAAACGCTGCAGCGCCTGTCGTATTTCTACATGCACGAGTCATGCGGCCAGTGCACGCCTTGCCGCGAGGGCACGGGCTGGCTGTGGCGCATGGTCCATCGCATCCAGAACGGCCAGGGCCGGCCAGAGGATCTGGACAAACTCGACAACGTGGCCGAGAACATCATGGGTCGCACCATCTGCGCGCTGGGCGATGCCGCGGCGATGCCGGTGCGTGCCATGCTGAAGCATTTCCGGCATGAATTCGCGGCCAAGATCGAAGCCGCGGTCAAGGCGGCGGCCTGATCGGATCGGACTGAGCAAATGGTTGAAATCGAAATCGACGGCAAGAAGGTGGAGGTGCCCGAGGGCAGCATGGTCATGCATGCGGCCGAGAAAGCGGGCACCTATATTCCGCACTTCTGCTACCACAAGAAGTTGTCCATTGCCGCCAACTGCCGCATGTGCCTGGTGGACGTGGAAAAGGCACCCAAGCCCATGCCCGCCTGCGCCACGCCGGTGACGCAGGGCATGATCGTGCGCACGCAGAGCAACAAGGCCATCAGCGCGCAGAAGTCGGTGATGGAGTTCCTGCTCATCAACCACCCGCTGGACTGCCCCGTCTGCGACCAGGGTGGCGAATGCCAGTTGCAGGATCTGGCGGTGGGCTACGGTGCCTCGGCGTCGCGCTACGGAGAAGAAAAGCGCGTGGTGATCCACAAGGACGTGGGGCCGCTCATCTCGATGGAGGAGATGGCCCGCTGCATCCACTGCACCCGCTGCGTCCGCTTCGGGCAGGAGATCGCCGGTGTCATGGAACTCGGCATGTCCAACCGTGGCGAGCACGCCGAGATCGAGACCTTCGTCGGCCAGTCGGTGGATTCCGAGCTGTCGGGCAACATGATCGACATCTGCCCGGTTGGCGCGCTGACCAGCAGGCCCTTCCGCTACAGCGCCCGCACCTGGGAGCTGTCGCGCCGCAAGAGCGTCAGCCCGCATGATTCCACCGGCGCCAACCTGATCGTGCAAGTGAAGAACCACCGGGTGATGCGCGTTGTTCCGCTGGAGAACGAGGCCGTCAACGAATGCTGGATCGCCGACCGCGACCGCTTCTCCTACGAAGCCCTGAATGGCGAGGAGCGCCTGACCAGGCCGATGCTCAAGCAAGATGGCGCCTGGAAAGAAGTGGACTGGAAAACGGCGCTGGAATACGTCGCCAACGGCCTGAGCCAGGTCAAGACCGAGCATGGCGCCAACGCCATCGGTGCCCTGGTCAGCCCGCACAGCACGCTGGAAGAGCTGTACCTGGCTGGCGCGCTGGTGCGCGGGCTGGGCAGCCAGAACATCGACCACCGCCTGCGTCACCAGGAGTTCGCGCCCGCCGAAGGCATCCGCTGGCTCGGCCTGCCCATTGCTGAACTGTCCGGCTTGCAGAGCGTGCTGGTCGTGGGCTCGAACCTGCGCAAGGATCATCCGCTGTTCGCGCAGCGGATTCGGCAGGCGGCGCGCCATGGCTGCGCGGTGAGCGCCATCACTTCCGCGGCGCTGCTCAAGGACCAGGGCGCCTGGGCCATGCCCTTGAGCGCTCATCTGGTGGCCGAGCCTGGCGACTGGGCGCAGCGCCTGGCCGACGTGGCTGCCGCCATCGCGGATCAGAAGGGCGTTTCGGCATCCGTGGCCGGTACGTCGAACGACGGGGCCAAGGCCATCGCGCAAGCGCTGCTGTCGGGTGAGCAAAAGGCAATCCTGCTGGGCAACGCGGCCGCGCATCACCCGAAGGCGTCGAGCCTGCTGGCGCTGTGCCAGTGGATCGGAGAGCAGACGGGCGCGTCGGTCGGCTACCTGACCGAGGCGGCGAACACGGTGGGGGCGCAATTCGTCAAGGCGCAGCCACGGGATGGTGGCCTGAACGCGGCGCAAATGCTGGCGGGCGGCCTGAAGGCGGCGCTGCTGCTCAATTGCGAACCGGGTGCCGACACGGGCGGACGGCCAATGTCGGGTTGCGACATGGTGGTCACGCTGAGTCCGTTCAAGGCGAACCTGGACGTCAGCGACGTGTTGCTGCCCATCGCGCCGTTCACCGAAACCTCGGGCACCTTCGTCAACGCCGAAGGGCGCGCGCAGAGCTTTCACGCCGTGGTGCGCCCGCTGGGCGAGACACGCCCCGCCTGGAAAGTCTTGCGCGTGCTGGCCGACATGCTGGACATTGCGCAGCCAGCCTGCGACAGCTCGCAAGAGGTGCTCGCGCAGGCTTTTGGTGGCACCGCCATGGAGGCCATTGAACCGGATCGCCTGAGCAATCGCACGGCCGCGTCGATCGATGCGACCTCGTCGCCCGTGACATTGGCGCCGGTCGGCATCTACCAGCTCGATGGCATCGTGCGGCGCACGCCATCCTTGCAATTGACGGCCGACGCCCGCGAAGGAGCCGCAGCATGATCGACGCCTTCTACAACGGCGGCCTGCACCTCTTCAGCGCGGGCTGGTGGTCGGGCATCGCCTGGCCGGTGATCTGGAACCTCATCAAGATCGTGGTGGTGCTGCTGCCATTGATGGGCGCGGTGGCCTACCTGACGCTGTGGGAGCGCAAGCTGCTGGGCTACATGCAGGTGCGCCACGGACCGAACCGCGTCGGCCCCTGGGGTTTGTTGCAGCCGATCGCCGACGCGGTCAAGCTGCTGACCAAGGAAATCATCCGTCCCACCGCCGCCAACAAGCCGCTGTTCTTCCTGGGCCCGCTGATGGCCATCATGCCGGCGCTGGCCGCGTGGGTGGTGATTCCGTTCGGCCCGGACATGGCACTGGCCAACGTCAATGCCGGCCTGCTGCTGGTGCTGGCCATCACCTCGATCGAGGTCTACGGCGTGATCATCGCGGGCTGGGCCTCCAACTCGAAGTACGCCTTCCTCGGCGCGCTGCGGGCCTCGGCGCAGATGGTCAGCTACGAAATCGCCCTGGGCTTCTGCTTCCTGGTGGTGCTGATGGTGTCCGGCAGCATGAACCTGACCGACATCGTGATGGGGCAGGCCAAGGGGGCGGCGTTTGGCGGTGCGTTCGCGGGCACGTTCCTGGCCTGGAACTGGCTGCCGCTGCTGCCGATCTTCGTCGTCTACCTCATCTCGGGCGTGGCCGAAACCAACCGCCACCCGTTCGACGTGGTGGAGGGCGAGGCGGAGATCGTGGCTGGCCACATGGTCGAGTATTCAGGCATGGGCTTCGCCACCTTCTTCCTGGCGGAATACGCCGCCATGTGGCTGGTGTCCATCCTGGCGGTGCTCATGTTCCTGGGAGGCTGGCTGCCGCCGGTGGCGTGGCTGGACTTCATTCCCGGCTGGATCTGGCTCGGCATCAAGACCTTCGTGGTGGTGTCGATGTTCATCTGGATTCGTGCCTCGTTCCCGCGCTTCCGTTACGACCAGATCATGCGCCTGGGCTGGAAGATCTTCATTCCCGTCACGCTGTTCTGGCTGCTCGTTGTGGGCTTCTGGATGCACAGCCCGTGGAACATCTGGCTTTGAACGGAGGAGGAGTCATGGCTTCCGTACCTGCATCACCTTTTTCGCTTCGCGACTTCTTCAAGAGCTTCTTGCTCCTGGAGCTGTTCAAGGGCATGGCCCTGACGGGCCGCTACGCCTTCAGCCGCAAGGTCACGATCCAGTTCCCCGAGGAAAAAACGCCGCTGTCGCCACGTTTCCGCGGCCTGCACGCGCTGCGCCGCTATGAAAACGGCGAAGAGCGCTGCATTGCCTGCAAACTGTGCGAGGCCGTGTGCCCCGCCGTGGCCATCACCATCGAAGCCGGCGAGCGCGCCGATGATGGCTCGCGCCGCACCACGCGCTACGACATCGACCTGACCAAATGCATCTTCTGCGGCTTCTGCGAGGAAAGCTGCCCGGTCGATTCGATCGTCGAGACGCACATCCTCGAATACCACGGCGAGAAGCGCGGCGACCTGTATTTCACCAAGGACATGCTGCTGGCCGTGGGCGACCGTTACGAAGCCGAGATCGCGGCCGCCAAGGCGGCGGACGCCAAATACCGCTGAAGGCGAACAGACCAGACAAAACCATGGAAGTCACCACCGCCTTTTTCTACTTGTTCGCACTCGTGCTGCTGTTCGCGGCATTCCGGGTGGTCACCGCGCGCAACCCGGTGCACGCGGTGCTGTTCCTGATGCTGGCCTTCTCGCAGGCCGCCGGCATCTGGCTGCTGCTCAAGGCCGAGTTCCTGGCCATCACGCTGGTGCTGGTGTATCTGGGCGCGGTGATGGTCTTGTTCCTGTTCGTCGTGATGATGCTGGACATCCACATCGACAGCCTCCGGCAGGGTTTCTGGCGACACCTGCCGCTGGCCCTGGGCATCGGCGCGTTGATCGCGCTGGAGATGGCGGCCGTGCTGTTCGGCGGCTTTCGGGTCAGCGAGGCGCCCGTGGTACCGGAGACGGTCACCAACGCCGCTGGCGAGGTCGTCCAGTATTCCAACACCAAGGCACTGGGCACGCTGCTTTACACCAAGTACCTGTACCCGGTGGAAATCGCCGCCGTGCTGCTGCTGATCGCCATGATCGCCGCCATCGCACTGACGCTGCGCGAGCGCAAGGACAGCAAGAAAATCGATCCTGCCCTGCAAGTTCGCGTGCGGGCGCGTGACCGGGTCGAGCTGAAGAAAGTGCACGCCACGCAGGCACCACCACCCGCCGAGCCGCCGGCCATCCAGCAGGCGGAGGGGGCAAAACCATGACATTGACACTCGCGCATTACCTGACGCTGGGAGCCATCCTGTTCGCGCTCTCGGTGGTCGGTATTTTCCTGAACCGCAAGAACATCATCGTGTTGCTGATGGCGATCGAGTTGATGCTGCTGTCCATCAACATGAACTTCGTCGCCTTTTCGCATTACCTGGGCGACATGCACGGGCAGGTGTTCGTGTTCTTCATCCTCACGGTGGCCGCCGCCGAGGCGGCCATCGGCCTTGCCATCCTGATGCTGCTGTTCCGCACCAAGTCGAGCATCAACGTGGATGAGCTCAATTCGTTGAAGGGCTAAAAGAACAATGAGTCAGACCCTTTCCGCTTCCACCTTGCTGACCGTGCCGCTGGCACCGCTGGCGGGATCATTGCTGGCCGGTATCCTGGGCACGGCCTTCGGTGGCAACCGCGTGGGCCGCGCGGCCTCGCACGGCGCGACCATCCTGGGCGTGCTGGTGGCCTTCGTCCTGTCGGCCATGACGCTCCAGAGCGTGCTGGGTGGCGCCCATTTCAACCAGACGATCTACGAGTGGATGACCGTCGGCGGCCTGAAGATGGAAGTCGGCTTTCTGGTCGACAGCCTCACGGCCACGATGATGTGCGTGGTGACCTTCGTGTCGCTGATGGTGCACATCTACACCATCGGCTACATGGCCGAGGACGACGGCTACAACCGCTTCTTCTCGTACATCTCGCTGTTCACCTTCTCGATGCTGATGCTCGTGATGAGCAACAACTTCCTGCAGCTGTTCTTCGGCTGGGAAGCGGTGGGCCTGGTGTCCTACCTGCTGATCGGCTTCTGGTACAACCGCCCGACGGCCATCTTCGCCAACATGAAGGCTTTTCTGGTCAACCGGGTGGGCGACTTTGGCTTCATCCTCGGCATCGGCCTGATCGCGGCGTTCGCCGGCACGCTGAACTACGGCGAGGTGTTCGCCAAGTCCGGTGAGCTGGCGGCCATGGGCTTTCCGGGCACCGACTGGATGCTGATCACGGTGATCTGCATCGGTCTGTTCATCGGTGCCATGGGCAAGTCGGCGCAGTTTCCACTGCACGTGTGGCTGCCCGACTCGATGGAAGGCCCGACCCCGATCTCGGCGCTGATTCACGCGGCGACGATGGTGACGGCCGGCATCTTCATGGTGGCGCGCATGTCGCCGCTGTTCGAGCTGTCGGACACCGCGCTCAACTTCATCCTGATCATCGGGGCGATCACGGCGCTGTTCATGGGCTTTCTGGGCATCATCCAGAACGACATCAAGCGCGTGGTGGCCTATTCCACGCTGTCGCAGTTGGGTTACATGACGGTGGCGCTGGGCGCTTCCGCCTACTCGGCGGCGGTGTTCCACCTGATGACGCACGCCTTTTTCAAGGCCTTGCTGTTCCTGGCCGCCGGCTCGGTGATCATCGGTATGCACCACAACCAGGACATCCGCTGGATGGGTGGCGTGCGCAAGTACATGCCCATCACCTGGATCACGTTCCTGCTGGGTTCGCTGGCGCTGATCGGCACGCCGTTCTTCTCGGGCTTCTACTCGAAGGACGCGATCATCGAGGCGGTGCATGCCAGCAACCTGCCGGCATCGGGCTTTGCCTACTTCGCCGTGCTGGCTGGTGTGTTCGTCACGGCCTTTTATTCATTCCGCCTGTATTTCCTGGTGTTCCACGGCAAGGAGCGCTACGACCAGAACCCGGACGCGCATCATGACGACGACCACGGGCACGGTCACGATGAAAAGCCGCATGAATCGCCCTGGGTGGTCTGGCTGCCGCTGGTGCTGCTGGCGATACCGTCGGTGGTGATCGGCGCCATGACGCTGATGCCCATGCTGTTCGGTGACTTCTTCAAGGGCGTGATCCATGTCGACGCGGCACGCCATCCGGCGATGGCCGTGCTGGCCGAGAAGATCCACGGCTGGATGGCGATGGGCGCGCACGGCTTCGTCACGGCGCCGTTCTGGCTGGCGGCGGCCGGTGTGGCGGCGGCCTTCTACATGTACATGGTGAACCCGGCGCTGCCGGCCACCATCCAGCGCATGTTCCGGCCGGTGTACACCGTGCTGGACAACAAGTACTACATGGACTGGATCAACGAGAACATCATCGCGCGCGGCGTCCGCCTGCTGGGCACTGGCCTTTGGCAGGGTGGTGATCGCGCGCTGATCGATGGCGCCGTGGTCAATGGTTCCTGGAAGCTGGTGGGTCTGGTGTCGGGTGTCGTGCGCCGGCTGCAATCCGGCTATCTGTATCACTACGCCCTGATCATGATCCTGGGCATCTTCGTGCTGATGACGTACTTCGTCTGGCTCAACAAGTAAGGAAGAGCGAGAACAAAATGGGTTGGTTGAGCCTTGCCATCTGGACGCCGATCATCTTCGGCGCCGTGCTGCTGGCACTGGGTCGAGAGAGCCAGGCGCAGCTCGTGCGCTGGATCGCGCTCATCGGGTCGGTGATCAGCTTTCTGGTCACGATTCCGCTGTACACCGGTTTCAAACTTGGTACCGCCGAGATGCAGTTCGTCGAGAAAACGAGCTGGATCGAGCGTTTCAACGTGAACTACCACCTGGGTGTCGATGGCATCTCGGTGTGGTTCGTGCTGCTGACGGCCTTCATCACGGTCATCGTCGTCATCGCCGGCTGGGAAGTGATCCAGCGCAAGGTCAACCAGTACATGGCGGCCTTCCTGATCCTGTCGGGCCTGATGGTCGGCGTGTTCGCCGCGCTTGATGGCGTGCTGTTCTACGTGTTCTTCGAGGCCACGCTGATCCCGATGTACCTGATCATCGGCATCTGGGGCGGCCCCAACAAGATCTACGCGGCGTTCAAGTTCTTCCTGTACACCTTGCTGGGTTCGCTGCTCACCCTGGTGGCCTTCATCTACCTGTACACCCGCGCGGGCGGCAGCTTCGACATCATGACCTGGCACAGCCTGCCGCTGTCCGGCACGGCGCAGACGCTGCTGTTCTTCGCGCTGTTCGCGGCTTTCGCCGTCAAGGTGCCGATGTGGCCGGTGCACACCTGGTTGCCGGACGTGCACGTCGAGGCGCCCACGGGTGGCTCCGCCGTGCTGGCGGCCATCATGCTGAAACTGGGTGCCTACGGTTTCCTGCGCTTTTCGCTGCCGATCCTGCCCGACGCATCGCGCGAGTGGGCGTGGCTGATGATCGCGCTGTCGCTGATCGCCGTGATCTATGTCGGCCTGGTGGCGCTGGTGCAGCAGGACATGAAGAAGCTTGTGGCCTATTCGTCGGTGGCGCACATGGGCTTCGTCACGCTGGGTTTCTTCGTCTTCAACGATCTGGGCATCTCCGGCGGCCTGATCCAGATGATTGCGCACGGTTTTGTCTCGGCCGCCATGTTCCTGTGCATTGGCGTGTTGTACGACCGCGTGCATTCGCGTGAGATCGCCAGTTACGGCGGGGTGGTGAACACCATGCCGCGCTTCACCACCTTCGCGCTGCTGTTCGCCTTCGCCAACTGCGGCATGCCGGGCACGGCGGGCTTCGTGGGTGAGTGGATGGTGATCCTGGCATCGGTCAAGGCCAATTTCTGGCTCGGCCTGCTGGCGGCCACGGCGCTGATCACGGGCGCGGCCTACACGCTGTGGATGTTCAAGCGCGTTTACTTCGGCCCCGTCACCAACGATGAGGTACGCGGGTTGACCGACATCAATGGCCGTGAATTCCTGATGCTGGCGCTGCTGGCGGTGGCCGTGCTGTGGATGGGCCTGTATCCCAAACCCATGACCGACGTGATGGATGCATCGGTGGCCAATCTGCTCCAGCAGGTGGCGGTCTCCAAGCTGAATTGAGGACGTGCAGATGATTGACAGATTCAGTTGGATCGCCATTTATCCGGAGATCGTGCTTCTGGTCATGGCGTGCGCGATCGCGCTGGTCGACCTGTTCGACAAGAGCCGGCACCGCATGGGCGCCTACATCCTGTCGGTGCTGACCTTGCTGTCGGTGGCTGGCTTCACCGCCATGTACGCCCTTGGCGGGCAGACCATCCATGGCTTCGAGGGCATGGTGGTCAGCGACCCCATGGCCAACTGGCTGAAGTGCTTTGCCGCGCTGGCCGTTCTGGTGACCTTCGTCTACGGCCGCACCTACGTGGTCGAGCGCGGCATGCTGCGGGGCGGCGAATGGTACGTGCTCAGCCTGTTGTCGCTGCTGGGCGGCTTCGTGCTGATTTCGGCCAACAACTTCATCCTGATCTATCTGGGCCTGGAGTGCCTGACGCTGTCTGGCTACGCCCTGGTGGCGCTGCGCCGTGATCACGCCACTTCGGTCGAGGCGGCGATGAAGTACTTCGTGCTGGGCGCGATGGCCTCGGGTTTCCTGCTCTATGGCCTGTCGATGCTGTATGGCGCCACGGGCACGCTTGAGATCGCTGGCGTCTTCAAGGCCGTGGCTTCCGGCCAGATCAAGCAGCAGGTGCTGGTGTTCGGCCTGGTGTTCGTGGTGGCGGGCCTGGCGTTCAAGTTCGGCGCCGTGCCGTTCCACATGTGGATTCCCGACGTGTACCAGGGCGCGCCCACGGCGTCCACGCTGATGATCGGCGCCGCGCCCAAGCTGGCGGCGTTCGCCATGGTGATCCGCCTGCTGGTCGATGGTCTGTTGCCACTGGCCTTCGACTGGCAGCAGATGCTGGGCTTGCTGGCCATTGCCTCGCTGCTGATCGGTAACCTGGCGGCCATCGCGCAGACCAACCTCAAGCGCATGCTGGCGTACTCCACCATCTCGCAGATGGGCTTCGTGATGCTGGGTCTGATGGCGGGCGTGGTGGAAGGCAACCCGGTGGGGGCGGCCAATGCCTACAGCTCGGCCATGTTCTACATCGTGACCTACGTGCTGACCACGCTGGTGAGCTTCGGCATCATCCTGCTGCTGTCGCGCGAGGGTTTCGAGAGCGAGGAAATCGCCGATTTCGCTGGCCTGAACCAGCGCAGCCCGCTGTATGCCGGCATCATGGCGATCTGCCTGTTCTCGCTGGCCGGTCTGCCGCCGCTGGTGGGCTTCCAGGCCAAGCTGTCGGTGCTGCAAGCGCTGGTGAGCACCGGGCTGACGGCGCACATCGCGCTGGCGGTGTTCGCGGTGATCATGTCGCTGATCGGTGCCTTCTACTACCTGCGCGTCATCAAGGTCATGTACTTCGACGAGCCGACCATCGACGCGCCGATCCAGGCGCCGCTCGACATGCGCGCCGTGCTGTCGCTCAACGGTGCGCTGTTGCTGGTGCTGGGCATCCTGCCGGGCGCGCTGATGGCGCTGTGCGCCAAGGCCATCCTGCAGCTGCAGGTACTGGCCACCTGACGAACATGTCTCAGAACCTGTCGATCTGGCTGCTGATCGGGTTGGCCGCCATCGCCGCCAACCTGCCATTCGTCAACCAGCGGCTGATGACGGTGGTGCCCCTGCGCACGCCGGTCAAGTCGCTGGCATGGCGGCTGGCGGAGCTGGTGATGTGGTATTTCATCGTCGGCGGTGTCGGCATGGCGCTGGAAAAGTTCGCGGGGCAGAACTACGCCCAAGGCTGGGAGTTCTACGCCATTACCGCGGCGCTGTTCCTGACCCTGGCGTTTCCGGGATTCGTGTACCGCTATCTGGTGCGCCGCCGTGGCTGACATGAGCGGCTTGCACGAACAGCGCGTCGACAGCCAGGAGTTGTTCAAGGGCGGTTTCCTGCACGCTTTCCGTGACCAGGTGCGTCTGCCCGACGGCCAGTTGACGCAGCGGGAATACGTGGTGCATCCCGGCGCGGTGATGATCGTGCCCCTGCTGGAGGCCGCCGATGGCACGCCGCGGCTGGTGCTGGAGCGCCAGTACCGCTACCCGGTGCAGCGGGAGATCATCGAGTTTCCGGCCGGCAAACTCGATCCCGGTGAAGACACCCTGGTTTGCGCGCAGCGCGAATTGCGCGAGGAGACCGGCTACACCGCCCGCGAGTGGGCGCGTGCCGGCGTGCTGCATCCGGTGGTGTCGTATTCCACCGAGTTCATCGAGATCTGGTTCGCCCGTGGCCTGCAACTGGGCGAACGGAGCCTGGACGAAGGCGAGTTTCTGGACGTGTTCACGGCTTCGGCCACGCAGTTGTACGACTGGTGCCGAAATGGCCAGATCACCGACGCCAAGACCCTGATTGGCGCCTTGTGGCTGCAGAACGTGCAGAGCGGCGCCTGGGCGTTGGATTGGCAGGCCGCGGACGCCGCCGCGTGAGGGGGTGGGCCGATGAAGGTGCTTGATCTGCAATGCACGCAGGGTCATGCGTTCGAAGGCTGGTTTTCGTCCGAGGATGATTTTCAGGAGCAACTGGCGCGCCAGCTGCTTGAATGTCCGCTGTGTGGCGACAAAGGCGTGGCCAAACTGCCCAGCGCTCCCCGCCTGAACCTGAGTGGCGCTGGCGGCGCGTCATCGGAGCCCGGCGCTGGTGGGGCAGGGCGCGGCACCACCGACACTGCTCCCGTGGCCGCCATGCCCCCCGCCGCGCTGCAGGCCGCCTGGATGCACATGGTGCGGCGCGTGATGGCCAACACCGAGGACGTGGGCGAGCGCTTCGCCGAAGAGGCCCGCAAGATGCATTACGGCGAAACGGACGAGCGCGGCATCCGGGGCCAGGCCACGCCCGAGCAGACCGAGGAATTGCTTGACGAAGGCATTGCCGTCATGCCGCTGCCGATTCCGGCGGGCTTCAAGAACACGTTGCAATGATCCTATTGAGGTTTGCAAAAATCACGACAGCGCGGGTCATCAGAAAAACCCCCTCACATTCCCTCGTCATTGCGGCGAAGGCCGCAATCCATGAGGCGTCACCTTGACACGGTGTTGACCCACAGACACCGCGTGGATTGCGGCCTTCGCCGCAATGACGGGATGAGGTGAAGGCATGACATAGGCTTGTCCTGAATTACGAAACTCTCTCAAGAAAACGTTTTGTAAGTCATTGATTTTCTTCGGGTACACCGGCTATGCGCTGGCGGGGTTGGGTTGCTCAATAGGATGATTTGAGCAGCTCAAAATGACAAATGACTTCGCTGCGCTTCAATGACAAAGAAGTCATTTGTCATGCGGCGCCAGCCGCGGTCATTTGTCATTTGTCATCGCCTTGAACGCAAAACGGCATCAGGCGCTGACCGGTGCGTTGACGATGGCGCGCAGCGCGTCGGTGTCCAGAATGCGCACGTGGCGCTGCTTGACCTCGACGATGCCTTCCTCGGCGAACTTCGAGAAGGTGCGGCTCACCGTTTCCAGCTTCAGACCCAGATAGCTGCCGATTTCCTCGCGCGTCATACGCAGCACCAGCTCTGACTGCGAGAAGCCGCGCGCGTGCAGGCGCTGCACCAGGTTCAGTAAAAAGGCGGCCAGACGCTCCTCGGCCCGCATGCTGCCCAGCAGCAGCATCACGCCGTGCTCGCGCACGATCTCGCGGCTCATGATCTTGTGCACGTGGGTCTGTAGCGCCGGCACCTCGCGTGACAGCTCCTCGATGCGGTCGTAGGGCATTACGCAGACTTCGGCGTCTTCCAGCGCCACCGCGTCGCAGCTGTGCCGGTCGGCCACGATGCCGTCCAGGCCGATGATTTCTCCCGCCATCTGGAAGCCCGTCACCTGGTCGCGCCCGTCGGCCGTGGCCACGCAGGTCTTGAAGAAACCGGTGCGAATGGCGTACAGCGCGTTGAAACGGTCGCCGTTGGAAAACAGGGCCGCGCCGCGTTTGACCTTGCGGCGCGTGGCTACCAGATCATCCAACCGGCTGATGTCTGCTTCCGACAGCCCCATGGGCATGCACAACTCGCGTAGATTGCAGTTGGAGCAGGCAACTCGGATGGTTTGTGGTGTCATGCGCTAAAAAGGAGGATTCGGTGGAAGTTGCACGAAAGCTGCCATTCTAGGCGACGGCCAGAAAGCAAGACGCGGCGACTTGATCCAGCACAAATCCCGACGATTCAGCTCGGGCACCTTGATCGTCGTCAAGGAAAAACCTGCTCCATCCGTCCACAGTTCAAGCTGAATTCAAAAGGACTCCTCCGATGGCCGCCATCACCGCTGAACTGCTGACCAAATTCGACGTATCCGGACCGCGCTATACCTCATACCCGACGGCTGACCGTTTCGTCGAGGCATTTGGCGAGACCGAGTATCTGCAAGCCCTGGACCAGCGCCGCTCCGGTCCGTCCGCCATGGCCTTGCCGCTGTCGCTGTACGTGCACATCCCGTTCTGCGAATCACTGTGCTACTACTGCGCCTGCAACAAGATCATCACCAAGCACCACGACCGCAGCGCGCCCTACCTGCGCTATTTGAGCCGCGAGGTCGATCTGCACGTGGCGCGCATTGGTGCCGGCCAGGCCGTCAGCCAGTTGCACCTGGGCGGAGGCACGCCCACCTTCTTCAGCGACGACGAGTTGAGCGAGCTGATGACCATGCTGCGCCGCAACTTCAGCCTGGTGCCCGGCGGCGAATACTCCATCGAGGTCGATCCGCGCACCGTCACGCCCGAGCGGCTGGAGCACCTGGCGCATCTGGGCTTCAACCGCCTGTCCTTCGGCGTGCAGGACTTCGATCCCATCGTGCAGAAGGCGGTGCACCGCATCCAGCCGGCCGAGAAGGTGTTCGCGCTGGTCGAGGCGGCGCGTGGCATTGGCTTCGAGTCGATCAACGTCGACCTGATCTATGGCTTGCCGAAGCAGACTCCCGAGTCCTTCGACCGCACGCTGGCCCAGGTGGCCGAGTTGCGGCCCGACCGCATCGCGCTGTACGCCTACGCGCACCTGCCCGAGCGCTTCAAGCCGCAGCGCCGCATCATCGCCATCGACTTGCCGGGCGCGCCCAACAAGGTGGCCATGCTGGCGCGGTCGCTGGAGGCTTTCGAGAGCGCGGGCTACGACTACATCGGCATGGACCACTTCGCGCTGCCGGACGACGCGCTGGCCGTGGCCAAGCGGCAGGGCCGCCTGCACCGCAACTTTCAGGGCTACAGCACGCAGCCCGACTGCGATCTGATCGGTCTGGGCGTGTCGGCCATCGGCAAGGTGGGCGCCACGTACAGCCAGAACGCCAAGAGCCTGGAGGACTACCAGGACCTGCTCGACCAGGGCCACCTGCCGGTGGTGCGCGGGCTGGCCGTGTCGCGCGACGATCTGGTGAGGCGAGCCGTCATCATGGCCTTGATGTGCCAGGGCGAGGTGCTGTTCGAACCCGTCGAGTTGTCGCACCTGATCGACTTCAAGAGCTATTTCGCCAGCGAGCTGGAAACCCTGCGCGGCATGCAGGATCAGGGGCTGGTGCGCCTGAGCGACACCAACATCCAGGTCACGCCCATGGGCTGGTTCTTCGTGCGCGGTGTCGCCATGGTGTTCGACAAATACCTGCAGGCCGACCGCACCCGGGCGCGCTTTTCCAAGATCATCTGAGAGGCTGTCAATGACAGAATGACGTGATTCCGTCACTTCGTCATGCCGGGCGCGCAGCGTCGGCGTCATTTAGTCATTGGTACGGCGCGCCGTACCTTTTTCAGTAAGCCGATGCAAACATCTCTCGCCATTACCGCACTGCTGATGGGCCTGGCTGGCGGGCCACACTGCATTGCCATGTGTGGCGCGGCCTGCGCCGGCATCGGGCAGGCGGCGGCGCCGCGCAGCACGCGGGCCATCAGTATTTTTCAGCTGGGCCGCGTGATCGGCTATGGCGCCCTGGGTGGTCTGGCCGCGGCCACCATGCAAGGGCTGGGCTGGCTCACGGTGCAGTCGGCCGCGCTGCGGCCGGTGTGGACCATGGTGCACGTGGCCGCCGTGCTGATGGGCCTGGCGCTGGTGGTGCTGGCCCAGCAGCCCGTGTGGCTGGAGATGGGCGCGCGCCGCATCTGGAACAAGGTGCGGTCGGCCACGCAGTCCATGGGCATGGCGGCGCCGCTGGGCCTGGGCGTGGCCTGGGCCTTGCTGCCGTGCGGTCTGCTGTATTCGGCGTTGATGGTGGCCGCGCTGGCGGGCAGCGTGGCGGGCGGGGCGGCGGTGATGGCGGTATTCGCCATCGGCTCGGGCGTGTCGCTGTGGGCCGGGCCGTGGCTGCTGCTGCGGCTGGGCAGCAACGGACGCGGCGCCTGGAGCATGCGCATCGCCGGGTTGGCGCTGATGGGAGTGTCGGCCTGGGGCCTGTACATGGGCCTGGTGCATGATCAGGCGCCGTGGTGCGTGGTGCCCTGAGTCGCGCGCTGCCCGTGTATTGACTCAATAAATAATAGCTGCTCGCGCCTGATACATAAGGATTTCAGGTGCTTTTATGCCTGAAGTCCTTTCAATACAAGCGCAATCAGCTATCAAAATAATGGCAATCCGTGTGTTGCCGTTCAGCCTGCGATCGCACTCAGGCCCTTCATCAGCATGTAGCCCGCCAGCACGAACAGCACCAGCGCGAACACGCGCTTGAGCTTCTTGACCGGCAATGCATGCGCCGCCCTGGCGCCCAGCGGTGCCATCAGCACGCTGCAACTGGCGATCACCACCAGCGCTGGCAGCCACAGATAGCCGAAGGAGTG
Organism: Pseudomonadota bacterium; assembly: GCA_030538085.1. GTDB lineage: Bacteria > Pseudomonadota > Gammaproteobacteria > Burkholderiales > Burkholderiaceae_C > Ottowia. The sequence continues at coordinate 49,721 of JAUNUR010000008.1, read as the reverse complement.
GGGCGGCAGTCCTTGCTCGGACTGTCCCGCGATCACGTAGCCGATCACGTTGGCCAGCGCGATCGGAAAGCCCAGCCCCGCGCTGGTGGCCACCGCGTTGTGGATGACCACGTTGCACCAGGTCATGAACGGCACGCTGACGAAGCCGCCACCAGCGCCCACCAGGCCCGAGAGAAAGCCGATCACCCCGCCCGCACCCAGCAGCCCCGGCGTGCCGGGCAATTGGCGCGTGGGCGCGGGCTTCTTGTCCAGGAACATCTGCGAGCCCGAAAACGCCACGAACACCGCGAACACGAAGTACAGCGCCGCGCCCTTGAGCAGCGCGAACACGCCCAGGCTGGCCACCATGGCCCCCAGCACGATGCCCGGCGCCAGGCGCTTGACGATGTCCCAGCGCACCGCGCCCTTCTTGTGGTGGGCGCGCACGCTGCTGACCGAGGTGAAGATGATGGTTGCCATCGACGTGGCGATGGCCATCTTCACCGCCAGCCCCGGCTCCACGCCGCGCCCGCCGAGGATGGCCGAGATGAACGGCACCATGAGCATGCCGCCCCCTATGCCCAGCAAGCCCGCCAGAAAGCCGGTGGCGAGGCCGAGCGCGGCGAGCTGGACGACAAGAATCGGTTCGATGGGCATGGGAGAGTGGGGAAGGGTGAGGGAAGAGGGTGACGGTTGAAAGAAGGGATGCCGTTTCTTCTACTTCAAGGGGTCAATCGTCGTCCAGCGAAGACGGTGATCCATGTCCGTATGCGACCGCTGCGTGGATTCCGGCTTTCGCCGGAATGACGAGGGGGGTGTAGTGGCTGATGAGAAACGGCGATGCATGGAAACACAAAGAAATCAGGAGGCCGTGGAGCAGGCCATGTGTCCCGCGAAGACGGTGATCTATGTCCGTATGCGACCGCGGCGTGGATTCCGGCTTTCGCCGGAATGACGAGGGGTGTAGTGGCTGATGAGAAACGGCGATGCACGGAAACACAAAGAAATCAGAAGGCCGAGGAGCAGGCCATGCCAGCGAACGCCATGCCCGGACCTGTGCCGGGCATCGGCGTTGTCCCCCTCGCACCGCGGAGGGGGAAGGCGCGTCAGCGCCTCAGGGGGTGTGGGATGAATAAGGTGTCTGCGAATGCCACCGGACCGTCATCCTGAACGCGGGGGTTCAGGTGGGCGAGGTCAACCTGATCCTGGGATCATCTGACGCGAGACGTTCACGCCGACCAGGCGATGTTCCAAGCCCGGGCTCATACGAGCATTGGTTCAAGGAAATATAAAGCCCGGTGCGCACCGCAGACGAGAGAGATTTTACTCTCCTGGGGCGCTGACGCCCCTTGCGCGCTCGCAGTTTCCGACGGTGGCATTGTGCTTTTCGCGGAGAAATTTGGAGCCGCGGATGCCGGAGGCGCCCCGTTGTCAGCCCTGCGCCGGACCGATTCCTGTCTTGCTCAGCATGTCGGCCACCAGCTCCAGACGCAGCAACGGGTTGTCCAGGCTCATCAGGCGCTGTTTGGTGGGCACGGGCAGGGGCAGCAGCTCACACCAGCGGTTGGCGACCCAGGCACAGTCGTCGTAATGCTCGGAGCCCACGGCGGGCAGGGGCGCGCCTGGCGATTGCACGCGCAGGCCGGCATGTACCTGCTTGAGTGCGTGGGCCACGTGCTGGAGATCGTCCGGCACGGCCAGCAGGCGGTCGGCGGGCAGCAGGGTCACGTTCGCCACCCACAGGCCTTGCTTGAGCTGGCTGGAGTGGTCGATGCGAAAGCGCTGCTCGCCCCTGCACTGCGCCAGCAGCAGCCCTGGCTGGGGGCGATCCAGCGCGGTGATGTGCGCCAACGTGCCCACGGGCGCCAATTGCTCGGGCGGCGCGCCGGCGGCACGCACTTCGTGCCCCTGGGTCAGCGCGACGACGCCGAAGGGCGCGCCGGCGCGGTGGCACTTGGCGACCATGTCGAGGTAGCGCACCTCGAACACGCGCAATGGCAGCACGCCGCCTGGAAACAGCACGGCGCCAAGCGGGAAAAGGGGCAGGGATGTCAGGGTAAGAGAATCGTCGACCATGTTACGGGCAATCAAACAGCACGCCCGGGGCAGTCGCGGCGAACGTCGGAAGCAGTGACCGCTATCATCGCACGCATGAACACTTTGGATTTGTCCAGCCCGTGACGGGCGTGAACAATTCCTGTCTGACCCGGATGCTGTTTCAAGTTCTGACCTTCCTCATGGATGTGGCCGTGACCCTGGTGGGCGGCGCGTGTTTGTTGCGGCTTTACATGCGCTGGCGTCGCATGCCCATGGGCCATCCGGTGGGGCGTTTCGTACAGGCGCTGTCGGACTGGCTGGTGCTGCCGCTGCAACGTCTGGTGCCGTCCACCACCCCATTCGACCTGGCCAGCCTGCTGGCGGCCTGGCTGTTAAAGTCGCTGCAACTGGCGGCGTTGATGGGTTTGATGGGCGTGGCCCGCTGGGTGCTGCTGCCGTTGCTGGCGCTGCTGGGCGTGGCGAAGCTGGCGGTGTCGGTGGCCACGGCGGTGATCATCATCGCTGCCGTGCTGTCGTGGACGGGCAACCGCACGCCGGTGTCCGACATGTTCGACCGCCTGAGCGCGCCACTGCTGGCGCCCGTTCGCAGGCTGATCCGGCCGGTGGGCGGGGTGGACTTGTCGCCGCTGCTGCTGATCGTCGGCCTGCAGGTGGTGGGCATCGTGCTGGGTTCGTTGCAGAACCAGCTGTTCGGGGCCGGCCTGCCAATGCTTGGCGCCTGAGAGGCTGTCCTCAAACTCCTCGCGCCGCGCTTGTCGCCGGTCTCGGGCGCCCTGTGGCGTTTCATTCCTTGCCAATAGCACAAACCTGCCGCGTCCTCGCGTCTTGCCTAGCACGCCCAGCGCGGCACGCTCGGGCGCATCCAACTGCCGTTTCTAGGCTGAGTCAGGAAAAAAAGCGCCGCCCCACCATGCGCTTGATGAAGCGCAGTTTCTGGCCCAGCGGAAAGCCGCCGAAATTGGTTTGCGTGGTGCCGGTCGTGAAGGCGGTGGTTTTGCTGTAGTCGATAGCCACGTCCACCACCACTGGCCGGCCCTGTGCGGCCAGCTCTATCGCCTGGGCGATGGCCGCCGGGGCGCTGGCGTTGTCGGGCAGGGCGACGTAGGCCGCGCCGGTGGCCTGCGCCACGCCGGCCAGGTCGATGGAGTGGCCCAGCTCGGTGCAGGTCAGGCGCTGGTAGGGCCGCTGCTGTGCCTGCGCGATTTGCGAGAGCTGGCCGTCCTTGAACACGTAGAACACCACGCCCAGTTGGTTGGCCGAGGCGGTCATGATCTCCATGCAGGTCATGGCGAAGCAGCCGTCGCCCACGATCACCGCCACCTCCTTGTCGGGCGCGGCCAGCTTGGCGCCGATGCCGGCGGGCACGGCATAGCCCATGGCGTTGAAGTCGGTCGGCGTGATGAGCTGGCTGCCATGTGGCTGCGGGTACAGCTCGGCGGTCAGAAAGGTGTGGTTGCCGTCGTCCAGCACCGTGATGCTCTGCGCGGGCATCTGCTCGCGCAGGGCGGCGAAGAAGTGGGCCGGGTTGACGCGGCCGCCGCTGTCGTGCGCCAGCCATTCGCTCAGATAGGCGGCCTTGTCGCGCGCGATCTGCTGCTGGAGCGCGTTCTGCGTTTGCGGCGTGGGCGCGGTGGGTGTCAGGCGCTTCAACTCGGAAAGCAAGGTCGACAGCACGGCCTGCGCATCACCCTCGATGGCCACGCGCGCCGGGTAGTTGGCGTTGAACACGCTGGCGTCGATGTCCACGTGCACCAGGTTGGCGGGTACCTCGGCGCCGAAGCTGCCGGTGGGGATTTCTGAAAAGCGCGTGCCCACGGCCAGCAGTGCGTCGCAACGCTTGAAGGCATTGCGCGCCGCCGGCACCGCCGAACGGCTGAAGCCGAAGCCTGCGTGCAGCGGATGGTCGGCGGGAAACACCGCCAGCCCTTGCAGCGTGGTGGTGACCGGCGCGTTGAGCAGTTCGGCCAGCTCAATGAGCTCGGCCTGCGCGTGGCGCGCTCCCCAGCCGGCGAAGATGCCAGCCTGCCTGGCCTGCGCCAGCAACTCGGCGGCCTGGGTGATGGCCGCCGCGTCGGGTGCCGTGGCGGGGGCGGGTGCCTGCCATGCGGGAGGCGCGCTCACCGGCACCGAGAACAGTTGCAGGTTCACCGGAATCTCCACCAGCACCGGGCCTGGGAAGCCGCTGGTCGCGATGCGGTAGGCCTCGAAGATGGTGGGCACCACTTCGTCATGGCTCGCGACGCGAAAGGCCGCCTTGGTGAAGCCCTTGGCCACCTCCAGTTGGTCGACCTCGTGCAGTTTGTAGCGTTGTGGCGTATCGGTGCGGATGCCGCCGGTGATGATGAGCATGGGCACGCCGCCCAGATACGCCTCGCCGATGCCGCTGGCCGCGTGTGTCAGGCCAGCGGCGGGCACGATCAGCAGCGTGCCAATGGCGCGCGTCGCGCCTTCGGCACCCGCGCCACCCCATTGGATGCGGCTGAAGGCGTCGGCCATGAAGGCGCCGCCGCCCTCGTGCGTGACCAGCAACGGCGTGATCTGGCTGGAGTTGGCCACCTCGTCGTACAGCTCGGTGTTGTGCACGCCGGGAATGCCGAAGGTGTGGGTGATGCCAAGCTGCTCCAGCGCGTGCACGGCCAGTTGGGCGGCGGTTTGTTTCATGGTGACTCCATAAGAGGTCAGGACAGCGAGCGCGCAGCGCGCTGTGCCGAGTAGATGCAGCCGCCGAGGAAAGTGCCCTCCAGGCCGCGCAAGCCGTTCATGCCGCCACCGCCGAAGCCGGCGGCCTCGCCAATGGCGTACAGGCCGGCGATGGGCTGGCCGGTGGCATCAAGCGCCTGGCTGTCCAGGTTGGTCTGGATGCCGCCCAGGCTCTTGCGGCTGATGATGTGTTCGCGGATGGCGATCAGCGGCATCGAGCCATCGTCGAGAATGCGCGCGGCCTTGCAGATGCGCAGGCGGTCGCCTTTCCATTGCCGCAACTGGGCGATGCGCTGGCGCTGCGGGTCCTGGCTGGCGGCGCCCTTGGCGACTTCGGCGTCGTAATGCGCCACCACGTCGCGCAGGGTGTCGGCGCGCACGTCGGGCGTGCCTTGCAAGGCGTTCATGCGCTCGGCCAGCTCGTTCAGATCGCGCGCGACGACAACGTCGGTGCTGTGCGCGAGCACCTCGTCCAGCAGCCCGCGGCTGCCGAGCAGGATGTCGAGCAGGAAGCCCAGCTTGCGCTTGTCGCGGACGGCGGGGTTGAATTCGGCGCCCGAGATCGCCAGCTCTTTCAGCGCGATCTTGCGGTTCATCAACTGCCATGAATAGCCATGGGGCTGAGCGCACACCTGCGTGACCAGGTCGCGCGTGTCGAAGCCGCTGACCAGCGGCGGCATGATGCGCTCGCCGTGGGCGTTCAGCCACAGCGCCGACCTTGGCGGCACCAGTGACAGGCCGTGGCGGGGTTTGCGGGGCCGCCAGTGGGCAATGCCGGCGGCGTAGTTCCACTGGTTTTGCAGATGCGTCAACTGTGCGCCCAGGCCTTCGGCGGCGCGGTGCAGGGTGCCGTCGGCGAACTTGTGCGAACCATTCAACAGGCTGGCTGGCGAGGTGCCCCAGTCGGCATGCCAGTGCTGGCGCACCAGCCCCAGGTCGCCACCGTTGATGCCGCCCGTGGCGATCACTACTTGTGGCGCATGCGCTTCGAACGCCTGGGTGTCGGAGCCCTCGGTCGCGCCGTGGCAGCCGGTGACGGCGCCAGCGGTGTGCAGCAGGCCGTCAACCCGGTGGCCGAAACGCACGGTCAGGCGGTCGCGCCGCGCGTGGGCCTGCAAGCGGGCCAGCAAGGCATCGACCAGCCCGTGCCCCGTGCCCCAGACCACGTGCCAGCGCGGCACCGAGTTGCCCCGCGCGGCCCCGGTCGCCGCCGACCCCATGCCGCGCTCGACCCACAGCGGCAGCGGCAGAAAGCCGACACCGCGCGCGGTCAGCCAGTGGTAGATGTGTTCGAGCGAATCGTTGACGTAATGCTCGGCCCATTGACGCGGCCAGTAATACGGGTGGCCCGGCTGCGTGCTGGACGGCTCGAAACCGCCGAAGGCCAGCCAGTCGTTCAGCGCGAGTTCGGGCGAATCTCGCAGTCTTTGCCTGCGCTGCAGTGGGGAGTCCACCACCAGCAGGCCGCCAAAACTCTCCTTGGCAAGCCCGCCGAAATGATCGGGGGCATCGCGGTCCAGCAGCAGTACGCGCTTGTTGCTGTCCAGCAACTGCAGTGCGCAGACGATGCCAGCCAGGCCGCCGCCGATGATGACCACGTCGCTGTCGTAGCGTTGCATGGCTGCTTCTCCTTTGGTTGAATAAAAAACAACGTTACTCGAATGGTGGTGTCTTGACAATCAAGTTACACACATTCACTTATAAAAAATAGCCGCTCGCACAAATGCGATGACGACATGACTTCATGACTTCGCTGCGCCTCCATGACCAATGACGCATTTGTCATTGGTCATTTGTCATGCGGTGCTAGTGTGCTGTCCCGCAAATAGTTGCATGAAATGAAATCGATGCATTCGCTTGCAGGGCAAGGCGCAAAACGCAGCGATACCGGGTGGTATCGCGAGGATTTGCAACGCCGCCATGCGAGCGAAGGCGCGATTTCATATGCAAATTATTTGCGGGACAGCACACTGGCCGCGGTCATTCAAGCAAGCCGGCCCAGCAGCAGGTACTCCATGAGTGCCTTTTGCACGTGCATTCGATTTTGGCTTCTGCCCACCGCCTGCGGCGGTTTCACGTGCGCCATGCGCACATGAGCCTGCGCCGAAATCGTCTGCCAGCGCTGACGCGCTGCCGCCTCGCTCAAGCGAGTCGGCCGAGCAAAAGGTACTCCATGAGTGCCTTTTGCACGTGCATTCGATTTTCTGCCTCGTCCCACACCACCGATTGCGGGCCGTCGATGACCTCGGCCGTCACTTCCTCGCCACGGTGCGCGGGCAGGCAGTGCATGAACAGCGCATCGGGCCTGGCGGCGGCCATCATCTCGGCGTCGACGCACCAGTCGGCGAAGGCGCGCTTGCGGGCTTCGTTTTCGGCCTCGTAGCCCATGCTGGTCCACACGTCGGTGGTGACCAGGTCGGCGCCCTCGCAGGCCTTCAGCGGATCGGCAAAACTCTGCCAGCCCTTGGTTTGCGGCGTGCCGTCCAGCGCGGCCAGTTGCGTGTCGACCTCGTAGCCGCGCGGCGTGGACACGCGCAGGGTGAAGCCGAGCAGGGCGGCGGCCTGCGCCCAGGTGTTGGCCATGTTGTTGCCGTCGCCGATCCAGGCCACGGTCTTGCCCTGGATCGGGCCACGGTGCTCGATGTACGTGAAGATGTCGGCCATGATCTGGCACGGGTGGTATTCGTTGGTCAGCCCGTTGATGACCGGCACGCGCGAGTAGGCGGCGAACTGGTCGATGCGCGCCTGCTCGAAGGTGCGGATCATCACAATGTCGACCATGCGGCTGATCACCCGCGCCGTGTCCTCGATTGGTTCGCTGCGGCCCAACTGGCTATCACCGCTGGTCAGGTTGACCACGCTGCCGCCCAGTTGGTACATACCGGCCTCGAAGCTGACGCGGGTGCGCGTGCTGGCCTTTTCGAACACCATCGCCAGCGTGCGGTCGCCGAGCGTGTGGTGCTTTTCGTAAGCCTTGAACTTGCGTTTGATGAGGGCCGCGCGCTCGAACAGGTAGGCGTATTCATCCGCCGTGAAGTCGGCGAACTGCAGGTAATGCTTGATCGGTGTGCTCATGGGCGGTTCACTCTTTCAAAAACGCCTCGATCAATGGCACCAGGATGCCCACCATCTCGTCGGCTTCGGCCTCGGTCAGGATCAGCGGTGGCACCAGACGGATCACGCTGTCGGCGGTCACGCTGATCAAGAGGCCCGCGTCGGCGGCGCGCTGGGTCAGTGCGCCGCAGGGTTTGGCGAGGTCGATGCCCAGCATCAGGCCCTGGCCGCGAATCTCCTTCACGCCGGGGTTGCCGGCCAGCGCCTTCTCCAGCGCGCCTTTCAGGTGCGCGCCCACCTGGGCTGCGTTGTCCAGCAGGCCGTCTTCTTCCATGATGCGGATCGTTTCGACGCCCGCGCGCATGGCCAGCGGGTTGCCGCCGAAGGTGGTGCCGTGGTTGCCGGGCTGGAAGATGTGGGCCGCCTTGGGGCCGGCCACCACCGCGCCGATGGGCACGCCCGAGCCCAGGCCCTTGGCCAGCGGCATCACGTCGGGCACTATGCCGGCCCACTGGTGCGCGAACCACTTGCCGGTGCGGCCCATGCCGCACTGCACTTCGTCGATCATCAGCAGCCAGTCCTTCTGGTCGCACAGCTCGCGCACCTGTTTCAGGTAGTCCGCGCGCATCGGGTTCACGCCGCCTTCGCCCTGGATGGTTTCGAAGAACACGGCCACCACGTTGGGGTTGCCCTCGGTGGCTTTCTTGAGCGCCGCGATGTCGTTGAGCGGCACGCGGATGAAGCCTTCGACCAGCGGCTCGAAGCCTTTTTGCACCTTCGGGTTGCCGGTGGCGCTGAGCGTGGCGATGCTGCGGCCGTGGAAGGCTTTCTCGTAAACCACGATCTGCGGCTTGTCGATGCCCTTGTCGTGGCCGAACTTGCGCGCCAGCTTCAGCGCCGCTTCGTTGGCTTCCAGCCCGGTGCAGCAGAAGAACACGTTGGTCATGCCGGCCAGCTCGGTCAGCTTCTTGGCCAGCACCTCGGCGCCCGGCACGTGGTAGTAGTTGCAGCTGTGGATGATCTTGGCCACCTGCTCCTGCAGCGCCGGCACGAGCTTGGGGTGGTTGTGGCCCAGCGTGTTCACGGCGATGCCGCCCAGGCCGTCCAGGTAGCTCTTGCCGTTGACGTCCCACACGCGGCAGCCCTGGCCGCGCTCCAGGGCGATGGGCAGGCGGGCGTAGGTGTTCATCGTGTGCGGCGAGGCGGCTTCGATGGGTGCGGTCACGGCAGGGCTCCTTGTGTCAGGAAAAGAAAAAAAGAATCGGGCCCACGCGGCCCGTTGGCATGGCATTCTAGGGGTTTGGCCTGGCGGATTCATTGCCGATTTCGCATCACGGCAATGCGCCCGTTGTTGGGCTCAAGTCTTATATAAGATATAATTTTGCGGCAGCGCAGCACGCCACAAGCGTGTATGGTTGCCGCTTGCGCGATCACCACATGGCGTCCACATCTTTCAGCGATCAGGTCTTTATCCGCGGCATCACGCGCGACGGGCGTGTTTTTCGCCCCAGCGACTGGGCCGAGCGCCTGGCCGGCGTGATGGCCCAGTTCCGCCCCGGTGGCGCGGCGCGGCAGGGGGCGCACATCGCCTATTCGCCCTGGTGCGTGCCGACCACGCTGGAAGGCGCCAAGTGCGTGGTGGTGAGCCGTGCGCTGCGGGTGCACGAGCCCATGGCCTGGGATTTCGTGATGGACTTCGCCAAGGACAACGAGCTGCAGGTCATCGAGGCCTGTGTGCTGCCCGAGGCGCCAGCCAAATAGCCGCCAATCAATAGTCGCCAATCAATAGCCACCCAAGGCAGGCGCCCCGGTGGCCGAGCGAAACATCAGCCCTGTTTTCCGGGGCAGCGCGGGAAGTCCTTGGCCGGCAGTGGGTGGCCACCGCTGGTCAGGCCACTTTGGGTTTGCGGGTCTTGCCGGCTCTTGATCAGGCAATACACGTCGGAGCGGTTGGCCATCAAGGCCCAGTCCGAGGCGATCAGTTGCTGGCTGTCGCGCGCGGCGGTGTCGGCGCCGTGATCAAGCAGGAACTTGACGATCGACGCGGGCGCGCCTTCGGCGGCGACCATGAGCGACGTTTCCTGGTGCGTGCCGCGCGCCTTGAGCAGTTGCGGCCAATCAGCACGCCGTGACAACGTGGTCAGCAGCGCCAGTTCCTCGGATTCGGACAGATCCAGCTTCCGCTTGTACAGACTGGCCACGCCGAGGGCGGTTTTCCAGTCGGTCAATGTCACCAGGAAGGACGGCTTTTCGGCCGCTTCGGGACGCGCGCCAGCGGCCAGCAGCTTGTGCATGCTGGCGTAATCGCGCAGATTCAAGGCAAATGTCAGCGGGGTGACCTGGTGGCCGTCGCTGGTCATGGCATTGGGGTCGGCGCCTTTTTGAAGCAGCAACTCGGCCAGCGCGGGCCGCTTCTGGTTGATGGCATACATCAAGGGCGTGGCGCCCGAGGAGTCCTTGGCGTCGACCGGCATGCCGTGTTCCAGCAGCAGCCGTGCCGCTTCCAGCGCGCCGCCGCTGGCCGCCGCGTGCAGGGCCGAGCGGTTCAGGGCGTCGGCTGGTTGCGATGCTCCCGCGCGGGACAGGAGATCACGCAGCACCGCTACGTTGTTGCTGAAGGCTGCCGTCAGCAGTGGTGATCCATAAGCTGGCACGCTGCTGGATGGGCGGGCCGTGGTGGCTGGCTGCACGGCGCTGGCCTGGGCTTTGGGCGCCGCCGTTGCTGCGTCAGCCGCCGAGGGCTGGCCGGTGGTCTGGGCGCAGCCAGCGGCCAGTGCCAGCAAGAATACGAAAAACCACGGCATTTCCATCTCCTTCGGTACATGACAAATGGCTTCGCTGCACTTCAATGACAAATGGCTCATTCGTCATTTGTCATGCGGCGCCAGCCGCGGTCATTGGTCATCGTCTTGAGCGCAAAACGGTATCGGATGTTAAAGCAGCCGAAGTCGCCCATGAAAAAACCGCCCGAAGGCGGTTTTTTTGCTTTTTTGCCGACAGCGCACCCGAATCAAACGGCGGCGGGGTGTTGCCTGATGGGCATGCCCCGCCGGGCTGACCTGAATTTGACCGTCAGGCGGCGGCTTGCGTGGCCAGGCCCTTGACCTTGGCCGACAGGCGGCTCTTGTCGCGAGCTGCCTTGTTCTTGTGGAAGATGCCCTTGTCGGCGACGCTGTCGACCACCGACTGCATCAGCGCGAAGGCACTCTTGGCTTTGTCGAGGTCGCCGGCCAGCACGGCCTTCTCGACGTTCTTCACCGAGGTGCGGTATTTCGAGCGCAGCGAAGTGTTCGCGGCGTTCAGCTTGATGTTCTGGCGGGTGCGTTTGCGGCCCGATGCCAGGCGGGGGTTCTTTTTCTTCGGCTTTCCAGCGGCCATTGAAGTATTCCTTTAAGGTTTGAGGATGTTGTCGGCAAAACCCAGCATTCTACTCTTTGATGGCGCTTTACGCCACTGGGCGCGGGGCAGGGTGCGGCGGCGACTACACTGGCGGCCGCATTCGTGAGCCACTCGTGAGTCTTTTCAAAGCCGCCTCCACCGTTTCCCTGCTGACCCTGGTCTCGCGCATCACCGGGCTGGTGCGCGACTTGCTGATGGCCTCGGCCTTCGGCGTCAGCGGGCTGACCGACGCCTTCAACGTGGCATTCCGCATTCCCAACCTGTTGCGGCGGCTGTTCGCGGAAGGCGCGTTCAGCCAGGCTTTCGTGCCGGTGCTGGCGCGCTCGAAAGAGGCGCGGGGCGAGGCCGCCACCAGGCTGCTGATCGACGCCGTGGCCACCGCGCTGGCCTGGGTGCTGGTGCTGACCTGCGTGGTGGGCGTGGTGGCCGCGCCGCTGCTGGTGTGGGCGCTGGCCAGCGGGCTGGACACCGGGAGCTTCGACGCCGCCGTGCTGATGACGCGCTGGATGTTCCCCTACATCGGCTGCATGTCGCTGGTGGCGTTCTCGGCTGGCATTTTGAATACGTGGAAGCACTTCGCCGTGCCCGCGGCCACGCCCGTGCTGCTGAACCTGTCGATGATCGCCGCCGCCTGGCTGGGCGCGCCGTGGTTCGCGCGCCTGGGTGTCGAGCCAATCTATGCCATGGCCGCGGGGGTAATGCTGGGTGGCATTTTGCAACTGGGCGTGCAGATCCCGGCGCTGTACAAGCGCGGCCTGCTGCCACGCATTGGCCTCACGTGGGGGCGGCTGCGCGCCGCCGTTGCCGATGCCGGTGTGCGCCAGGTGCTGACGCTGATGTTGCCCGCGCTGCTGGGCGTGGGCGTGGCGCAGCTGTCGCTGCTGATCAACACGCAGATCGCCTCGCACCTGGCGGCGGGCAGCGTGACCTGGGTCTGGTATGCCGACCGGCTGATGGAGTTTCCCACCGCGCTGCTGGGCGTGGCGCTGGGCGTGGTGTTGACGCCGCAGTTGGCCGCCGCCCGCGCAGCCGAGGACGCCGCGCGCTACTCGCAAATGCTGGACTGGGGCCTGCGCCTGGTGCTGCTGCTGGCGCTGCCGTGCGCGGCGGCGCTGCTGGTGTTCGCCACGCCGCTGATCGCCACGCTGTTTCACCATGGCCGCTTCGACGCCGGCGACGTGCAGCGCGTGGCGCTGGCGCTGATGGGCTATGGCGTGGGCCTGCTGGGGCTGGTGGCGGTGAAGGTACTGGCGCCGGGCTACTACGCCAGCCTGGACATTCGCACGCCGGTGAAGATCGCCATCGCGGTGCTGGTCATCACCCAGTGCTTCAACCTGATCCTGGTGCCCGTGCTGCAGCACGCGGCGCTCACGCTGTCGATCGCGCTGGGGGCCATGATCAACGCGGTGTGGCTGCTGACGGGGCTGATCCGCCGTGGCAGCTACCGGCCGCAGCCCGGCTGGGGCCGGTTTGGCGCGCAGGTCGTGGGCGCCACGCTGCTGATGGCGGCGTTTCTGGCCTGGGCTTCGCGCGCGTTCGACTGGCTGGGCACCAGTGCCTGGCCGCGCGCGGGCCTGCTGGCCGCCATGGTGGCGGCGGCGGCGGTGCTTTACTTTGCCGCCCTGATGCTGTCGGGCGTGAAGCTGCGGCAATTGCTGCGCCGATAAGCGCCTGTTCACCGTCCTGGGCCGCCCTGATTGACGGCCCGGGTGCATCGACATAAAACCGCGCTCATGAAGCTGGACTTTTCAGCCCCGTCGGCCTTGCAGTATTTCAGCACGCTGGTGCGCAGCGACGAACACCTGCCGCTGCTGGAGGCCGCCATCAGCCTGGCGCAGGACGAATACCCCGAGCTGGATGTGCAGCAGGTGCTGAACGAGGTCGATCACCTGGTGGCGCGCCTGCGGCGCTGGCTGCCACGCGATGACGATGCGCGGGAGCGGCTGCGTATGCTCAACCAGTTTTTCTTCGCCGATCTGGGGTTCGCCGGCAACGTCAACGACTATTACAACCCCGACAACAGTTATTTGCACCGGGTGCTGCATATGCGGCGCGGCATCCCGATCTCGCTGGCCGTGCTGTGGCTGGAGTTGGCGCAGACGGCCGGTTTGCAGGCGGAGGGGGTCGGCTTTCCGGGCCACTTTCTGGTGCAGGCCACGCTGGCCGGGGGGCGGGTGGTGATCGACCCGTTCACCGGCCAGTCACTGAAGCACGGCGATTTGCGTGAGCGCCTGGAGACGCTGTATCAGGAGCCGCCATCCGTCGAGGGGGTCGGCCTGCCGTTGACCATGTACCTGCGCCCGGCCTCGCCACGGCAGATACTGGCGCGCATGCTGCGCAACCTGCAGGACATTCACCGCACGCAGGAGGACTGGCCGCGCTTCGTCGCCGTGCAGGATCGGCTGGTGATCCTGTTGCCCGATGCGTGGACCGAATACCGCGACCGCGGCCTGGCGCTGGCCGAGCTTGGGGACGTGACGCGGGCCCGAGCCGACCTGGCGTTGTACCTGCGGGAGGCGGGCGATACCAGCGACCGCGAGGCGATGGCGCATCGTCTGGCGGAGCTGGGCGCGCGCTGAGAGCCTGCTTTCAACCTATTGATGTTTTCAGAAATCACGACAGCGCGGGCCATCAAAAAAACCCCTCACATTCCCCCCGTCATTGCGGCTTTCGCCGCAATGGCGGGAAAAGCAATCAGCGCATGTGATGGATCAATCTGGCGGTGAGGCGGGGATAAGCCAAGCGCCGTCGGCCACGAGCAAGGAGGGGACTGAGCGGCTTCCGGCTTTTTGATTACACCCAGCCCGCCGCCTCCAGCTCCTTCTTCGCGTAGGCATAGAACAGCGGCGCCGCCACCAGTCCGGCGGGGCCGAAGACGGCTTCCATCACGAACATCACCGACAGCAACTCCCATACGCCCATGTGCGTGCGGTGGCCGATGACCTTGGCGTTGATGAAATACTCGGCCTTGTGGATGGCGATCAGGAAGGCCAGGCAGGCCAGCGCCACCCAGGGCGACACCGACAGACCCACCAGCGTGAGCACGCCATTGCAGATCAGGTTGCCGACGATGGGCACCAGACCGGCCACGAAAGTCAGCAGGATCAGCGCCCACGTATAGGGCAGCCGGATGCCCCACATCGGCAGGATGGCGAGCAGGAAAAGGGCCGTCAGCAGGGTGTTGAACAGCGCGATGAAGAACTGCGCCACCACGATCTGGCGAAAGGTTTCGCCAAAGCGCGTGATGCGCAGGTGCAACTGCGCCGCCAGCGGCTTGAGCAGGATCACCGAAGGCCGCGCCGCCGCCAGCGCGCCCACCAGCAGGCCCACGAAGGCAAACAGCAGGCTCGACAGCCAGGCGCGCCCGGTGGTGGCCAGCGCGCCCGCCTTGCTGGCCAGGTAGGTGGCGATGGCGCGCTGCACGTCACCGGCACCGTGCGGCAGCATGGCGGCCAGATCGGGCGGCAGCTTGTCGCGCAGCTCCATCACCGTGCGGGCCAGAAATGCCAGCAGGTCGCGGTACTGCTCGGGCGCGTCCAGCACCACGCCGCGCGCGCGCGGCACCATCACCGCGATCAGCACGATAGGCACCAGCGCCACCAGTGTTGCCGACAGCTGCGGCGCCTGGCCGTCGCCCGAGCGGGTGAGCATGCCCAGTCTGGGGCTGAGCCAGCGCGTGGCCAGAAAGCCCAGACACACGCACAGCAGGCCGGGCAGAAGCCGCTCCCACATGATCAGCGCCAGGGCCGCCACCATCAGCACGTGGCTGGCCACCGCCGCGATGGCCTCGCGGGTGTTGGCGCGGGGATCGATTCGGCTGGTGGGCACGGGAGTTGGAAAAAGAGGCGGGACTTCAGGCCACGGTTCAGGCCACGGTCACGGCGGGGCCGCTGCCGCGCGGGCCGATGCGGCCGATCTCATGCACCTGCTCGCCCGCGGCGCGCAGCGTGGCAGCGCAGGCGTCGGCCTGGTCAGCGGCGATCACCAGCACCATGCCGATGCCGTTGTTGAAGGTGCGGTTCATCTCGTTGTCGGAGATAGAGGCCGTCTGCTGCAGCCAGGCGAACAGCTCGCTCTGCGGCCAGCTGCCCTTGCTCAGGTGCGCGGCCAGGCCGTCGGGCAGCACGCGCGGGATGTTCTCCAACAGGCCGCCGCCGGTGATGTGGGCCAGGGCCTTGATCGGGTGCTGCTGCAAAGCGGCCAGCACGTTCTTGACGTAGATGCGCGTGGGCGCCATCACGGCCTGGCGGAAGGGCTGGCCGTCCAGCGTGGCGGGCAGGCTGGCGCCACCCTCGGTCGCGCGCTCGATGCACTTGCGCACCAGGCTGAAGCCGTTGCTGTGCACGCCGCTGGAGCCCAGGCCCAGCACCACGTCGCCCTCGGCCACGCCCTGGCCGGTGAGGATCTTTGATTTTTCGACCGCGCCAACGCAAAAGCCCGCCAGGTCGTACTCGCCCGGCGGGTACATGCCGGGCATCTCGGCCGTCTCGCCGCCGATCAGGGCGCAGCCAGCCTGCTCGCAGCCTTGGGCGATGCCGCCCACCACGGCGGCGGCGGTGTCCACGTCAAGCTTGCCGCAGGCGAAGTAGTCGAGGAAGAACAGCGGCTCGGCGCCTTGCACCAGCACGTCGTTCACGCTCATGGCCACCAGGTCGATGCCCACGGTATCGTGCACACCCCATTCAAAGGCCAGGCGCAGCTTGGTGCCCACGCCGTCGGTGCCGCTCACCAGCACCGGCTCCTGGTACTTCTTGGGAATCTCGAACAGGGCGCCGAAGCCGCCCAGGCCCGACAGCACGCCTTCGCGCAGCGTGCGCTTGGCCAGCGGCTTGATGCGCTCGACCAGCGCATCGCCCGCATCAATGTCGACGCCGGCGTCCTTGTAGCTGAGGGGGGTGGCGGGTGTGGAAGAAGAACTCATGGGGCGCTGCAGGAAGAGGGCTGGCGGCGGCGCCATGGGGCACCGGCTTAAAATGGAGTCCTTGATTCTAGGCGCAGCACTCCCCTTGTTTCTCCCTTTTCCATCGCGTCGCGCGGCTCCCGCGCCCGGCCTTGTGGCCGGATGGGTGCTGGCCCCCGGCGCGGTGTGTGTGCAAGGGCCGGTGTGAAACAAATCGCCCTGGATATCGGCCTGATGCCCGAGCCCACGCTGGACGGCTTTCTGGCTGGCCGCAACGCGCAGGCCGTGCAGCACCTGCGGCTGTGGAGCGAAAGCGCCACCCGCTCGCCGGTGCCGACCTACCTGTGGGGTCCGCCGGGCGCCGGCAAAACGCATCTGCTGCGTGCCTCGCGCCAGGCCTTGCTGATGCAGGGTGCCACGGTGGGCTGGCTGGATGCCGATGCGCCCCCGCGCGGTGCCTTCAACGAGCAGTGGGACGCCGTGCTGCTGGACGACGTGCACCTGTACAGCGCCGAGCTGCAGCACACCGCGTTCAACTGGTTCGTCAACGCCGTGGCGCCCGCCAGCGGCCGGCCGCGCGCCGTGCTGGCGGCGGGCGAACTGCCCCCGGCCGACCTGCCGCTGCGCGAGGATTTGCGCACGCGGCTGGGCTGGGGCCATGTGTTCGAGTTGCAGGTGCTGCCCGAATCCGAGATGCGCGCCGTGCTGCGCCGCGCCGCCGACGCGCGCGGCGTGTTCCTGTCGGACGAGGTGATGAACTTCGTGCTGGGGCGCTTCTCGCGCGATCTGGGCAGCCTGATGGACCTGCTGGACCATCTGGACCGCTACGCGCTGCAGACGCAGCGCGCGATCACGATTCCGCTGATCAAGTCGATGCTACATAATGAGTAGCTGTTTGCGCAATATACACGGGCGTCAAAGCCCGATTTGATGATGAAACTGGCCCTCTTCGATCTCGATCACACGCTGATCCCCATCGACTCGGATCACGCCTGGGGCGAGTTCGCCACCCGCATCGGCTGGGCCGACGCGGGCGAGTTCAAGCGCCGCAACGACGCCTTCTACGAGCAGTACAAGGCCGGCACGCTGGACATCCACGAATACATCCGCTTCACCACCGAGCCGGTGCGCCGCCAGGGCGCGGGCGCATCGGCGCAGGCCCATGCGCGCTTCATGCGCGAGGTGATCGCGCCGGCCATCCGGCCCCAGGCGCGCGCGCTGGTCGAGCGGCACCGCCAGGCGGGCGATCAGTTGATCATCGTCACCGCCACCAACGAGTTCGTCACGCGACCGATCGCGCACAGCTTCGGCATCGACGAGCTGATCGCCGTCAACCTGGCGCGCGGCCCCGGTGGCTGGTACACGGGCGAGATCGCGGGCACGCCATCCTTCCGCGAAGGCAAGGTGACGCGCGTGGCCGAGTGGCTGGCGGGGCGCGGGCGCAGCTTCGGCGACGTTGAGATCACCTTCTATTCCGACTCGCGCAACGACCTGCCGCTGCTGGAAAAGGCGCACATTCCCGTGGCCACCAACCCGGACGACACGCTGCGCGCTGTCGCCACCCAGCGCGGCTGGCGCATCCTCGATTTGTTCAGCGAAGAAGAAAAACAATGATCAAGCAATTCATCGGCAAGCTGCTCGACAAGGCCACCGGCAGCGGCAACAACGGGCGCAAGCGCTTCGGCAAGCGGGCCGAGATCGGCCCCGACGGCCACGGCATCAACCCCGCGCTGGTGGACGAGCGCGCCGCCAACGTGGTGCGCACGCTGCAAGAAGCGGGCTACGAGGCCTACATCGTCGGCGGCGCCGTGCGCGACCTGCTGCTGGGCTTGAAGCCCAAGGACTTCGACGTCGCTACCAACGCCACGCCCGAGCAGGTCAAGGGGCTGTTTCGCCGCGCCTTCATCATCGGGCGGCGCTTTCGCATCGTGCACGTGGTGTTCGGGCGCGGGCGCGAGCACGAGGTGATCGAGGTCTCCACCTTCCGCGCCTATATGGACAACGCCACCGCCGAGGCCGTGTTCGGCAACGAGCGCACGGCCAAGGGCCAGCTGGCGGGCATGAAGCACGCCGTGGACGCCTCGGGCCGCGTGCTGCGCGACAACGTGTGGGGCTCCCAGGAGGAGGACGCCGCGCGGCGCGACTTCAGCGTCAACGCCATGTATTACGACCCGGAAACGCGCGTCGTGGTCGACTACCACAACGGCCTGCAGGACGCGCACAAAAAGCGCCTGCGCATGATCGGCGACGCCGCCACGCGCTACCGCGAAGACCCGGTGCGCATCATCCGCGCCGTGCGCTTCGGCGCCAAGCTGGCGGCGCTGGGCTTCAAGCTGGAGCCCAAGACCGCTAGGCCGCTGGTCGAGGCCAGGGCGCTGCTGGCCGACATTCCGCAAAGCCGCCTGTTCGACGAGATGATCAAGCTGCTGCAGACCGGCCACGCCGTGGCCAGCGTCGACCAGCTGCGCGCGCTGGGCCTGGCCAAGGGCATCTACCCGCTGCTCGACCTGGTGGTGGAGCGCGCCGACCAGGCCTTTGTGAAGGCCGCGCTGCTCGACACCGACCGCCGCGTGGCCGAGGGCAAGCCGGTGGCGCCGTCGTTCTTGCTGGCCAGCGTGCTGTGGCAGGACGTGCGCGACGGCTGGAACGCGCGGCTGGACAAAGGCGAGCACCCGTTCCCGGCCCTGCAGGACGCCATCGACGAAGTCTTCAACGCCCGCGTGGGCGACGTGTCGGGCCGCGGCAAGCTGGGCGCCGACATGCGCGAGATCTGGATGATGCAGCCGCGCTTTGAAAAGCGCAGCGGCAACACGCCCTTCAGCATGGCCGAGCAACCGCGCTTTCGCGCCGGCTTCGACTTCCTGCGCCTGCGCGCCGACGTGGGCGAGATTGACGAGGTGCTGGCCGACTGGTGGCAGGCCTTCAGCCTGGCCGACGACGGCGAGCGCGAAAGCCTGGTGCGCGAGCTGCGCGCCGAGCAGCAGCGCGCCAAGAAGCAGCAGCCGCGCGTGCACCGCGTGCCCAAGGGCTCGGTGGAAGGCGCGGCCGAACGTGTGGCCGATGCGGCGGCTGATGATGCGGGGGGCGAGGAGGGCAGCCCCACCCCCGCGAAGAAGCGCCGGCGGCGGCGGCGCAAGCCAGGTTCAGGTTCGGGCAGTGGCAATGGCGGTGGGGCGTCGTCCGCACCCGCGCCGAGCGCCGACGAATAAACGCCAGCGCCATGCCTGCCGCCCGCGAACCGGTGGTCGCCTACGTGGCGCTGGGCGCCAACCTGGGTGACGCGCGGGCGGCCTTGAACGCTGCGATGGAGGCCCTGGACGAGCTGCCCGGCACACGCGTGACGGCGCGCTCCAGCCTGTACCGCAGCGCGCCCGTCGATGCCGGCGGGCCGGATTACCTGAACGCCGTGGTGCGGCTTGCCACGGGCCTGACGGCGCCCCGCTTGCTGGAGAGGCTTCAAAAACTGGAGCAAGCCGCAGGCCGTGAGCGCCCGTACTACCACGCGCCGCGCACGCTCGACCTCGATCTGCTGCTGTACGGCGACGCACGCATCGACAGCCCGCGCCTCACGGTGCCGCATCCGCGCATGGGCGCACGCGCGTTCGTGCTGCTGCCACTGGCCGAGATCGATGCCTCACTGGTGGCGCCTGAAGCCCTGGCGGCCGTGGCTGGGCAGCGCATCGAGCGCATGCGCTGAGCCGCCCGCCTTTTCAGCATCCAATCGCGCTGCAAGCGGCTTCTAACAAGCGCAAGCAGCTACCCATAACGTAGTGTCCCAGGTCACCATGCAAGCCCTGCAATCGCTCCCTATCCCGCTGCAGACCGTGCTGCTGCTCACGCTCAGCAACGTGTTCATGACCTTCGCCTGGTATGGGCACCTGAAGAACCTGTCCACCGCGCCGTGGTACGTGGCGGCGCTCATCAGCTGGGGCATCGCTCTGTTTGAATACCTGTTACAGGTGCCAGCCAACCGCATCGGCCACCAACAGTTCAGCGTGGGGCAGCTCAAGATCATGCAGGAGGTGATCACGCTCACGGTGTTCGTGCCGTTCGCGCTGATCTACCTGAAGGAGCCGCTGAAGCTGGACTATCTGTGGGCCGCGCTGTGCATGGTGGGTGCGGTGTATTTCATCTTCCGCGCGCAGTGAGCAATTTCTGGTGAGGACTTCGCTTTCCGCCCGGCTCGTGCTCCGGGGTTGTGGGCGATCCAACAAGCCACTTCATTCCACATAGAGAAAAGTTATGTTCGCATTGTGGTATTTCAAATGCTGCAATGCCGCAATTTTTCTCGATATGAAAGATTGTTTACCGTATTGTGGGATTGACTTTGCAAGTCATTGATTTTAAATGAATAAAAATTTGTCTTCTATAAGACATAAGAATGGTCAATGGTCTTATACAAGAGTTATGATTGCGTCACCGCTCGGGCGATGACCTTGGGCTTTCGCCACGACCGACAGAGTTCACCTCAACCTTTTCAGTAACTGGAGCTTTTCATGCCGAACACCAACGAGCAACTCAGCCGCGAACAGCAGATCGCCGCCCTGGAAAAAGACTGGGCCACCAACCCCCGCTGGAAGGGCATCAAGCGCGGCTACAGCGCCGCCGACGTGGTGCGCCTGCGCGGCAGCTTGGCCGTAGAGCACACCCTGGCCAAGCGCGGCGCCGAGAAGCTCTGGCGTCTGATCAATGGCGAGTCCAAGAAGGGCTACGTCAACGCTTTCGGCGCCATCACCGCGGGCCAGGCCATGCAGCAGGCCAAGGCAGGCCTGGAGGCCGTGTACCTGTCGGGCTGGCAGGTGGCCGCCGACGGCAACACCTCCGAGACCATGTACCCCGACCAGTCGCTGTACGCCTACGACTCGGTGCCGACCATGGTGCGCCGCATCAACAACACCTTCAAGCGCGCTGACGAAATCCAGTGGGGCCGCGGCATCGGCCCTGGCGATAAGGACTTCATCGACTACTTCCTGCCCATCGTGGCCGACGCAGAAGCCGGCTTCGGCGGCGTGCTGAACGCCTTCGAGCTGATGAAGAACATGATTGCCGCCGGTGCCTCCGGCGTGCATTTCGAAGACCAGCTGGCCGCCGTGAAGAAGTGCGGCCACATGGGGGGCAAGGTGCTGGTGCCCACGCAAGAGGCTTGCGAGAAGCTGATCGCCGCGCGCTTCGCCGCCGACGTGATGGGCGTGCCCACCATCGTGCTGGCCCGTACCGACGCCGAAGCCGCCAACCTGATCACCAGCGACCACGACGCCAACGACAAGCCGTTCCTGACCGGCGAGCGCACGCAAGAGGGCTTCTACCGCGTGAAGAATGGCCTGGAGCAGGCCATCAGCCGCGGCGTGGCCTACGCCCCCTACGCCGACCTGGTGTGGTGCGAGACCGGCACGCCCGATCTGGGCTTCGCCCGCGAGTTCGCCCAAGCCGTGCTGTCCAAGCACCCGGGCAAGCTGCTGTCGTACAACTGCTCGCCCTCCTTCAACTGGAAGAAGAACCTGGACGACGCCACCATCGCCAAGTTCCAGGACGAGCTGTCCGCGCTGGGCTACAAGTACCAGTTCATCACGCTGGCCGGTATCCACAGCAACTGGTACAACACCTTCAAGTTCGCCCACGCCTACGCGCGCGGCGAGGGCATGCGCCACTACGTCGAGATGATCCAGGAGCCGGAATTCGCCGCACGCGAGCAGGGCTACACCTTCGTGTCGCACCAGCAGGAAGTGGGCGCCGGTTACTTCGACGACGTGACCACCGTCATCCAGGGCGGCAGCTCCAGCGTGAAGGCGCTGACTGGCTCGACCGAGGAAGAGCAGTTCCATTGATTCACCAAGAAGGTTGACCGGCTCCCCCGCCGGTCGTCGAGGAGACTTTCAAGCCGCGCTTCGTCGCGGCTTTTTTTATGGAGTACCCGGCATGGGTGTGTTTCTGGTTCACGGGAATCGTCAAGAACCCTGTGTCACCCTATTGATATTTTCAAAAATCACGACAGCGCGGGCCATCAGAAAAACCCCCTCACATCCCCTCGTCATTGCGGCGAAGGCCGCAATCCATGGAGCGTCACCTTGACACGGTGTTGACCCGCAGACACCGCGTGGATTGCGGCCTTCGCCGCAATGACGGGATGAGGTGAAGGCATTACGTATGCTTGTCCTGAATTACGAAACTCTCAATAGAAACGCCGCCTGGCGCGGCCAGGCGGTGCGATCAGGTGCATAGCGCGCTCACCTAACAGGTGAATGTGATCGAAGTTGTCAAAGTCAGTGCTCATGCCAGTTGTCCAAGGATGGCGAGCGGTCAACTACCGTTTCTAGGGTCACTGCCCCAAAAAGGGTAAAATGTCGTGTTGATTGCGCGGCGCGCCGCCGCACTACCACTCCACACTGCTAGACAAGAGCGAGAAAGGCACCCCGGTTATGACACCGCGAACTACGTTGGCAAGGAGCAAGGTCTAGGCCGTTCGCGGGTCGGGGTTCAGGCGCACTCAGTCAGGTGCGCGGTACACAAGAAAGATTCCAAGGCGCGGCTTTTCAGACCGCGCTTTTTTCTTGCCAGCGGCACCCACGGTTTCCCAGGTTTTCAAGCATTCAAAGGTATTTCATGGTTCAGATCACGCTTCCCGATGGCTCGCAGCGCCAGTTCGATGGCCCGGTGACGGTGGCCGAAGTGGCGCAGTCCATCGGCTCGGGCCTGGCCAAGGCCGCGCTGGGCGGCAAGCTGGGCAATCGGCTGGTGGATACCAGCTACACCATCACCGCCGACACCCCGCTGTCCATCATCACAGCCAAGGACCCAGACGGTCTGGAGATGATTCGCCACTCCACGGCTCACCTGCTGGCCTATGCGGTGAAAGAACTGTTCCCGGACGCCCAGGTCACCATCGGCCCGGTGATCGAGAACGGCTTTTATTACGACTTCAGCTACAAGCGTCCTTTCACGCCCGAGGATCTGGTTGCCATCGAGCAGAAGATGACGGAGCTGGCCGCCAAGGACGAGCCCGTGGTGCGCCGTGTGCTGCCGCGCGACGCCGCGGTCGAATACTTCAAGGGCATGGGCGAGGCCTACAAGGCCGAGCTGATCGCCAGCATTCCCACCAACGAAGACGTGTCGCTGTACCGCGAGGGCGCCTTCGAGGATCTGTGCCGCGGCCCCCATGTGCCCAGCACCGGCAAGCTCAAGCACTTCAAGCTGATGAAGGTGGCCGGCGCCTACTGGCGTGGCGATCACCGCAACGAGATGCTGCAACGCATCTACGGCACGGCCTGGGCCAGCAAGGAAGACCTGAAGCAGTATCTGACGATGCTGGAAGAGGCCGAGAAGCGTGACCACCGCAAGCTGGGCAAGGAACTCGACCTGTTCCACATCGACGAGCACTCGCCCGGCACCGTGTTCTGGCACCCCAAGGGCTGGACGCTGTGGCAGGAGGTGGAGCAGTACATGCGCCGCGTGTACCGCGACAACGGCTACCAGGAGGTGAAAGGCCCACAGCTGCTCGACAAGACGCTGTGGGAGAAGACCGGCCACTGGGACAAGTACCGCGAGAACATGTTCATCACCGAGAGCGAAAAGCGCGACTACGCGCTCAAGCCGATGAACTGCCCCGGCCACATCATGATATTCAAGCAGGGCGTCAAGAGCTACCGCGACCTGCCGCTGCGCTACGGTGAGTTCGGCGCCTGCCACCGCAACGAGCCCACGGGCGGCCTGCACGGCATCATGCGCGTGCGCGCCTTCACGCAGGATGACGGCCACATCTTCTGCACCGAAGACCAGATCCTGCCCGAGTGCACGGCCTACACCGCGCTGCTGCAGAAGGTCTACAAGGACTTCGGCTTCACCGACATCATCTACAAGGTCGCCACGCGGCCCGAGCAGCGCATTGGCTCCGACGAGAGCTGGGACAAGGCCGAGCACGCGCTGATGGAGAGCCTGCGTGCTTCGCGCTGCGACTTCGAAATCTCGCCGGGCGAGGGTGCCTTTTATGGACCCAAGGTGGAATACACACTGAAGGACGCCATCGGCCGCCAGTGGCAGTGCGGCACCATCCAGGTCGACTTCTCCATGGCCGAGCGGCTGGACGCCGAATACGTGGGCGAGGACGGCGCGCGCCATCGCCCGGTGATGCTGCACCGCGCCATCGTCGGCAGCCTGGAGCGCTTCATCGGTATCCTGATCGAAGAGCATGCTGGTGCGTTGCCGGTGTGGCTGGCGCCGGTACAGGTGGTGGTCACCGGCATCACCGATGCACAGGCCGATTACGTGCAAAGCGTAGCGAAAACGCTGCGAAATCAAGGGCTTAGGGTGGAAACTGACCTGCGCAACGAGAAGATCACGTATAAAATACGCGAGCATTCGTTGCAAAAGCTGCCTTACATCCTCGTCGTGGGTGACAAGGAAAAGGAAGCCGGCGCCGTCGCAGTGCGCGCCCGGGGCAATCAAGACCTCGGTGTGATGTCTCTCGATGCGTTTGCCAAACGCATTGCGCAGGACATTGCTTCCAAAGCCTGATTTTTTACATGAAAACCAGCTCTGGTCCGCGTGGATTGTGCGGAAGTAGCTGCGTTTTTCGCAGCGTTTTTTGATAAAGGATTTTTGCCATCGCTACCCATTTTCGTGACCGCCGCCACCGGGAGGAGCGCGCGCATCGTCTGAACCGAGAAATCATGGCTCCCGAGGTTCGCCTCAACGGCCCCGACAACGAACCCCTGGGCATCGTGCCCATTCAGGAGGCGTTGCGCATGGCCGGTGAACTGGACGTGGACCTGGTCGAGATCGCCGCCACGGCCAGCCCGCCCGTCTGTCGATTGATGGACTACGGCAAGTTCAAGTACCAGGAGCAAAAGAAGGCGGCCGAGGCCAAGGCCAAGCAGACGGTCATCGAGATCAAGGAAGTCAAGTTCCGCCCCGGTACCGACGATGGCGACTACAACATCAAGCTGCGCAACATTCGCCGCTTCCTGGGCGATGGCGACAAGGTGAAGGTCACGCTGCGTTTTCGTGGCCGCGAGATCACGCACCAGGAACTGGGCATGGCGCTGCTGAACCGCATCCGTGACGAACTGGCCGATAGCATCATCGTCGAGCAGTTTCCAAAGCTGGAAGGCCGCCAGATGATCATGATGATCGCCCCGGCGCGCAAGAAGCCGGCGGGCGGCGCGGCAGGCAAGCAGGCCGCGCCGGAGCAGCAGCAACCAGAGGCCGCCTGAGGCGGCGGCGGATTTTTTGATGAGATTTGCCGGGCCAGCCCGGCGAACCGGCGGGCTGCAAGGCCCGCCAAGGAACGTGGCGAATCATCCGATCCGCCACGCAACAAGTGGCTCGGGGCCAACAAGGGCGCGAAGCAGGTTTTGCGCACGCCTCGCGAGCACAAGCAACAGGAGCATTTGAAATGCCCAAAATGAAGACCAAGAGCAGCGCGAAAAAGCGTTTTCGCGTTCGTCCCGGTGGTACCGTCAAGCGCGGTCAAGCCTTCAAGCGTCACATCCTGACCAAGAAGACCACCAAGAACAAGCGCCAGTTGCGTGGTGCGGTGAATGTGCATGAGACCGATGTCGGTCACATCGCGCAGATGCTGCCCTTTGCCGGCCTTTGATCAACTGACGAACAAGGAGAAAACACATGCCTCGCGTCAAACGTGGTGTAACCGCCCGTGCTCGTCACAAGAAAGTGCTGGCCCTGGCCAAGGGTTTCCGTGGCCGCCGCAAGAACGTCTATCGCGTCGCCAAGCAGGCGGTGATGAAGGCGAGCCAGTACGCCTACCGTGACCGCCGCAATCGCAAGCGCGACTTCCGTCGTCTGTGGATCGCCCGTATCAACGCCGCCGCGCGTGAACTGGGCATGACCTACAGCCAGTTCATCAACGGCATGAACAAGGCCGGAATCACGCTGGACCGCAAGGTGCTGGCCGATATCGCCGTGCACGACAAGGCCGCTTTCGCCGGCATCGTCGAGCAGGCCAAGGCCAAGCTGGCCTGATTCCGGTGCCGCCACGCACACTGCGTTTTCAATAGCTGGTTGCGTAGGCGGTTCAAGGGATTGAGGCCGATTCGGCTTCAATCCCTTTTTCATTTTTCAAAGACGTTCCCACCGCTGCACCGATGAGTACCGCCACCGCATCCGAAGACCTTCGCGACCTGGTTCAAAGCGCCAGCGACAGCTTTGCCCGCGCCACCACCCCGGCCGACCTGGAGAACGCCAAGGCGCAGTTCCTAGGCAAGGCGGGCCGCGTGACCGAGCTGATGAAGGGCATGGCTGCCCTCAGCGTGGACGAGAAGAAGACCCGCGGCGCCGCCATCAACCAGGCCAAGCAGGCCATCGAGGCGGCCCTCAACGCGCGCCGTCAGGCGTTGGCCGATGCCGAGCTGGAGCGCCAGCTACAGGCCGAGGCGCTGGACGTGACCCTGCCCGGCCGCGCGCGCGGGCAGGGCGGCCTGCACCCCGTCAGCCTGGCGTGGGAGCGTATCGAGCAGATCTTCGGCAGCATGGGCTTCGACGTGGGCGACGGCCCCGAGATCGAGAACGACTGGTTCAACTTCACCGCGCTGAACAACCCGCCCAACCACCCGGCGCGGTCGATGCAGGACACCTTCTACGTCGACATGAACGACGACGAGGGCCACCCGTACTGCCTGCGCACCCACACCAGCCCGATGCAGATCCGCTACGCCACGGCGCACGCCAAGCGGCACGCGGCGGCGCTGGCGGCGGGCGAGATCCCCGAGGTGCGCGTCATCGTGCCGGGCCGCACTTACCGCGTCGACAACGACGCCACGCACTCGCCCATGTTCCACCAGGTCGAGGGCTTGTGGCTGGGCGAGAACGTGAGTTTCAAGGACCTGAAGGTCACCTACCTCAATTTCTGCAAGGCCTTCTTCGAGACCGACGATCTGGTGCTGCGCTTCAGGCCCAGCTACTTCCCGTTTACCGAACCCAGCGCCGAGATCGACATCCAGTTCCAGACCGGCCCGCTGGCGGGCCGCTGGCTGGAGGTGTCCGGCTCCGGCCAGGTGCACCCGCAAGTGGTGCGCAACATGGGACTGGACCCGGAGCGCTTCATCGGTTTTGCCTTCGGCTCCGGCATCGACCGCCTGGCCATGCTGCGCTATGGCGTGAACGACCTGCGCCTGTTCTTCGAGGGGGACGTGCGCTTTTTGTCGCAGTTCCGATGAAGAGGTCGGGCGTTGAGCGATGAGCGTTCAGCGTCTTGCTTCTCACTCAACGCTCAACACCCAACGCTGAACCTGACCAATGCAATTCCCCGAATCCTGGCTGCGCGAGTTCTGCAACCCGCCCCTCACGACCGAACAACTCGCCGACGTGCTGACCATGGGCGGCTTCGAGGTGGAAGAAGTGCGCCCTGTCGCGCCGCCGTTCACCCGGATCGTCGTCGCCGAGATCAAGCAGGCCGAGCAGCACCCCAACGCCGACCGCCTGCGCGTGTGCCAGGTAGATGCGGGGCAGGGCGAGCTGCTGAACATCGTGTGCGGCGCGCCCAACGCCCGCGCCGGCATCAAGGTGCCGTGCGCGCTGGTGGGGGCCGAACTGCCGCCGGGTGAAGACGGCAAACCCTTCAAGATCAAGCTGGGCAAGCTGCGCGGCGTCGAAAGCCAGGGCATGCTGTGTTCGGCGCGCGAGCTGGGCATTTCCGAAGACCATGGCGGCCTGCTGGAACTGTCAGCCGACACGCCCCTGGGCCAGGACATTCGCCAGACGCTGCGGCTCGACGACGCCGTGTTCACCCTCAAGCTCACGCCCAACCTGGGCCACGTGCTCAGCGTGTACGGCGTGGCGCGCGAGCTGTCGGCGCTGACGGGGGCGCCGCTGGTCACGCCCGAGATCAAACCCTTGCCGGTCGGCACGCCCGACGTGCTGCCGGTGAAGGTGAGCGCGCCCGACCTGTGTGGCCGCTTCTCGGGCCGGGTCATCCAGAACGTCAACACGCAGGCCGCCACGCCCGCGTGGATGGTCGACCGCCTGGCGCGCTGCGGCCAGCGCAGCGTGACGGCCCTGGTCGACATCTCCAACTACGTGATGTTCGAGTACGGCCGCCCGAGCCACATCTTCGACCTGGACAAGATTCACGGTGGCCTGGATGTGCGCTGGGGCAAGCCCGGCGAGCAGCTCAAGCTGCTGAACGGCAACACCGTCAGCGTGGACGACACCGTGGGCGTAATCGCCGACGAGCGCGAGGTCGAATCACTGGCCGGCATCATGGGTGGCGACCACACGGCGGTGTCGGACGACACGAAACACGTGTACGTCGAGGCCGCCTTCTGGTGGCCCGATGCGGTGGCGGGCCGCTCGCGCCGGTTCAACTTCTCGACCGACGCCGGGCACCGCTTCGAGCGCGGCGTCGATCCGGCACTGACGGTCGCGCACATCGAGCGCATCAGCCAGCTCATCGTCGAGATCTGCGGCATGCCCGGCACGGTCTGTGGCCCCATCGACGACCAGCAGCCGAGCATGCCGCAGCCGCAAGCCGTCACGTTGCGCGTGGCCCGCGCGGCCAAGGTGATCGGCATGCCATTGACGCAAGCGCAGTGCGCCGACGTGTTCCGCCGACTCGGTCTGCCGGTCAGTGAAGGCGAGGGCACCGTCACGGTGAACCCGCCCGCCTACCGCTTTGATCTACGCATCGAGGAAGACCTGATCGAGGAAGTGGCGCGCCTGGTGGGCTACCAGCAACTGCCAGAAACCGCGCCGCAAGCCCCCATCGTGCCGCGCGTGCGCTCGGAAAGCCGGCGCGGCGCCTTCGCCGTGCGCCATGCGCTGGCGGGCCTGGGCTATCTGGAGACGATCAACTTCAGCTTCGTCGACGAAGCCTGGGAGCGCGACCTGGCCGGCAACGCCGATCCGGTGCGCCTGCTCAACCCCATCGCCAGCCAGATGAGCGTGATGCGCTCGTCGCTCATGGGCTCCTTGCTGCAGGTCGTCAAGCACAACACCGACCGCCGCGCCGACCGCGTGCGCGTGTTCGAGGTGGGCCGCGTGTTCACGCGCGATGCCGCCGTGCCCGCCAGTGATGGCACCGTGCGTGGCATCGCGCAGCCCATGCGCGTGGCGGGCGCGGCCTACGGGCCGGCCAGCCGCCAGGGTTGGGAGGGCAAGCAGGCCCCGGTCGACTTCTTCGACGTCAAGGGCGATGTCGAGGCCCTGCTGGCGCCGCGCCAGGCGAGCTTCGAGCGTGCCGAGCACCCCGCGCTGCACCCCGGGCGCAGCGCGCGCGTGCTGCTGGACGGCCAGCCCATCGGCTTCGTGGGCGAGCTGCATCCGCGCTGGCGCCAGCAGTGGGAGCTGCCACAGGCGCCGGTGTTGTTCGAGCTGGCGCTCGACGCCGTGATGCAGCGCCAGCTGCCGCACGCCGAGCCGGTGTCGCGCCGGCAGTCGGCCGAGCGCGACATCGCCGTCGTCGTGCCGGAGGGCGTGACGCACCAGCAACTCATGCAGGCGGTGCGCGGCGCCGCCAGCGACGGCCTGCTGCGTGGCGCCACGCTGTTCGACATTTATCGCCCCAAACCCGGTGGCGAAGCCGCCGCCCACATGGCCGCGACCGAAAAAAGCCTGGCCGTGCGCCTGGTGCTGGCCAGCGACCAGGACACGCTGACCGACGAGCGCATTGATGGCGTCGTCAAGGCCGTGGTGGAGCGCCTGCAAACTGATCTGGGCGCGCGATTGCGCGGTTGAGCGCGGCGAACTTTGGAGAGATGGATGGCACGGGAGCCCACTGATTTTCTGTCGCTGGCGGTGGACAGCCTGCAAACCTCGGCGCTGACCAAGGCGCAGCTGGCCGAGATGCTGTTCGAGCAAATCGGGCTCAACAAGCGCGAGTCCAAGGACATGGTGGATGCCTTCTTCGACGTCATCGCCGCGCATCTGGTGGCCGGTGGCGACGTCAAGTTGTCGGGTTTTGGCAACTTTCAGATGCGGGTGAAAGCGCCGCGTCCGGGGCGAAATCCGCGCACGGGCGAGCTGATTCCCATCGGCGCGCGGCGGGTCGTGACCTTCCATGCCAGTCAGAAACTCAAGGATCAGTTGCAGGAAGGCGTCGGCGATGACGCGGCCTCCGGGTCTGCGTAATCAGCTCCCAGAGCCTGTCCCTTTCAAGGTCTTGCCTGCGAAAGCAGGGTGGTTTCTATTGCGTCCGCCGTGCATCTCCCGTATCCAGCCGAGGGGTGGCCAGGAGCGGCTCAGGCCCCACGTTTACCAAGACCTTGAAAGAGATCGCCCGCGGGTACGCGGCTTGCCTTGGGAGCGATCACCATAGCCGCGGCGGGCAACTTGCGCTAATCTTGCAGGTTCGTCGCGCGGTTTCCTTTTGGTTCGTTTGTCTTTGCAATGGAGAAAAGTCTCCCACCGATTCCGGCCAAACGCTATTTCACCATTGGTGAAGTGGGCGAGTTGTGTGGCGTCAAGCCGCACGTGCTTCGGTATTGGGAGCAGGAGTTCACTCAACTGCGCCCCATGAAGCGGCGCGGCAACCGGCGCTACTACCAGCACCATGAAGTGCTGATGATCCGGCGCATCCGCGAACTGCTGTACGACAAGGGCTTCACCATCAACGGTGCACGCGGCAAGCTGCAGGAGTTGATGCAGATCGAGCGTGATCGCGCGCGCGCGGGCGAGGTCATGCTGCAAGGCGTGGATGATCTTGATTCGGAATACCCCAGTGGTTTCAGCGACAGCGTGTCGTTCGACGACTCGCAATTCATGCCCGAGCAGCTTCGCGAGGTCGAGCGTGAACTGATGGAAATCCGCGATTTGCTCTCCGGTGCCCAGCACGAAGATTTTCCGGCGCTATAATGCTCGGCTTGTCGGCGTGTAGCGCAGCCTGGTAGCGCACTTGCATGGGGTGCAAGGGGTCGCGAGTTCGAATCCCGCCACGCCGACCATTTATATCAAGGACTTAGCTTCGCAAGGGGCTAAGTCCTTTTTCTTTTTTTCGATTTGTGCCCAACAATGTGCCCAACACATTGGATTGCTAGGAGGGATCATGAAGAGATTCGCACGATGGATAAGGTAC
Organism: Pseudomonadota bacterium; assembly: GCA_030538085.1. Lineage (GTDB taxonomy): Bacteria > Pseudomonadota > Gammaproteobacteria > Burkholderiales > Burkholderiaceae_C > Ottowia. The sequence goes on along the minus strand of JAUNUR010000008.1, from coordinate 18,612 downwards.
GTGGGTCTCTGGGCACGTAGGGTGCCAGTCGCACATCACTACTGGGTGGCTTTCCTACTCGTGATGGTTGCCTTTGCCGTGACGTGGATGTGTGGGTGGTCGGAGAAGGCTTCCCGTCTCTCTGGCATGTGCCTGCAACTCGGAGGTGTGATGACCGTGGTGTGGGGCATCTTGAAGACACGGGCGGACTTTGGGCAGCCTACCTTGAGGTCGCAGTTCCGAGGTTGGATCAACGAGTTCCCCTCGTTCAATCCGCGCACCATCACTGCATCTGTGAACGGGTCTTTCCCCGTCATGATGGGTCAGGCGTATGCTTACTCAACACACGGCCCGTCTGCCGATCAGACGGTTGAAGGGCGGTTGGGGCACTTGGAGAAGATCATCAAGGAGTTGGAGGCAGCCCAAGGGGAGACGCACATAGCGGTGCTCCAAGCTGAAAAGAAGGCCCAGCAAGCGCTAGATGCACAAGCGCGACAGATGGCTGGGCAGATTGATGATGTTTCAAGGAAGATCGAGGCAACGGCGACAGGTGGTTTTCATGTTTCTGGTGTCGGCGTTGTTCTGCTCTTCTTTGGCACGATTCTCGGTGGTGTCGCACCTGACCTTCGCCAGTGGATAGCGCTCCTTGGTTGATGATCAGGTCAAGGCCGACAGCAAAAAGCCCCATTGCTGGGGCTGTGGTGGGTGCGGGTTAGCAGTGCCGATCCTGCCATGTCGAATGACTTGATGGTAGTCCCTCGGTCGCCATAACGGATTCACAGATTGCCCTGTTCAATGCTGCCTCTTCCTCTTCAGGGTCGGCAGGGATGCGGGCCAGGACTTCCTTCGCTGCCCACATGCGTTGCGATGGGTTTGGAGAGTCGAGGCCGTCCGTGAACACTCGCAGAGCCTTGCGGCGTAGGTGCTTGTGGAATGCCGCGTCGTCCAGGCTGCGGGAGTAGATTTCGTCTTCCAAGCGGGAGTGGAATGCGTGATCTTGTGCCCATGCTGTGAGGGTCTGGGCAGATACCCCCGCGAACTCTGCTGCTGCGGCCTGAGTCATGCCTTCTGCCAAGCCAATCAAGGCTTTTAGCTGGCGATTTGACAAGAGTTTTTGCGGGCTGGGCTTGGAATAGGCGACGGTCATAGCTTCACCTTTGTTCTGGGTACTTCAGCCTGTGGAATAGCGCTCCCCTGCCTTGGAATAGCGCGGCTGTTTGTCAGGCTGGAAGAGGTCAGGGATAGGCGCGTATGGCGTTGGTGATGCCTACCCCTGAGCATCTTGGTTATGCCTTGTTGCCCGCAGCGCTGAAGGGTCGGAAAGCGGTGTTCGCTGGCAAGGGTTTGTCAGTGCCTCCCAGAAGCTGCACAGCCAGTTGCGCACCATGATTGCGGAGGCTCCACGCATCCCCACGGCCACCCTGTGGAACTTGATCTTGTCGGGTCGGTGCGATCTGTGCAAAGGCGCTGCGCTTGGCGTTGAACTGCTCCTGTTCGTCTTCCTTCTTGCGTCGTGCCAGGGCGTTGTCGATTTCGCCCCGCAACTCCTTCAGGGTGACCGTATCGCGGGAGGGGGCGGGTTGCTTCGGGGTGTTCCCGGCACGGCGCGGTGCTGGGGCCTGATTCGGTGCAAGCTGTTGCGGCTCGGGCTGGCGTGATGCCGATGGGGTTACCACTGGGTTTGCTCGATTTGTCTCAACGTGTTTTGCAACTGACTGCACGGGTGCCGACTTCGCCACGGTCTGAGGTGCTGGCTTGCCACCACGGAGGATCGCCGCGAATCCCATGCTGGTGGGTTTGGCCTGGGCGGGCGCATCGCCCTTGAAGACGTGGCGCAGTTGGGTTAGGTCGAGCATGGTGCCTCCTTCAGATTTGATGGTTCGGAACGGGATTCGGTTTGCGCCACGATCCACCAAGCTGATGAAATCCACCTTCGCATTGGTCATCTTGCGCATGATCGCTTTAACTTTCACGTTGGCCTCGTTGGTGGAAGTTGATGATGGATTTCATTATATGAAATTGTTATGAAAAATTCAATCTATATATCGTTTGCAATTGGTTGCCGGACGTTGGTTTGACTAACCATTTAGTTGGTTGTCATGAGCATCCAAGTTCTTTGAGGTGCTGGGCTAGCGCCTCACCACTGAGGAAAAACGGCTTATCGTCTTCCTCGTCCTCTTCACCCTGTACAACTGGTTTTGGTGGCGCTGCTTCAAACTTTGGCTTGGGCGGTGTGATCGGTGCGGGAGCGTTGAAGCCTGCTGGTGTCTGCAGTTTCCCCGTGTCGTATGGGTTGATTTTTCGATTCAGGGCTTCAGCATTCTTGAAGTGAAGCTGTTGCAGACGATTTTTCAGCATCAACAAGAACTCCCGTGTCTTGGTCAGACGAAGCTCAAGGCCAGGGACAACGGAGCTTTTGGGGTCAACAGAGTAAAAGTACGTTAGCGAGCGTTCAATCTTTTCTGTCATGCTCTTGGTGAAATCGATCTGGAAGGTGATGTTCGATAACCAGGGCTTGGCCTGCTTCTCACTCTCCCAATCAATGCCGAGACCGGGTGCAAGCGGTTCGTCCCTAATGGGGTCGCCTGACTTTGCTGTGATAGCGGGAACCTTCAAGCGCTTCAGCAATTCACCGTGGATTGCTTCAGGTGTCAGGAACCTGGGCTTGCCGTCTTTGTCGATGTCTTTCTTGATGCGGTAGCGCATCTGCTTGATGGAGTCGGGGGAGTGGGGTTTGCCTTGTTGGTTGAGTACCCCCAGTTTCGCAAGCTCATGTGATAGCTGTGCATCGGTGATGGAGATGTCGTTCCAGGCGTTCTTGCGGTTGCGGCGCTGGTTTGCTGCCTGGGTGGCCCTATCTGCCCACCGTAGATTGCCTTCGATGTACGGCTTGGTCGGGTCGATACGATCAATAGACAATTTCCCCGGATCGGGGTTGGGGCCAAGGTGCCAGCAAATACCCGGCCAAACCATAAACTCGGGCGATGGCGCGCCCCATTGGGCTGTGCTTTCTGCGCGGTCTTTGCGCTTGTTGAACCACTCTGCCAACGGCTTCAGGTGGGGAAGTGCTGAAGTCTTGAAGCTGTTGGCAGTGGCACCAGCACCAGAGACCAGCTTGATCTGCATGTCCAGGTACATGGTCAGGTAAGCAGGGTCAGTTCTGCACATTACCTTGGCCTGGGAGGACATCTTTTCTGGATTGAGGATGCCTTTACCTCTCAGAAAAGAGTCTTCCACCGCGTTCCCTGCATCCATATTTTCTTGGTGGAGGGCTTTCTTATCCTTCTCTCCCACAGGTGGGGTAACGGTGCCGTTTTGGCCTACTGATGCGCCCACAAGAAACGCTGTTTTTTGCGGTGTATGCGTGCTCATTTGATGCTTTCATGGATTCGGTTGGTCTCGATGTGCAGGTAACGCACCGTTCGTTTTGGGTAACGGTTTACGGTGCGGAAGGTGTCACTTGACACCCGCATATCGAAACGCTGAAGCGGTTGTTCGGAGGTTCTGGCGAGACCACAATTCAGAGGCCGGGTTTGCTCGCCCGGCGTCCTTCATTTGTTGGAACGGATTACCCCTCGGTCAGCAATGGTCGAGGGGATTTTTTCGTCCCTACTTCACCGGCTTGGTGCCACCTGCATCAATCCATGCCTGTACGCTGGAGCGCTTCCAGCGTGGGCGACATCCGGCCATGGCGTCATGCGCTGGGAATGTCTTCATTCCAAGCCAGCGGTAAAAGGTGGGTCGGGAGATTTTTAGCCACCCTTGAATGTCTTGGGGGCTGAGAAGTACATCAACGCCAGCGGGAGGTGGCGGCGTTGCGGACTGGGGCTTGTTGTAGGTGATCGCCATGGCAGTGAATCCAGAAAAGGTTGCTACGTACAACCGTTTCTGCATGCGCCATGGGAATCTGGCTCAGAGTGCAGAAAGCAGCGTTGCGCTACCTTCATCGTTAAGCACTCCATTGCCGATGAAAGACGCGATGATTATCTCACCGCATCTAGTCGAGCGTCAACGTGCTATGCAATCAGTTTCTGAGGCAGCGCCACCACGTTGGACTGTTCGCCAGTGAGAATCCAGTCGAGATGCGCTCCTAGCTTGTCCCATGCGACTTGCTGCTCTTGGTAACGGCTGGCCGTCTGGTAAACGGCAATCAGCGAGTTGGCGGGCGTGTGGTTCAGTGCCTTCTCGATGATGTCCACCGACACGCCTAGATGGGCCATGATCGTGGCACCAGTGCGGCGGAGGTCGTGCGGCGTCCATTTGCCACCGGGCAGGGCGAGGGTGCCGGTCGCCTTGGTGCGGCCACTCATGGGCGTGTCACGCTCTTGTCGGTCGCCAAACTGCTTCGCCAGGGACTTCGGGCATACGTGATCGGCTGGCGTGCCGTCCCCGCGCTTGTTCCTGCCTGGGAGTACCCATTGGCTGGTGCCTGTGAGTGAGTGGAGTTCACGGAAGTGTCGGAGGGCGAAGGCGCTCAGGTGTATGTGGTGCGCCTTGCCGTTCTTGGTCTCAGGCAGGAACCACACTCCCTTGGTCAAGTCCACGTCCTTCCACTGTGCCTTGGCAATCTCGCCCACGCGGGCCATAGTGGACAACAGAATCCAAATGGTGAGTTCGCTTTCTCGTTGCAGGCGTGCCGATGGCAGGCGGTCACGGAGTTCCTGAAGTTCGGCTTCTGGCTTGGTGGTGGTCGGAGATACGTCCCAGAGAACGCGGTCGCGTGGGGTGGCCTTACCGCCCACATGCTTGCGGCGCACATCCTCCAATGGGCTGGTGGTGATGTAGCCCATGACGCGGCACCAGTTGAAGAACTGGGTCATGTCGTTGAGCAAGCGATTCGCCATGCGCAAGGCTCCCCGCTCCTTAACGCTGTTGAGGACGTGGAGGCAATCGGTCTTGGTGACTGCCTGCACCGGCTTGGAGCCGATGGCGGGAAACACGTCCTTGGTGAAGGAGCGCATCAACTCCACGCCGTTATCAAAGCGCCCGGTTTCCTGCTCACCAGACACGCGCTTGGTCAACTCCACGGACTGCCACTTGAGGGCGAGGGCTTCCACGGTCTCAGTTTCATGGATGCGGATTTGTTCGGCCTGAGTCTGGGCTTCCTGCACCTTGGACAGTTGCCGGGTGGCGTTGGGGTTGCGGCCCGCTTTGAGTTCGTCCTGTGCCCACTCATGGGTTTGTCGGATGGTTGCCAGAGAGTCCTTGGGCCATGTGCCACAAGTGAAGTCCAACAGTTTTCCACCATGCCGAAAGCGCCAGCGGAACATGACGGAGGGTGATCCGTCCTTGCCGCGCCTAACCACTCCATAGAGGCCCGCTTCAGACACGCGGGTGATTGCCGGATTCTTGATCGCGGCCTCCAACTCCTTGTGCTGCCAGCGGTCGCCCTTGGGCTTCGCTGTGCTGGTGGTGGTCTGGGTGGTGTCGCTCATTGTTCGCCTTTCGTGCGGCCTTCTGGTGGCCTTGTTGCACATCCTGTTGGGCTAGGGCGCATTCGATTTTGTGCCCAACAATGTGCCCAACAACTGCATGAGCTACAGTGTAACAATTCGGTTCGCAAACGAGACAATGAGCGATCCTAAGTATTTGACAAACAATGATTTTGTTGGTGTTTGTCGATCTGTGCTCAGACGAGTGAAATGTATCAAACACCTAGATGGGGTGCAAGGGGTAGCGAGTTCGAATCCCGCCACGCCGACCATTGTTTACAAGGGGCTACAGCCATCCAGGCCGTAGCCCCTTTCTCGTTTCTTGCTGTTCGAGAGAGGGTGGATGCGTCAACGCTCTTCGGCGTCATCGGCCTCATCGTCATCGTCGTCGTCCATCGCGAACGCGATGGGCTGCTCGCTCAGCTCCTCGATCAGGGTGGCGCGGAACTGCGCCAGGTTGCGCGCCATGTCCTCGGGCGTCAGGGGTTCGTCGGTGTCGGCGTGCAGCAACACGTCGGGCTGCTCGCTCAGGATGGCGTCGATCCAGCGGTCGGCCAGATCGGCGGCCAGCAGGGTTTGGGTGGTGGTGTCCATGTTTCGCGCTCCTTGTGCTGCCGGACGGAATGTCCAGCATTGGCGACCATGCTAGCCAGCGGTTTCAACCGGGATGTGACAAGTTCCGTGGGGGACAATTGCCCGATGACTGTTACCCGTGCTCCAGCCGCCGTTTGCCGAGGTGCCCGATGATCTGGGGCAGCCCGCCGGTGACGGAGTTCGGGGCGGACGCCGTGCTGCTGGCCTGTGCGCCCGCGCTGGCCCTTGCCATCGACCGCTTGCTGGGCGAACCCGGCATGCGCTGGCACCCGGTGGCGTGGATGGGGCGCTGGCTGGCCTGGGCGGGCGAGCGGTTGGCGCCGCGCATGGGCGAGCCGCGCGTGCTGTCCGATGCGCGCATCTTCTGGTTTGCCGCGCTGTCGTGGTGCGGCGCGGCGGCGGCGGTGTTCGCGCTGGCATGGCTGTTTCAGGCCTGGGTGCTCACGCAGCCGGTGTGGCTGACGGTGCTGGCGCTGGGGCTGTTTTTGAAACCGCTGCTGGCCTGGGCCATGCTGCACGACGAGGTGCTGGCGGTGGAGCGCGCGCTGGGCGAATCGCTGCCCGCTGGGCGCGAGCGGCTGGCGCGGCTGGTGAGCCGCGACGTGTCCGAGTTGAGCCCCGCGCAGGTGCGCGAGAGCGCCATCGAGAGCCTGGCCGAGAACCTGAACGATTCGGTGGTGGCGCCGCTGTTCTGGTTCGTGCTGCTGGGGCTGCCGGGGGCGGCGTTGTTCCGCTTCGCCAACACGGCGGACGCGATGTGGGGCTACCCCGGCGTGCGGGGCGAACGCGACTGGCAATGGGCCGGCAAGTGGGCGGCGCGCGCCGACGACGTGCTGGGCTGGCTGCCGGCGCGCATCACCGCGGTGCTGATCGCGCTGCTGGGTGGAGCGCGCGGCTGGCGGCGCGATGCGGCGCGCACGCCGTCGCCCAACGGCGGATGGCCCATGGCGGCCATGGCGCATGCGCTGGGCGTGCACCTGCGCAAGCCGGGCGTCTACACGCTCAACCCCGAAGGCCGAACCCCCGAGGCTGCCGACACCGTGCGCGCCTGCGGCATCGGGTCGCGCACCGTGGGCGTGGCGACGCTGTTGGCGTGCGCGGCACTGTTGGGGATGCTGGCGTGAGTGTTCGCGGCCTGCGGTCTCGCCCCTTTTGGGAGCGTGCTTGCCCGCGATGGCGGCGCTTCCCCTTGAGCCAAGGCTGATCACGGGCAAGCCCGTTCCTGCCCCTCAGGACGATCACCGCATCGGTGCCAGGTACGTTCCCAAAAGGCCCCGAATCGCCGCTGAAACAGCGCGTTTTAGTTGTCCTGCGGCCCCGCCTGCAGGGGTATCTGCGCGGTATCATTAACGGTTTGCTCCGCCCTTTTCTCTGGCCCGAGGGCCGTCAGCGTAGTGCGCCTCAACTCCATCAAGCTCTCGGGCTTCAAGTCCTTCGCCGAGCCCACCAACTTCATGCTGCCCGGCCAGCTGGTCGGCGTGGTGGGGCCCAACGGCTGCGGCAAGTCCAACATCATGGACGCCGTGCGCTGGGTGCTGGGCGAGTCCCGCGCGTCCGAGTTGCGCGGCGAGTCGATGCAGGACGTCATCTTCAACGGCACGACCACGCGCAAGCCGGCCTCGCGCTCGTCGGTGGAGCTGGTGTTCGACAACAGCGACCACCGCGCTGGCGGCCAGTGGAGCCAGTTCACCGAGATTTCGGTCAAGCGCGTGCTAACACGCGACGGCAACTCCAGCTACTACATCAACAACCAGCCGGTGCGCCGGCGCGACGTGCAGGACGTGTTCCTGGGCACAGGCCTGGGTCCGCGCGCCTACGCCATCATCGGCCAGGGCACGATCAGCCGCATTATTGAATCGCGCCCTGAAGAACTGCGCTTGTTCCTGGAAGAAGCCGCTGGTGTCAGCAAATACAAGGAACGCCGCCGTGAGACCGAGAACCGCCTGGCCGACACGCGCGAGAACCTGACCCGCGTCGAGGATATCCTGCGCGAACTGAACGCCAACCTGGAGAAGCTGGAAAAGCAGGCCGAGGTGGCGCAGCAGTACCACGCGCTGCAAGCGTCGGCCACGCTCAAACAGAACCAGCTCTGGTTTCTCAAACGCGCCGAGGCTGAGGAAGGGCAGGGCAAGCTTAAGCAAGAGGCAGAGAAGGCCGTCAACGACCTCGAATCGCGCGTGGCCGACTTGCGCCATGTCGAAGCCGATCTGGAAACCATCCGCCAGGCGCACTACGCTGCTGGCGACCAGGTGAATCAGGCGCAGGGCCTGCTGTACGAGGCCAGCGCCGAAGTCGGCCGGCTGGAGGCCGAGATCCGCTTCGTCGTCGAAGGCCGCCAGCGTGCCGAGGCGCGGCTGGTGCAGTTGAAGGAGCAGGTTGCTCAATGGGCCGCGCGCAAGGACGAAGCCGAAGCCGAGATTGAAAACCTGGCCGCACAGGGTGCCGAGGCCGAAGAGAAATCCATCACCCTGGCCGCGCAGCTCGAAGAGCAGCAGGGCGCCTTGCCCGATCTGGAAGAAGCGCTGCGCGGTGCACAGGCCAAGTCGGCCGAGCAGCGCACCGCCGTGGGGCAGGTGCAGCAGCAGATTCAGGTGCTGGCCGCCGAGCAGCGCGGCATCGAGGAGCAGACGCGCCAGCTGAACGCCCGGCGCGAAAAGCTCAGCGCCGACAAGAACGCGCTGGCCGCGCCGGATGAACAGCGCCTGCTGAATCTGCAACAACAACTCAGCAGCGCGCAGGAAACGGCCGAGGTCACCGACGCCCGTCTGGGTGAACTGCAGGACAGCGTGCCGCTGCTCGATGAAGCCCGCCGCGCCGCGCAGCAGGCCGTGAACAGCGAAAGCGCCAAGCTGGCCGACCTGTCGGCGCGGCTGGAGGCACTCAAGGCGCTGCAAGAGCGCGTGAAGACCGACGGCAAGCTCAGGCCCTGGCTGCAGAAGCACGGGCTGGACGGCCTGCAAGGCCTGTGGAGCCGCATCCACGTCGAGCCCGGCTGGGAGAACGCGCTGGAGGCCGCGCTGCGCGAGCGCATGAGCGCGCTCGAAGTCAGCCGCCTCGACATGGTGCGCGCCTTCGCCGCCGATGCGCCGCCGGCCAAACTGGCTTTCTACAACCCGCCCAGCGCCGCGCTGCCCGAGAAAGCCAGCAGCCTGCCGCGCCTGGCCGACCTGCTGCGCCTGAACGATGCGGGGCAGAAGGCGCTGCTGTCCGACTGGCTGGCCGGCTGCTACACCGCCAGCAGTCTGGAAGATGCCCTCGCCGCGCGCATGCAACTGCAAAGCGGCGACGCCATCTACGTGCAAAGCGGCCATTGCGTCACCGCGCACAGCGTCAGCTTCTACGCCCCCGATTCGGAGCAGGCCGGCCTGCTGGCGCGCGCGCAGGAGATCGAGAACATCGAGAAGCAATTGCGCGCGCAATCGCTCATCAGCGACGAGGCGCGCAACGCGCTGGTCAAGGCCGAAGCGGGGTACAGCGATGCCAGCCAGCGCCTCGTCACCACGCGCCGCGAGGCCGCCGAGGCGCAGCAGCGGGCCCACGAGCTGCAGGTCGAAACCCTGCGCCTGACGCAGCTGGCCGAGCAGACCCGCGCCCGCAGCGAGCAGATCGCGGGCGACCTGGCCGAGGTCGATGCGTCCTTGGGCGACCTGCAGGAGCGCCGCGTGACCGCCGAAGCGCGTTTCGAAGAGCTGGACATGCAGCTCGCCGACACGCAGGAGCGCCACGCCCAGTTGGACGAGCGCGTGATCGAGGCCGAACGCAAGCTGGCCGAGGCGCGCGAGCAGCAGCGCAGCCTGGAGCGCCAGGCGCAGGAGGCCACTTTTGCCCAGCGCAGCCTGGAGGCGCGCCGCGCCGAGCTGGCCCGCACCATCGACACCGCCGGCCAGCAGACCGCCGGCATCGAGGCCGAGCAGCAGCGCGCGCAGGAAGAGCTGACGCGCCTGACCGACGCCGCCGCGCAGGCCGGCCTGCAAAGCGCGCTGGCCCTAAAAATGGAGCGCGAACAGGCCCTGGGCGCGCAGCGCAGCACCTACGACGACCTCACCGCCAAGCTGCGCGCGTCAGACGAGCGCCGCCTGACGCTGGAGCGCGAACTCGACCCGCTGCGCGCCCGCATCACCGAGCTGCAGCTGAAAGAGCAGGCCGCGCGCTTAGGGACAGAGCAGTACACGCAACTGCTGACCGACGCCGAGGCCGACCTGGCGGCGGTGGAGCAATCCATCCTTGAGGGCAACGTTCGCCTGCAAGGCCTGCAGGGCGAGATCGACCGCCTGCACCGCGACGTGCAGGCTCTTGGAGCGGTCAACTTGGCCGCGCTGGACGAGCTGACCACGGCGCGCGAGCGCAAGCAGTTTTTAGATGCGCAGCACGCCGACCTGACCGAGGCGATGACCACGCTGGAAGACGCCATCAAGAAGATCGACGGCGAAACGCGCGAGCTGCTGGGCAGCACCTTCAACACCGTCAACGAGCACTTCGGCCGCATGTTCCCCGAGCTGTTCGGTGGGGGCCACGCCAAGCTGGTGATGACGGGCGAGGAAATCCTCGACTCCGGCGTGCAGGTGATGGCGCAGCCGCCTGGCAAGAAGAACCAGACCATCCACCTGCTGTCGGGCGGCGAGAAGGCGCTGACCGCGATCGCGCTGGTGTTCGCCATCTTCCAGCTCAACCCGGCGCCGTTCTGCCTGCTGGACGAAGTCGATGCGCCGCTGGATGACGCCAACACCGAGCGCTATGCCAAGCTCGTCACCAAGATGAGCGGGCAGGGCACGCAGTTCCTGTTCATCAGCCACAACAAGATCGCCATGGAAATGGCCGAGCAGTTGATAGGCGTGACGATGCAGGAGCAGGGCGTGTCGCGCATCGTGGCGGTCGATATGGAATCGGCTGTGGGCATGGCAGAAGCATGAACAAGAGGTTCAGCGTTCAGCGTTCGGCGTTCGGCGTGGAGCAGCAGGCTGTTCGCGCTCAACGCCCAACGCTGAACGCCCAACCGTGCAGCGCGGAGCGCAAGCCATGAGTTCTTTGCAGGTCGGTCTGGCCGTCGCTGGTGGTTTGATTCTGGGAGGCGTGATCGCCTACAACACCTGGAACACGCGCCGCAACGAGCCGCGCCAGGCCGAGCCCGAACCCGATCAGGCGCCGCCCCGCCGGCCAGCCGCTCCCTCGCCGGCAGCGCCCGCGCCAGCGCGGGATGACGACTCCGGTTTCGGGCCGTCCGCGCGGCTGGAGCCGGCGTTCGACCCCGACTTCGACGACCGGACGCCCCCCACGTTCGCCACCACCTCCACGCTGGCGCTGACCCCGCTGCACGACCGCACGCCGGGGCTGGACGCGCTGATCGACGTGATCGTGCCGCTGCACCTGTACGGACACCAGGTGTCGGGCGACGCGGTGCTGGCGGCCCTGCCCGTGACGCGGCGGGTTGGCAGCAAACCGCTGGCGGTGGAAGGGCGCGAGGAGGTCATCGACCCCTGGGAACACCCCACGCCGGGCGCGCGCTACCAGTACCTGCAGGCCGGCGTGCAACTGGCCAACCGCACGGGCGCGCTGAACGAGATCGAATACTCCGAATTCGTCATGAAAATCCAGGCGCTGGCCGATGCGCTGGGCGCCACACCCGAGTTTGGCGACATGCTGCACGAAGTGGCCCGCGCCCGAGAGCTGGATCAGTTCGCCAGCCAGCACGATGCGCAGCTTGGCTTCGTGCTGCGGGCGCGCCACGCGGCCTGGAGCCCCGGCTACGTGCACCAGCACGCGGGGCGCCTGGGGTTCGTGCCGGGCGTCATCCCGGGCCGCATGGTGTTGCCATCGCCCCTGGAGGGCATGCCGCCCGTGCTGAGCCTGTTCTTCGACGCCCAGGCCGCGCTGGCCGATGACCCGGCCCGCACGGCCTTGCGCGAGGTATCGCTCAGCCTGGACGTTCCGCAGGTGCCGCGCGGGCTGGAGCCCTTCGCGCGCTTGCGCGAGGTGGCCGAGGCGCTGGCCCGCTCGATGGATGGCGTGATCACCGACGACACCGGCAAGCCGCTGCAGCCACAGGTGATCGACGCCATTGGCGCCGACCTGGTGCACCTGTACACCACGCTCGAATCACACGACCTGGCGGCGGGCTCGCCGCAGGCGCGGCGGCTGTTCAGTTGATCCGCCGTGGCGCGGGCCTGACATGCCGGGAGACGGTCTGACGGCCGTGCATGATGCGGATTGCACGCCATGATGATGTGCCGAGCATGGGTGATCAGCGTGTGCGTGCAGACATGGATTCCGGCCTTCACCGGGATGGCGGTCATGGATGTTTTGAAGCAGGGACGGAGTAAGCCATGAATACTGAATCCAGAGCGGCGGAGTTGCGCGCCGTGCTGAATCGCGCCGCGTACCAGTACTACACGCTGGACGCGCCCGAGCTGCCCGACGCCGAATACGACAAGCTGTTCCAGGAGCTGCAGGCGCTGGAAGCCGCGCACCCCGAACTGCGCACGCCCGATTCGCCCACGCAGCGCGTGGGCGGCGCGGTGCTGGCGGGCTTCACGCCGGTGCGCCACGCGGTGCCCATGCTCAGCATCCGCACCGAGACGGATACCACGGCGGCGGGCGCCGAAGCCTTCGATGCGCGCGTGCGGCGCGAGCTGAAACTGGCACCCGACGCGCCGCCCATCGCCTACGTGGCCGAACCCAAGTTCGACGGCCTGGCCATCAGCCTGCGCTACGAGCATGGCGTGCTGGTGCAGGCCGCCACGCGCGGTGACGGCGAGACGGGCGAGGACGTCACGCACAACATCCGCACCATCCCGCAAATTCCCCTGCGCCTTTCAGGCACGGTTGAGCGTTCGGCGTCGGGCGTTGAGCGTGAAAACGGCGAAGACACGCTGAGCGCTCAACGCTCAACGCTCAACCCCCCCGCGGTGTTGGAAGTGCGCGGCGAGGTTTACATGCGCCGCGACGAGTTCGAGGCGCTGAACGAACGCATGCGCGAACGCATGGCCGCCGGCGACAAGGCCGCCAAGACCTTCGTCAACCCGCGCAACGCGGCGGCGGGCGCGGTGCGTCAGCTCGATTCGGGCATCGCCCGCCAGCGCCCCTTGAGTTTCTACGCCTACGGCCTGGGCGAAGTCACGCCGGCTGACGCTGGGGGGCCGCGCTTTGAGACCCAATGGGACATGCTGCAAGGGCTGAAGTCATGGGGATTTCCGGTGTCGGCGCTGGCGCGGAAAGCGCTGAGTGCTTCTGAATTAATAGCATTTCATGCCGACGTGGCTGCCCAGCGCGACAGCCTGCCATTCGACATCGACGGTGTGGTCTACAAGGTGGATTCGCTCGACCTGCAGCGTGAACTTGGCTACGTCAGCCGCGAACCGCGCTGGGCCGTGGCGCACAAGTACCCGGCGCAGGAGCAGTTGACCACGGTGCAGGCCATCGACGTGCAGGTGGGCCGCACCGGCAAGCTCACGCCCGTCGCAAAACTGGCGCCGGTGTTCGTGGGCGGCGTGACGGTGACCAACGCCACGCTGCACAACGAACTGGAAGCGCGCCGCAAGGACGTGCGCGTGGGCGACACCGTGGTGGTGCGCCGCGCGGGCGACGTGATTCCTGAAGTGGTGTCGGTGCTGGCCGACAAGCGCGTCGATGGCGCGCCCGAGTTCACCATGCCCACGCATTGCCCCGTGTGCGACAGCGCCGTGGTGCGCGAGGAGGGCGAGGCCGACCACCGCTGCACCGGCGGCCTGTTCTGCGCCGCGCAGCGCAAGCAGGCGCTGCTGCATTTCGCCTCGCGTCGCGCCATGGACATCGAAGGCCTGGGCGAGAAGCTGGTCGAGCAACTGGTGGATGGCAACGTCGTCCGCACGCTGCCCGATGTGTACCGCATGGATTTGGTGGTGCTGGCTGCGCTGGATCGCATGGCCATCAAGTCGGCGCAGAATCTTCTGGATGCGCTCGAAAAATCGAAGCAGACCACGCTGGCGCGCTTTCTGTTCGCGCTGGGCATTCGCCACGTGGGCGAGACCACGGCCAAGGACCTGGCGCGCCACTTCGGCCAGCTTTCCGCCATCATGGCCGCCGATACCGACCAGTTGCTGCAAACGCCCGACGTAGGCCCGGTGGTGGCGGGCAGCATCCACACCTTCTTCCTGCAGCCGCACAACCGCGAGGTGGTCGAGCAGCTTCGCGCTGTCGGCATCACGTGGGTGGAGGGCGAGCCCGCCCCCGCCGCGCTGTTGCCCCTGGCCGGCAAGACTTTCGTGCTGACCGGCACGCTGCCCACCCTGAGCCGTGATGAAGCCAAGGAGATGCTGGAGGCCGCTGGCGCCAAGGTGTCGGGCAGCGTCAGCAAGAAGACGCACTACGTCGTCGCCGGTGAAGAAGCCGGCAGCAAGCTGGACAAGGCGCGCGAGCTGGGGGTGGCGGTGATCGACGAGGCAGCGATGCGGGCGCTGCTGAGCGACGGCGCATGAAGGGTGGGGTGGACATCCGTCTGGGCATCGACCTCGGCGGCACCAAGATCGAGATCGCCGCGCTGGACGGGCAGGGCGCCTTCCTGCTGCGCGAACGGGTGCCCACGCCGCAAGGCGATTACGCGGGTACGCTGCAGGCCATCGTCACGCTGGTGGCGCAGGCCGAGCAACGCCTGGGCGCGACGGGGCTGCCGCTGGGCATTGGCATTCCGGGCAGCCTGTCGCCGCTGACGGGGCGGGTGCGCAACGCCAATTCCACGGTGTTGAACGGCCAGCCACTGCGCGAGGATCTGCAGGCACTGCTGCAACGCCCGTTGCGGTTGGAAAACGACGCCAACTGCCTGGCGCTGAGCGAGGCCACTGATGGTGCCGGCGCAGGGGCGGAGGTGGTGTTCGCCGCCATTCTGGGCACCGGCGTGGGCGCGGGCATCGCGGTGCGCGGGCAGGTGCTGCAGGGGCGCAACGGCCTTGCGGGCGAATGGGGGCACAACCCGTTGCCGCCAGCACCGGATGAGCGGCGTGGGTTGCGTCACTGCTGGTGCGGACGGGTGGATTGCGTGGAAACCTGGCTGTCTGGTCCCGCGCTGGCGGCTGACCACGCGGCGGTGACGGGCCAGCGCCTGGAGGCGGCGCGGGTGGTGGCCGCCATGCGAGCGGGCGACACGGCGGCGCGGGCCAGCGTCGAGCGCTATGCGGCCCGCCTGGCGCGTGCGCTGGCGCAGGTGATCAACGTGCTGGATCCCGACGTGATCGTGCTGGGCGGCGGCATGAGCAATGTGGCCGAGCTGTACGAGCAGGTGCCGCGCCTGTGGGCGCCGCACGTGTTCAGCGACAGCGTGCGCACCGTGCTGGCGCCAGCGCGGCATGGCGATTCGTCGGGTGTGCGTGGGGCGGCCTGGCTGGCGGGGTGACCGTTCATACCGTTTTGCGTTCGAGATGATGACCAATGACTGCGGCTGGCGCCGCATGACAAATGACTTCGCTGCGCTGCAATGACAAAGATGTAATGCCTTCACCTCATCCCGTCATTGCGGCGAAGGCCGCAATCCACACGGTGTCCGTGGGTCAACCACCGTGTCAAGGTGACGCCCCTATGGATTGCGGCCTTCGCCGCAATGACGAGGGGATGTGAGAGGCTTTTTCTGATGGCCCGCGCTGTCGTGATTTTTGAAAATCTCAATAGCATCAGCAGTCGCCTGCTGCTGAAACCTTATTCCAGTTCCAGGTTCCAACAGTCAGCCCTTCGGTCTTCACTGGGGTAACGACGGTTGGGTTTTCAATTGGACATGGAATTCACAGGAGCAGCGGACATGGCGGTTGAGTGTTCATCTTCCTTGGCACGGCGCATAGCGCTGGGTGTGGCCGGTGCAGCGCTGGCCTTGCTGGGCGGTTGCGTGGTGGCGCCGGTGGAGCCTTACGAGATCGGCGCGCCGGTGGTCTATTCAGGCACGGTGTATACGCCGTACTACGGAGGCACGTATTACGGCGCGCCAACGTATTACTACGGTGCGCCGGTGTACCAGCCCTATTGGCGGCCCAGCATGTCGCTGGGCATCTGGGGTGGCGGGCGCCACTGGCATGGCCGGGGAGATCGGCACTGGCACGGCAATCCGGGGCGCGGCAACCGCTGGCAAGGCAATGCCGGCAACGGCGGCGCCTTTCGGGGTGGGCGCGAAGGCGGCATCCGCCGGCCCTGACGGCGCAACGATGGCCGATGCCCGATGATCGGCCCCATGGCAATCCATGACATTCTGAAAATGGGCGATGCGCGCCTGCTGCGCGTGGTTCAGCCGGTGCGCGCGTTCGATACCGATGAACTGCACCTGCTGGTGCGCGACCTGTTCGAAACCATGCGCGCGGTGAACGGCGCCGGGCTGGCGGCGCCGCAGATCGGGGTTGACCTGCAACTGGTCATCTTCGGCACCGACGCCGTGAACCCGCGCTATCCCGACGCACCGCCCGTGCCATGCACGGTGCTGTGCAATCCGGTCATCACGCCGCTGTCCGACGAGGAAGAAGAGGACTGGGAAGGCTGCCTGTCGGTGCCGGGCTTGCGTGGGATGGTGCCGCGCTGGCGGCGCATCCGCTACAGCGGCTTCGATCCGTATGGCGATCCCATTGAGCGCGAGGCCGAGGGCTTTCACGCCCGGGTGGTGCAGCATGAATGCGATCACCTGATCGGCAAGCTGTACCCCATGCGCGTGCGCGATTTCACGCGCTTTGGCTTTACCGAGGTACTGTTTCCCGGCCTGGATGCGGGTGACGACTGATGCGCCGACCTGAATGAAAACAGGGCCCAAGCGGACCCTGTATGTGTTTCCGATGAGCGCCCGAGTGGCCGCTCAGAATGATCAGATGCTCTCGCCGTCGCTGGGCAGGTTGGCCGGGTTGCTAGAGGTGGCGCTGGATTTGCCAAAGGTGCCGCCCAGGCGCACCGTGGTGGGAGCGGGCGATTCGCGCGTGATCACGCGCGAGGTGGCCGGCGCTGATGCCGTGGTGGTGGCGGAGGTTTGCTCGTCAACCAGCACGCGGCGGGCACCGTCGAAACGGCGCTGCCAGTAGCTGATGTTCATGCTTTCGACCCGAACCTGGGCGCCGCTGCGGGGCGAGTGGATGAATTTGCCGTCGCCCATGTAGATGCCAACATGGCTGTAGGCGCGGCGCAGGGTGTTGAAGAACACCAGGTCGCCAGGCTGGAGATCGGCCTTTTCTATCTTGGTGGTGGCGGCAGCCTGCTCGGCGGCGGTGCGCGGCAATGCCAGGCCGGCGGTCTGCTGGAACATGGCGAGCACGAAGCCGCTGCAATCGAAACCCGTTTCCGCCGAGGTGCCGCCCATGCGATACGGCACGCCCAGCGCGCCCATGGCGTTCTTGATCAGGTTGGCGGCGCGGTCGGTGGCCTGCTGAATGGTGTTGCCCAACTGGGACGTCAACCCTTTCTGGGCCAGCAGTTTTTCAATTTCGTCCTGTCCCGGAGTGGCGTGGGCGGCAGACAGGCTGGCGGCAAGCAGAATCAGTGTGGCAAGCTTCTTCTTGGACATGAACTGGTCTGTGACGAAACGGTTGCAGTCCGGCATGAAGACAGGGACAAGACCCTGCACGGATGTCGAACACTTTGGTTGCTGGATCCTCGCTCGCGAGGCTGGCGTAGTGTAGGACAACACGCCGTCCAACTGTCATTTGGATGCGCGCGATTATCGAGGGATTACCCTGTGCATGTGTAAAAAACATACCAAACGACAGGGGTTTAACGGTGTCTTCTGATGTAAAGCAAGATGTGGGCTGGGTGCCGAGGGCGTTTTTGTCGCCTTGGGGACTTTCGTGGCACCGTTGGCCGGCGGACCTTGCTGGCTTTCTGAGAGGCTGTCCTCAAATTCATCACGGTAAGCGATTGCCCCGGATCGGGGACAAGCGCGGCGCGAGGAGTTTGGATACAGCCTCTGACACTGAGCCACGGGCTGAACAAGGGGTGAATATGGGCTTTGTCCGCTTTCACGCAGCGCCAGGCGCTGCCAAATCAGTGGCCTTGCTGTTGTGCGTGGCACCGTGGCTTGCCTGGGCACAGCAGGCCACCGTACCCAAGGCGCAGACGGTGGCCAGCGGCTTGCAGCACCCGTGGGCGGTGGCTTTTCTGCCCGAGGGGCGTTTTCTGGTGACCGAGCGCCCAGGCCGCATGCGCGTGGTGGGGGCCGATGGCAAGTTGCAGCCACCGTTGCAGGGGCTGCCCGAGGTGATGGCGAGCGGGCAGGGCGGTTTGCTGGACGTGATCACCGACACGGACTTCGCCCGTAACCGCACGATCTACTTTTGCTTCAGCGAGCCGGGCAAGGGCACCACCAACAGCACGGCGCTGGCCCGCGCGCGCCTGTCGGACGACCTCAAGCGCCTGACCGATGTGAAGGTGCTCTTCAGCCAGCAGCCCAAATACAGCAGCAGCCTGCACTTTGGCTGCCGCATCGTCGAGCGGCGGGTGGATGGCAACCCGGACGGCACGCTGTTCATGACGCTGGGCGACCGTTATTCACGCCGCGACGACGCGCAGACGCTGGACAACCACCACGGCAAGATCATTCGCGTGGGCAAGGACGGCAGCGTGCCAGCCGACAACCCCTTCGTCGGCAAGGCCGGCGCGCTGCCCGAGATCTGGAGCTACGGCC
>JAUNUR010000091.1 GCA_030538085.1 Pseudomonadota bacterium | reverse complement strand
GCGGCGGCGATGTACATCTCGGTGGGGCGGCCGAAGTTCTTGCCCGCCGTGTCGAAGCCCTTGAGCAGGTCGTAGGCGCCGATGGCGTACACCAGCGAGGTGTCCTGGAACAGGATGATGGTCTGCGTGAGCAGCACCGGCAGCATGTTGCGGAAGGCCTGCGGCAGGATCACCAGCTTCATGTTCTGCCCGTAGGTCATGCCCAGCGCCTGGCCGGCGAACACCTGGCCGCGCGGGATCGACTGGATGCCGGCGCGCATGATTTCGCTGAAGTACGCCGCCTCGAACGCGACGAAAGTGACGATGGCCGAGTACTCGGCGCCAATCGGCCGGCCGATCATGAACGGCACCAACAGGAAGAACCACAGGATCACCATGACCAGCGGAATGCTGCGCATGCCGTTGACGTAGATCGACGCCGGCACGTCCAGCCACTTCTTGCCCGACAGGCGCATCAGCGCCAGGATGGTGCCGAAGAAGATGCCGCCAATGGTGGCGATGACGGTGAGCACGATGCTGAACCACAGGCCCTTGAGGATGAAGCCCTGGATCAGCGCCCAGTTGAAGACGGAGAAGTCGAGGTTCATGGTCAGTGCCCCCCGCCCGCGCCCGCCACGACGAAGCCCGGCACCCGCGCCCGCTTCTCGATGAAGGCCATGATGCGGTTGATAACCAGCGCCGAGATGACGTAGAGCACCGTCACCGCCAGGTAGATCTCGATGGGGCGCGAGGTCTCCTCGCCCACCTGCAAGGCGTACTGCGTCAGCTCGGGGATCGACACCGCGAACGCCACCGACGAGTTCTTGAAGATGTTCATCGACTCGCTGGTCAGCGGCGGAATGATGATGCGGTAGGCCATCGGCAGGATGACGTAGCGGTAGTACTGCGGCGTGGTGAAGCCCAGCGCCATGCCGGCGTAGCGCTGCCCGCGCGGCAGCGCCTCGATGCCCGCGCGCAGCTGCTCGGCGATGCGCGCCGAGGTGAACAGGCCCAGCGCGATCACCACCAGCACGAAGGGCGACAAATCGCGCATGGGCGGCACCAGCGCCGGCACCACGTGGTACCACAGGAAAATCTGCACCAGCAGCGGAATATTGCGGAACAGCTCGACCCAGGCATTGCCCAGGCGCACCAGCCAGCGGCTGCCCGGCAGCGTGCGGATGACGCCGATGACCGAGCCCACCACCAGCGCGATGAGTAGCGCCGTGAGCGACACCGACACCGTCCAGCCCCAGGCGCTGAAGATCCAGTCGAGATAGGTGATGTCGCGCCCTTCGCCCAGGCAGCCCGACACCGCGTCGCCGGTCAGCGTGTCCCTGCAGAACACCTTCCAGTCCATGTTCATTGCGCCATTCCTCCGTCCGCCATTGTGCAGGCACGCGCTTGCGCCGCGCCTTTTTTTACAACGAAAAAGCCCGCCGTGGTGCCGGCGGGCGTTCGTGGCCTCAAGCCTGCATGGGGTGCATGCTTACTTCTTGGCGTAGTCTTCCATCGGCTTGTCGTTGGGGTTGTCCCACGCGGCCTTGGTGCTGGCCGACAGCGGCATGTTCAACGACACGTTGGCCGGCGGAATCGGCTGCATGAACCACTTGTCGTACAGCTTGGCCAGCGAGCCGTCCTTGATCTGGCGCTTGATGGAGTTGTCCAGCGCTTCCTTCATCTTCGGGTCGTCCTTGCGCAGCATGCAGGCGATGGGCTCCACGCTCAGCACCTCGCCAACGACGGCGAAGTCCTTGGGATTGCGCGCGCGCGAGATGTTGGCCGCCAGGATGGAGCCGTCCATCACGAAGGCATCGGCGCGGCCCGATTCGAGCAGCAAAAAGCTGTCGGCATGGTCCTTGCCCTGCACGGTCTTGAAGTCGATGTTGGCGCCGCGCTCGTGGCGGCGCAGGTGCTGCACGCTGGTGGTGCCGGTGGTCACGGCCACGTTCTTGCCGTTCAGGTCGGCCACCGACTTGATGCCCGAATTGGCCTTGGTGGCGATGCGCACTTCTTCCACGTAGGTGGTAACGGCGAAGGACACGTCCTTGGCGCGGGTCATGTTGTTGGTGGTGGAGCCGCACTCGAAGTCGATGGTGCCGTTTTGCAGCAGCGGAATGCGGTTCTGCGAGGTGATGACCTGGTAGTTGATTTTCAGGTTGGGGTTACCGGTGACCTGCTTCAGGTCGTCGATGATGCGCTCGGCCATCTCGGTGTGGAAGCCGACGTACTTGCCGCCACCAATGGTGAAGCCCAGGCCGGACGAATCGCGCACGCCCAGGTTGACGGTGCCGCTGGACTTGATCTTGGCCAGCGTGTCGTTGAGTTGCGCGAAGGCGGTGCCGGAGGCCAGGGAAACCGTCAGTGCCGCCAAGGCGACGATGTGCTTTTTCATGTGTGTGACTCCTGTGGTGTGGTGCGACGCAAGGTGCGCTGGAAAACGCTGAAAGAACGGCATTCTACGGTTGCCCGATGACCAGACAAACCCTAGCATCACCCCATTGACGCTTTCGTTTTTGTAGCTCTTGGCGCATGTTCACAAACGATTTCAGGCATTTATCGCTTGAAAACACCGTATGACCCGCGCTACCCGCTATGCTTTTTGATTGTCCGCGTTTTGCTGCAGCGCCCACATGCTCGCGTAGCGCCCGTGCGCGGCCAGCAGCGCGATGTGCGTGCCACGCTCGACGATGCGCCCGCCCTCCATCACCAGAATCTCGTGCGCATCGACCACGGTGGACAGCCGGTGCGCGATCACCAGCGCCGTCTTGCCGCGCGCGGCGCTGCGTATCTCGGCCTGGATGGCGCGCTCGTTGGCCGAATCCAGCGCGCTGGTGGCCTCGTCGAAGATCAGCACCGGCGGGTCCTTCAGCAGCGTGCGGGCGATGGCCACGCGCTGCTTCTCGCCACCGGAGAGCTTCAGGCCGCGCTCACCCACCATCGTCTCGTAGCCCTTGGGCGTGCCCATGATGAAGTCGTGGATGTGCGCGGCGCGCGCGGCCTGCTCCACCTCGGCATCGGTCGCATCGGGCCGGCCGTAGCGGATGTTGTAAGCCACCGTGTCGTTGAACAGCACCGTGTCCTGCGGCACGATGCCGATGGCGCGGCGCACGCTGGCCTGCGTGACGCCGCGGATGTCCTGGCCGGCGATCAGCACTTTGCCCGCCGTCACGTCATAGAAGCGGTACAGCAAGCGCGCCAGCGTGGACTTGCCCGCCCCCGAAGGACCCACCACCGCCACCGTCTTGCCAGCCGGTATCTCGAAACTCACGTCGTGCAGGATTTGCCGCGCCGGCTCGTAGGCGAAATCCACATGCTCGAAGCGCACGTCCACCGGTCCGTTGGTGTGCAGCGGGTCGGCGCCGGGCGCGTCGGCCACCTCCTGCGGGCGGTCCATCAGGGTGAACATGCGGTCCAGGTCGGTCAGGTTCTGCTTGATCTGGCGGTAGATCACGCCCAGGAAGTTGAGCGGGATGTAGAGCTGGATCATGAAGGCGTTGATCATCACCAGATCGCCCAGCGTCAGCCGCCCATCCACCACGCCCTGCGTGGCGCGCCACAGCATCGCCACCAGGCCAACGGCGATGATGAGTTGCTGCCCGGTGTTCAGCAGCGACAACGAGCTCTGGCTCTTCAGCCGCGCCAGCCGCAACTGCTCCAGGCTCTCGTCATAGCGGCGCGCCTCGAAGCCCTCGTTGTTGAAGTACTTGACGGTTTCGTAGTTCAGCAGCGCGTCGATGGCCTTGCTGTGCGCGCCCGAATCGGCCTCGTTGGCCTCGCGGCGGAACTGCGTGCGCCACTCGGTCACCCACACCGTGAACACGATGTAGACCAGCAGCGCGCCGCCGGTGATCCAGACGAAGGCGGCATCGAAACGCACGGCCAGAATGCCCAGCACCATCGCCACCTCGAACAGCGTCGGCACGATGGAGTACAGCGAGAACGACACCAGCGACTCAATGCCGCGCACGCCGCGTTCGATGTCGCGCGTCATGCCGCCGGTCTGGCGCTCCAGGTGAAAGCGCAGGCTCAGGGAGTGCAGGTGCTCGAAGGTCTGCAGCGCGATCAGCCGCGTGGCGCCGTGCGTGGCCTTGGCGAACACCAGTTCGCGCAGTTCGGTGAAGGCGCTGGTCATCAGGCGCAGCGCGCCATAGGCCAGCAGCAGGCCCACCGGCACCACCAGCACCGCCGCCGGGTCGCCCGGCTTGAGCGTCATGCTGTCGATCAGCTCCTTGAGCAGCAGCGGCACGCCCACGTTGGCCAGCTTGGCACCGATGACGAACAGCAACGCAGCCGCCACGCGCCACTTGTATTGCCACAGGTAGGGCAGCAGGCGCCCCAGCGTGCGCCAGTCGGAGCGCGGGCCGGTGGGCTCGTCTGCGGCAGGGAGAGGGGAACGGGACAGGTCGCGGCCACCGCGCATCGTGGAGAATCTCTTTCTTGTTCAAAAACTCAGACGTGCAGCGGCCGAACAAGCCGCTGCGCGCCCTTGGGGCGACGGGCCTGTGAGCAGGCCACGCCAGCAAACGCCCTGGAGCGGGCTTGGCCCGGCCAGTGGCGTTGTCCCCCTCCCGCAGGAGAGGGGGAAGGCGCATCAGCGCCTCAGGGGGTGTTTACCGGATTTTGCCCATGTCGCACCTGTCCCACTCCATCACCGACCATTTGCGCGCCCCCAACACCGCCCCCGTCGATGCGCCCGAAGCCCTGGTGCCTGCCGATCATGAGTTGGTGCTGAAGGTGATTCCGATGCCCGCCGACGCCAACGCCAATGGCGACATCTTCGGCGGCTGGGTGATGGCGCAGGTGGACCTGGCCGGCTCGGTGCTGCCGGCGCGCTACGCTCAGGGCCGCATGGCCACGGTGGCGGTGAACCAGTTCATCTTCAGGGCGCCGGTGCGCGTGGGCGACATCCTGTCGTTCTACGCCAAGATGGAGCGCATTGGCCGCACCTCGATGACGGTGAACGTGGGCGTGTACGCCGAGCGCTTCGCCAGTCAGGGGCGCTACGTCAAGGTGACCGAGGCGCAACTGACCTACGTGGCCATCGACGACGAGGGCAAACCCCGACCGGTGCCGAAGCCGCAGCTTTGACGGGTTGGTGGACAGCACGGGTTTCAAGCCTGTTGAACCTTCCAATACCTGTTCATCAAGCGCGCGGGCTGTCAACATGACAAATGACGAATGACGAATGACTTCGCTGCGCTTCAATGACCAATGGCGCATTTGTCATCGTCTTGAACGCACAACGGGCTTTCAAGGACTTGGCGAGCGTGGGAGCTTGCGCGGGGCTCTTGATCGACCCGCCGCCGGGCGCGGAGGACGCGCCAAAGTAGCGGCCCGGCAGGTTGGCGCACCCCGAAGCAGCGCGCAACGCACTCATCCTCTCCCGTCATTGCGGCGAAGGCCGCAATCCACTCGGCGTCCGCAGGTCAATGCCGTACCAAGGTGGCGCTCCATGGATTGCAGCCTTCGCCGCAATGACGAGGCGGTGAGGACAAAGAAGCCATTCTTCATTTGTCATTTGTCATGCGGCGTCAGCCGCGGTCATTCGTCATCGTTTCGAGCGCAAAACGCCATGAACACAAGCACATGAAGCTATTAATTTGGAAGCATCCATGACCACTGACCAGATGCGTCCGCTGTCCGGCGCCATGCCCTTACTCTGACGCGGCGCGCGGGCAAACCCGGTATCATGGCAAGCGCGCCGCCGGTTCGCCGACCGGCTTTTTTTGTTCCAGATGACCGACTCATCCACCTCCATCGACGCCCTGGTCGAGCTGCGTGACGTGACCTTTGGTTACGGCGCGCGCCCGGTGCTGGAGGGCTTGTCGCTCACGGTGCCGCGCGGCAAGGTGACGGCGCTGATGGGCGCCTCGGGTGGCGGCAAGACCACGGTACTGCGCCTCATCGGCGGCCAGCAGCGGGCGCAAAAGGGCCAGGTGCTGATGAGCGGGCAGGACGTGGGCGCCATGGACGAGACGCAGCTCTATGCCGCGCGCCGCCGCATGGGCATGCTGTTCCAGTTTGGCGCGCTTTTCACTGATTTTTCGGTGTTCGAGAACGTGGCCTTTCCGCTGCGCGAGCACACCCGGCTGCCCGAGGCGCTGATCCGCGACATCGTGCTGATGAAGCTCGACGCCGTGGGCCTGCGCGGCGCGCGTGAGCTGATGCCGGGGCAGATTTCCGGCGGCATGGCGCGGCGCGTGGCGCTGGCGCGGGCCATCGCGCTCGACCCCGAACTGGTGATGTACGACGAGCCCTTCGCCGGGCTCGACCCCATCTCGCTGGGCACCGCCGCGCGGCTGATCCGCCAGTTGAACGACGCGCTGGGCATCACCAGCATCGTGGTCTCGCACGACGTGCAGGAAACCTTTCTCATCGCCGACCAGGTGATCATCCTGGCCGACGGCAAGGTGGCCGTGCGTGGCACGCCCGACGAGGTGCGCGCCAGCAGCGACCCGCTGATCCGCCAGTTCGTCGGCATGGACATGGACGGCCCGGTGAAGTTCCATTACCCCGGCCCCACGGTGGAGCAGGACTTCGGTATCGAGGTGGTCGGGTGAGCTGGTGGCGCCCGTCCGACGTCGGCTTCGCCACGCGCACGCGATTGGCGAATATCGGCTATGCCGCGCACTTCTTCTGGCGCCTGATGGGCCTGCTGGGGCCCACGCTGCGGCGCTTCGGGCTGGTGCGCGACCAGATTCACTTCCTGGGCAATTACTCGCTGGCCATCATCGCGGTGTCGGGGCTGTTCGTGGGTTTCGTGCTGGCGCTGCAGGGCTACAACATCCTGCAGCGCTACGGCTCGGCCGAGGCGGTGGGCATGATGGTGGCGCTGTCGCTGCTGCGCGAGCTGGGGCCGGTGGTCACCGCGCTGCTGTTCGCCGGGCGGGCGGGCACCTCGCTGACGGCCGAGATTGGCCTGATGAAGGCGGGCGAGCAGTTCAGCGCCATGGAAATGATGGCGGTGGACCCCATCCAGCGCATCATCGCGCCGCGCTTCTGGGCCGGTGTCATCGTCGTGCCGCTGCTCACCGCGGTATTCAACGCCGTAGGCGTGATGGGTGGCTGGGTGGTCAGCGTGCTCATGATCGGTGTCGATCCGGGCGCGTTCTGGAGCCAGATGCAGGGCGGCGTGGACATCTGGGCCGATCTGGGCAACGGGGTGATCAAGAGCATTGCCTTCGGCATCACCGTCACCTTCGTCGCGCTGCTGCAGGGCTACGTGGCCAGGCCCACCGCCGATGGCGTGGCGCGCGCCACCACCCGCACGGTGGTGATGGCCTCCTTGATGGTGCTGGGGCTGGACTTCCTGCTCACGGCGCTGATGTTTTCCTACTGAACCGTGAGGGCGATGCTGAATGGAACGCTCCAAGAATGATCTCTGGGTGGGCCTGTTCGTGATGATCGGGCTGGCGGCGCTGGTGTTTCTGGCGCTGCAGGCGGCCAACCTGCTGTCGCTGAACTTCCAGCCGACCTATCGGGTGACGGCCTATTTCGACAACATCGGCGGTCTCAAGCCCAAGGCGGCGGTGCGCAGCGGCGGCGTGGTGGTCGGGCGCGTGGCGGGTATCAACTTCGACGACCAGCGCTACCAGGCCAGGATCGACCTGGACATGGACACGCGCTTCAAGTTCCCGAAGGACAGCTCGCTCAAGGTGCTGACCAGCGGCCTGCTGGGCGAGCAGTACATCGGGGTGGAAGCCGGCGCGGCCGAGGACAACCTGGCCGCCGGCGACAAGGTGACCCACACGCAGTCGGCGGTGGTGCTGGAGAACATGATCAGCCAGTTTCTCTACAACAGCGCGGCGGGCGGCGGCAAGTCCGCGCCCGGCGACGGCAAGTGATTCGCCAGGCGAATGAGGAATCCGGTGCCATGAAACCAACGAAATTGCTTTTTATGAACGGGAACGGGATGGGCCGCTTGGCGGCGTGGTGCATGGGCGCCGCATTGGCGTTGGCGCTTTCCGGTTGCGCCACGGCGCCGGGGGCCGATCCGCGCGATCCGTGGGAGCCGTACAACCGCTCCATGTCCAAGTTCAACGACGCCGTGGACACCGCGGTGATGAAGCCCGTCGCCCTCGCCTACAAGGAGGTGGTGCCGCGGCCCGTGCGCACCGTCGTGAACAACTTCTTCGGCAACCTCAGCGATACCTGGTCCTTCGTCAACAACGTGTTGCAGGCCAAGCCGGTGGGGGCGCTGCATTCGTTCTGGCGCGTGGTCATCAACAGCACCGTGGGCCTGGGCGGCGTGCTCGACCCGGCCACCGAGATGCGGCTGGAGCGCCACCGCGAGGACTTCGGCCAGACCCTGGCGCGCTGGGGCGTGCCCAATGGCCCGTATTTCGTGCTGCCGCTGTTCGGGCCGTCGACGCTGCGCGACTCGGTGGCGCTGCCGGTCGACTGGTACGGCCAGCCGCACACCTACATCAACGACACCACGGTGCGCCACTCGCTGACCGGCCTGAGCCTGATCGACAAGCGCACCGGGCTGCTGGCCACCACCGACTTCCTGGAGTCGGCGGCGCTGGACAAATACACCTTCCAGCGCGATGCCTATTTGCAAAAGCGCCTCAACGAAATCCACGACGGCAACCCGCCTCAGAATGAAGAGCGCTACGACCTCGAACCCCCCGCCGAAGCGCCCGAGGCGTCGGCATCGGCGCCCGCGCAATAGCCGGGCACAGTTTGTAACAGGCCTGGGGAACCCGGCCCAACCTCCTTGTTCCAAGGTCTCAGGGCGCGACATCGCGCGCCGCAACATCGGAAAGAACCTCATGAACCCCATTCACCGCCGCACCCTCGTCAAGTTCACCGCCAGCTTGCTGGGCACGCTCACGCTGGCCGCCGCGCCGCTGGCGCACGCGCAGGAAGCCCCCACCGACCTGATCGGCCGCGTGACCAACGAGGTGCTCGACACCATCAAGGCCGACAAGGCGCTGCAGGACGGCGACATCAACCGCCTGATGGCGGTGGTGGACGCCAAGGTCATGCCCAACGTCAACTTCTCGCGCATGACCAGCTCGGCCACCGGCCCCGCCTGGCGCCAGGCCACGGCGCCGCAGCGCCAGCGCTTGCAGCAGGAATTCAAGACCCTGCTGGTGCACACCTATGCCGGCGCGCTGCGCCAGGTCAGGAATCAGACCGTGGACGTGCTGCCGCTGCGCGCGGCGGCGGGCGACACCGAGGTGGTGGTGCGCACGCTCATCCGCGGCCAGGGCGATCCGGTGCAGGTGGACTACCGCCTGGAAAAAACGCCCGGCCAGGCACCCGGCTGGAAGATTTACGACCTGAACGTGATGGGCGTCTGGCTGGTCGACAACTACCGCCCGCAGTTCGCGCAGCAGATCAACGCCGGCGGCGTGGATGCCCTGGTCAAGTCGCTGGTCGAGCGCAACCAGACCAACGCGGGCGAAGGCAAGCGCTAAAGAGCGGTCACGACATGCTGGTACTACCCGCCGAGCTGACGCATGTGCAGGCGCCCGCCTGCCTGAACATGCTGCTGACCGCGGTGCGCGCCGACAAGGGGCGGCGGGTGCTTGTCGACGCGACGCCGCTGACGCGGTTCGACTCGTCGGCGCTGGCGGTGCTGCTGGAGTGCCGGCGTGAGTGCCTGCAGGACGACCGCCGCTTCGCCGTGCGCGGGCTGGCGCCGCGCCTGCGCGAGCTGGCTGGCCTGTACGGTATCGCGGCCCTGTTGCCCGAACCCGACGACGCGCTGGCGCCAGCCGCCGCCCCGGCCTGACCACGGCCCGGTGTACCCCGACACTTGCAGCAGCGGTCTTGTCCGCGACTTCTTGATGAACAAGCTCCGGCAATACCCGGTCGCGACACGCCGTCATGCCGGAAAAGTAAAATGACGGGCTTCATGCCCGCCATCTCTTTCCAGTCGGTCTGCAAGGTCTACCCGGCCTCCGGCAGGTCCGGCGCACAACCCCTCACCGCCCTTGACAACGTCAGCTTCGACATCGAAGAAGGCGAATTCTTTGGCCTGCTCGGCCCCAACGGCGCGGGCAAGACCACGCTGATCTCCATCCTGGCCGGCCTGGCGCGCGCCACGTCCGGCGCTGTCAAGGTGCACGGCCACGACGTGCAGCAGGACTTCATGCAGACGCGCCGCCACCTGGGCATCGTGCCGCAGGAGCTGGTGTTCGACCCCTTCTTCACCGTGCGCGAGGCGCTGCGCTTCCAGTCGGGCTACTTCGGCCTGCACAAGAACGACGACTGGATCGACGAACTGCTGGCCGGCCTGGGCCTGGCCGACAAGGCCGGGGCCAACATGCGCCAACTCTCGGGCGGCATGAAACGCCGCGTGCTGGTGGCGCAGGCGCTGGTGCACAAGCCGCCCGTCATCGTGCTGGACGAACCCACCGCCGGGGTCGACGTGGAGCTGCGCCAGACGCTGTGGCAGTTCGTCGCCGCGCTCAACCGCAAGGGCCACACCGTGCTGCTGACCACCCACTACCTGGAAGAGGCCGAGGCCCTGTGCCAGCGCCTGGCCATGTTGAAGAAGGGCCAGGTCATCGCGCTGGAGCGCACCAGCACGCTGCTGAACAACGCCACCGCCAACGTGCTGTACTTCAAGACCGACAACGCCCTGCCGCCCGATCTGGCCGCGCAGGCGCGCACCACTGGCCGCATCGTCGAGCTGCCCGCCAGCGGCCCGGCCGAGATCGAGGCTCACCTGGCCGCGCTGCGCCAGGCCGGCGTGGCGGTGGAAGACCTGGAAATCCGCAAGGCCGACCTGGAAGACGTGTTCATCCAGCTGATGAATGCCCCGGCCACCGGCACGCCGCCGCCAGCCAACACCACCGCGGGAGCGCTGTCATGAACGAATCGGTGATGCGCGCCGCGCGCCTGCAGGCCCTGCCCGCGCCCAACGACGGCTGGAAGATGCTGCTGGTCAAGGAGGTGCTGCGCTTCTGGCGCGTGGCCTTCCAGACCATTGCCGCGCCGGTGCTCACGGCGGTGCTGTACCTGCTGATCTTCGGCCACGTGCTCAGCGACCGCGTGCAGGTGTACCCCGGCGTGGGCTACGTCGCCTTCCTGGTGCCTGGCCTGGTGATGATGAGCATGCTGCAGAACGCTTTCGCCAACAGCGCCTCCAGCCTGGTGCAGAGCAAGATCATGGGCAACCTGGTGTTCACGCTGCTCACGCCGCTCAACAGCTGGCACTGGTTCATCGCCTACGTGGGCGCCGCCGTGCTGCGCGGGCTGCTGGTGGGGCTGGGCGTGTACCTCATCACGCTGCTGTATGCGCCACCGCGTGCCGCCGCGCTGCCCTGGGTGCTGGTGTTCGCGCTGCTGGGCGCCACGCTGATGGGCGTGCTGGGCCTGCTGGCCGGGCTGTGGGCAGACAAGTTCGACCAGATGGCCGTGTTCCAGAACTTCATCGTCATGCCCATGACCTTCCTGGCCGGCGTGTTCTATTCCATCCATTCGCTGCCCGGCTTCTGGCAAGGCTTGAGCCACTTCAACCCGTTCTTCTACATGATCGACGGCTTCCGATACGGCTTCTTCGGCGTCAGCGATGTGTCGCCATGGCTCAGCCTGGCCGTGGCTGGCTCGGCGGTGGCGCTGGTGTCGGCGCTGACGCTGTACCTGCTGAAGACGGGCTACAAGCTGCGCGGTTGAGCGCGCGGCGTGATGCGCCAGTCATTGCGCGCTCACGAATTGGTAGTAAGTAGCCATTGCCCTGCAATGATTTCAACATAAAAATACCATGAAATCGTTTGCTGGCAAACGCCAGCAGCTATTGTTTTTTGAAGGATTCCCGACATGAACGCTGAAGAACTGAAGGCTCTCATCGCCGCTGGCCTGCCCTGCGAGCACCTGGAGGTCGAAGGCGATGGCCGCCACTGGTTCGCCACCATCGTTTCGCCCGAGTTCGAGGGCAAGCGCCCCATCGCGCGCCACCAGCGCGTGTACGCCACGCTGGGCGAGCGCATGAAGACCGACGAAGTGCA
>JAUNUR010000090.1 GCA_030538085.1 Pseudomonadota bacterium | reverse complement strand
CTCCCGTAGGAGTCTGGGCCGTGTCTCAGTCCCAGTGTGGCTGATCATCCTCTCAGACCAGCTACAGATCGCGGGCTTGGTAAGCCTTTACCTCACCAACTACCTAATCTGCCATCGGCCGCTCCAAACGCGCGAGGTCTTGCGATCCCCCGCTTTCATCCTCAGATCGTATGCGGTATTAGCCACTCTTTCGAGTAGTTATCCCCCACGTCCGGGCACGTTCCGATGTATTACTCACCCGTTCGCCGCTCGCCGCCAGGTTGCCCCGCGCTGCCGCTCGACTTGCATGTGTAAAGCATTCCGCCAGCGTTCAATCTGAGCCAGGATCAAACTCTACAGTTCGATCTTGAATTTATACTCTTCCGAGTTAACTCATTTAAACGGAATTGAAGTGAACTTCACTTCTGTTCTCATGAGCGTTTGATAGTCTGAAAGACTTTGGCAATTCGCCATCAAACGCCCACGCTTATCGGCTGTATGTTTTTAAAGAACCGCCGCAGGACTTGCTGTCTTGCGTCGAATCAGTTGCGATCAACTGAGCCTTGAATTATGACATGGTTTTTAAAGACCTGTCAACCTTTGGGGTTTTTGCCGATTTGCGATTGCATCTCGTTGACCCCCAGGATCGGGGCCGAGGCCCTTTGCCTGTCCGCTGGCCGTTGCCGTGTGGCAGTGAGCAGCGAAGCCCTAGACTATAGCACCATTTTTCTGGCGTGCGCAAGTCTTTTGAAAAAAATTTTCAGGCGTCGCACACGCACCGTGTTTCGGCACCCGCCCACACAGGCTTTATTGGAGTTCCCCTCATGGCATTGCTCACCCTGTTGGATGCACAGTTGGCCTACGGTCACGTGGCCCTGCTTGACCATGCGGACTTCAGCCTGGAGGCAGGCGAGCGCTTGGGATTGATCGGGCGCAACGGCGCGGGCAAGTCGTCGTTGCTGCGCATCCTGGGAGAGCTGGAGCTGGCCGACGATGGCGAGCTTCAGAAGCAGGGGGCGCTGCGCATTGCCTATGTGGCCCAAGAGCCTGACTTGCCCGAGCAGGCCAGCGTATTCGATGCCGTGAGCGGCGGTCTGCGCGATGTGCGGGAGCTGATCGACGCCTATTCCTCCGGCCATGGCGATCTGGATGACTTGCAGGCACGGATCGAAGCGCAGGATGGCTGGACCTGGCGGCAGCGCGTGGAAGAGACATTGCAGCGCCTGCGGCTGCCGCCCGCCGACCGCGTAGGCGCGCTGTCGGGCGGCACGCGCAAGCGGGTGGCGCTGGCTCAGGCGCTGGTGACGCAGCCCGATGTGCTGCTGTTGGACGAGCCCACCAACCACCTGGACCTGGACGCGATTCAGTGGCTGGAAGACTTGCTGCTGGAGTTCAAGGGCAGCGTGGTGGTGATCACGCACGACCGCGCGTTCCTGGATCGCGTGGCCACGCGCATCGTCGAGCTGGACCGGGGCAAGCTGCTGTCGTACCCCGGCAACTTCGCCCGTTATCAAGAACAGAAGCAGGCGCAACTGGCGCAGGAGGCCGCCGTCAACGCGCGCGCCGACAAGCTGCTGGCACAGGAAGAGGTGTGGATTCGCAAGGGCGTGGAAGCGCGGCGCACCCGGGCGCAAGGCCGCGTCAAGCGGCTTGAGGCCCTGCGCGCCGCGCGCGCGGCGCGGCGCGAGGCGGTTGGCCGGGTGCGCCTGGATGTGGATGCGCGCTCGGGCGGCTACCAGGGCAAGCTGGTGGCGGAGTTGCAGGACGTATCCCTGTCCTTCGGCGACAAACGCATCGTCGACAGGCTGAACGCCACCATCCTGCGTGGTGACAAGATGGGCCTGATCGGTCCCAACGGCGCGGGCAAGACCACGCTGTTGAAGCTGATCCTGGGCGAGCTGGAGCCGGACCGCGGCCACATTCAGCGCGGCGCCAACCTGCAGGTGGCGTATTTCGACCAGATGCGCGCCGCGCTGGACATGGATGCCACGCTGGAGGACTTCATCAGCCCCGGCAGCGAGTGGATCGAGATCGGCGCGCGGCGCCAGCACGTGAAGAGCTACCTGGGCGACTTCCTGTTCAGCCCGGCGCGCGCGGCCTCGCCGGTGCGCAGCCTGAGCGGGGGCGAGCGCAACCGCCTGCTGCTGGCGCGGCTGTTCGCGCGGCCCGCCAACGTGCTGGTGCTGGACGAGCCCACCAACGACCTGGACATCGACACGCTGGAGCTGCTGGAAGAACTGCTGCAAAGCTACGAGGGCACGGTGTTCCTGGTGAGCCACGACCGCACCTTTCTGGACAACGTGGTGACCAGCACCCTGGTGTGGGAAGGCCCCGGCCAGTGGCGCGAGTACGAAGGCGGCGTGCAGGACTGGCTGGCGCAGAGCGCGCGTTGGCAGGCACTGCGCGAGCCCGACGCGGCGCCCGTGGCGGTTTCGCCGGCGCCCGCAGCCAAAAGCGCCCCCCTGCAAGCGCCTGCCGAGCGCGATCCAGCGCAGAAAAAGAAACTCAGCTACAAGGAGCAGCGCGAGCTGGACAGCTTGCCAGCGCACATCGAGGCGCTGGAAACCGAGCAGGCCGACGTCCGCGCCGCGCTGGCCGATGGCCGGCTGTACCAGACCGAGCTGGAGCGCGCCATTGCCCTGCAGGCGCGCGATGTCGAGATTGAAGAAGCCCTGATGACGGCATTGGAACGCTGGGAAACGCTGACCGGCTGACCCTGAAAGCCTGTCCCCAACAAAAAGTACGGGACGCACTCGCCCCTTTTCCCATCATTGCGGCGAAAATCGCGATCCATGAGGCACCACCTGGACACGGCATCGACCGAAGAACGCCGTGTGGATGACGGCCTTCGCCGCAATGACGAGGGAAAGTGAAGGGGTCTTTCTGATGGTCCGCGCTGTCGTGATTTTTAAAAGTATCAATAGGCTGAGAGGCCGTCCTCAAATTCATCGCGATACGCGATGGCCCCGGATCGGGTGTGCTGCAAGGCGCATTTCGCAGCCAATAGCTTGTGCCATTGGCAAGGAATGCAACGCCGCAGGGCGCCCGAGACCGGGGACAAGCGCGGCGCGAGGAGTTTGAGGACAGCCTCTGAACTGGTTCAGTTCTTTTTCGGACGCCGCCAGCCTTCGACGTTCACCTGCTTGCCACGCGCCACGCTCAAGGCGCCCGGAGGCGTGCTCTTGGTGATGGTGCTGCCGCCGCCCACCGTGCCGCCGGCCCCGATGGTTACCGGCGCCACCAGCACGCAGTTGCTGCCCACGTGCACGTCGGCCTCCAGCACGGTGCGGTGCTTGTTGGCGCCGTCGTAATTGGCGGTGATGCAGCCGGCGCCGTAGTTCACGCGCTCGCCCACGGTGGCGTCGCCCAGATAGGCCAGGTGGTTGGCCTTGGCGCCAGCGGCCAGCGTGCTGTTCTTCACTTCGACGAAGTTGCCGATGTGCACCGCAGGCCCCAGTTGCGCGCCGGGGCGCAGGCGCGCGTAGGGGCCAACCAGCGCGCCAGGGCCAACGACCACGCCGTCCTTGCCACCGTCGATGTGGGTGAAGGGATGGATCACCGCGCCCGCCTCGATGCGCGCGTTGGCGATCACGCAGTGCGCGCCGATGCGCACGTTGTCGGCCAGCGTCACCCCGCCCTCGAAGATGCAGCCGACATCGATCTCCACGTCCTGCCCGCATTGCAGATCGCCCCGGAGGTCGAAGCGCGCGGGGTCGGCCAGGCGCACACCGGCTTCCATCAGCCGCAGCGCGGCGCGGCGCTGTACCTCGCGCTCCAGCTCGGCCAGCTGCACCGGGCTGTTCACGCCCGCCACCTCCACCTCGTCGTCGATGGTCAGCGCCAGCACGGGCGTGCCGCCCGCCACGGCGTGCTTGACCACGTCGGTCAGGTAGAACTCCTTCTGCGCGTTGTCGTCGGTCAGCAGGGCCAGGTATTGCTTCAGCAGGCGCGTGGGCGCTGCCATCACGCCGCTGTACCACTCGGTGATGGCGCGCTGGTCGGGCGTGGCGTCCTTGGCCTCGACGATGGCGCGCACCGGGATATCGCCATCCGGCTCGGCGGCGCCGCGCACGATGCGGCCGTAGGCCCCGGCGTCGGCGCCGGTGTCCACCGTCAGCAGGGCGATCTGCCCGCTGCCGCACAGCGCGATCAGGCGCTGCATGGTCTCGGTGCGCACCAGCGGCACGTCGCCGTTCAGGATCAGCGTCAGGCCGTCGTCGGGCAGCACGGGCACGGCCTGCTGCACGGCGTGGCCGGTGCCCAGCTGCGGCTCCTGGCGTACGGGGCGCAACTGGATTTCAGTGCCTTTCTGACTTGCAGCGCGCGCCCAGTCTGCGCAGAACGCTTCAACTTCCGCAGCACCATGGCCCGTGATGACCACCGCCGAGCGCGCCCGCAGCGCCGCCGCGCTGCGCAGCACGTGCGCCAGCAGCGGCTGCGCGGCCAGGGGCTGCAACACCTTGGGCCGCTGGCTTTTCATGCGCGTGCCCTTGCCCGCGGCCATGATGACGACGTCGATAGCGCTCATCGGGGTATTCCATTCCGTGGTGAAAGTTGGCGCTGATTATCGGCGTGCGCCGCCACCAGCATGACGCCCGGCGCCATCAATCCAGCGTTTGCCGATACCGCAGCATCGCCACCGCGCTGACGACGGCGGTGAACGCCAGCAGCGCCCACAACTGCGGCAGCAGGTCGGCCAGCGTGCTGCCCTTGAGCATGATGCCGCGCACGATGCGCAAGAAGTGCGTCAGCGGCAGCACCTCGCCGATCCACTGTGCCCAGCGCGGCATGCCGGCGAACGGAAACATGAAACCCGACAGCAACATCGACGGCAGGAAGAAGAACAGCGTCATCTGCACCGCCTGCAACTGGTTGCGCGCCAGCGTGCTGAAGGTGAAGCCCACCGCCAGGTTGGCGACGATGAACACGCCGATCATCGCCCCCAGCAACGGCCGGCTGCCCACCATGGGCACGGCGAACAGCAGCCACGCCGCGCCCATGATCACCGCCAACTGCACGTAGCCGATGACGACGTAGGGCGCGATCTTGCCCAGCATCACCTCGGCCGGGCGCACCGGTGTGGCCAGCAGGTTTTCCATCGTGCCGCGTTCGCGCTCGCGCGTCATCGCCAGGCCCGTGAACATGATCATCGTCATGGTCAGGATGGTGCCGATCAGCCCCGGCACGATGTTCACGCGCGACAGCCCCTCGGGGTTGTAGCGCCGGTGCACACGCACTTCGAACGGCGGCGGCGCGCCGGCCAGCGGGCGCAGCGCGCCGCTCAGGTCGTGCGCCAGTGCCCGCGGCGCCAGATTGCCCAGCGCGGCGATGGCGTTGCCGGCGGCGGCCGGGTCGG
This sequence comes from Pseudomonadota bacterium, assembly GCA_030538085.1. Lineage (GTDB taxonomy): Bacteria > Pseudomonadota > Gammaproteobacteria > Burkholderiales > Burkholderiaceae_C > Ottowia. The sequence goes on along the minus strand of JAUNUR010000090.1, from coordinate 6,707 downwards.
TGGCGTCTGCCGCCACGAACAGCGCCGGGCGCTGGCCGCGCAGCAGATCGCGCTCGAAGCCCGGCGGCACGACGATGACGAACTGCACTTCGCCCCGCGCCATCGCCGCATCGGCCTGTGCCTCGCTGCCGCCGGTCTGCACGATAAGGAAGTAGCCGGTGTTCTGCAGCGCCGTCACCAGGCTGCGCACCAGCGGCCCTTGCTCCGCCGTCACCACCGCCGTCGGTAACTGCTTGGGATCGCTGTTGATGGCGTAGCCGAACAGCACCAGTTGCAGGATCGGGATGCCCACCGCCATGGCGAAGGTCAGCCGGTCGCGCAGCATCTGCTGGAATTCCTTGACGAACACGGCCCAGGTGCGGGCGAACGAGAAGCGGTTCATCGATGAAGCTCCAAATTGCGCGACACGAGGAGCGACCCGACGCGCCCCAACATACCGAAGGCCGCGAAGCAGGCCATGCCAGCGAACGCCGTGCCTGGACCTGTGCCGGGCACTGGCGTTGTCTCCCCTTCCGCAGGAGAGGGGGGAAGGCGCGTCAGCGACTCAGGGGGGTGTTCCATGGAAATTGTCTTGCGCCTGCCCAATCAGGCTGATGAACACGTCCTCCAGGCTCGCCTCGGCGGGCGCCACGCGCAAGCCGGGCCGGTCGGCCAGCGGCGCCACGGCCTGCCGCACCAGCGCCGCATCCTGCCCCGCCACGTGCAGGCGGCTGCCGAAGGCGGTCACGCTCTGCACGCCGGGCATCGCCCGCAGCTCGGCCACCAGCGCGGGACTCACGTCGCCCGCCACCTCGGCCACCGCGAGGCCGGCGGCGGCGATGATCTCGCGCTCGGTGCCGCGCGCCAGCAGCTTGCCGTAGGCGATGTAGGCCAACTCGTGGCAGCGCTCGGCCTCGTCCATGTAGTGGGTGGACACCAGCACCGTGATGCCCTGCGCCGCCAGCTGGTGGATCTGGTCCCAGAAGTCGCGCCGCGCCGCCGGGTCGACGCCCGCCGTGGGTTCGTCCAGCAGCAGCAGGCGCGGCGCGTGGATCAGGCAGGCGGCCAGCGCCAGCCGCTGCTTCCAGCCACCGGACAGCGCACCGGCCAGTTGGTGCTGGCGCTCCACCAGGCCCAACTGCGCCAACGCGGCATCCACGGCAGCCTTGCGTTCAGGCACGGCGAACAGGCGCGCCACGAAGTCGAGGTTCTGGCGGATCGACAAGTCCTCGTACCAGCCGAAGCGCTGCGTCATGTAACCCACTTGGCGCTTGATGGCGAGCGCGTCGCGCCGGATGTCGAGGCCCAGGCAGGTGCCCTCGCCTTCGTCGGGAGTGAGCAGGCCGCACAGCATGCGGATGGTGGTGGTCTTGCCGCTGCCGTTGGGGCCGAGAAAGCCGCAGATGCGGCCGGCGCGCACTTGCAGGTCAACGTGGTCGACCACCGCGCGGCCGCCGTAGCGCTTGGTCAGGCCGCGCACGTCGATGGCCAGATCAGGGGTGATCGCTACATCATTCATAGCTAATCACGCTTGCCAGACAGGCGCCAAAGGCCGATTTCTTCATGAATTGTCCGCAGGCGCGGCGCGCCGCACATCCAGCGGCAGGCCCGGTTTCAGCCGTGCCGCATCCGCCGCGTCGGGCCGCGCCTCAACCATGAACACCAGCTTGGCGCGCTGCGCGTTCGAGTAGATCACCGGCGGCGTGTATTCGGCCTGCGTGGCGACGCGGCTCACGCGGGCGGCAATCGGCGGGCCGCAGCCGTCGCAGTTCAGTTGCACCACGTCGCCGGGCTTGAGCGTGGCGACGTCCGTCTCGGGCACGAAGAAGCGCGCCTTGACGTTGCTGGGCGGCAGCAGCGCCAGCACCGGCTGGCCGGCGCCGACCCATTCGCCAACGCGGTAGAACACATCGGTCACCCGGGCGTCGGCCGGCGCGCTCTGCGCGGTCTGGTCAACGCGCCAGCGCTGCGCCGCCAGCGCGCTGGACGCGGCCTGCGCCTGCGCCTGGGCGGCAGCGCGCTCCTGTGCGCGGGCGGGCTGGCGCGCGGTGCGCAGCAGTGCTTCCAATTCGCTCACGCGCTGGCGCGCCTGCTCAGCGGCGGTACGCGCGGCGTCGGCCTCCTGGCGCGAGACGGCGGCCTGCGCCACCAGCGCGGCCTTGCGCGCCGCGTCGGTCTGCGCCAGTGCGGCCTGTGCGCGTGCCTGACCAAGCTGCGCCTCGATCTGCGCAATCTCGTCCGCGCGGCGGCCAGTCTGCAGGTTGGCGGCCTGCGCCTGGGCGGCGGCCAATTGCGCCTCGGCGGCATGGGCGGCGGCACGCTCGGTCTGGCCATCCAGCGCGAACAGCGGTGCACCGCCCTTCACCTGGTCACCAGCTTGCACCTGCAATTGCTGCAGACGGCCCGCCACCGGCGCGGCGACGTAGACGTAGTCGCCCTCGGCATAGCCGGACCAGCCCGGCGCCGGTGCATCACGGCAAGCGGCCAGCGCCAGCAACATCAACGGCGCCAGCGCCCCACGGCCCATTCGTTCACGCATCGAAGTCTCCTGTCGCCAGTGCCCGGTCGGCGCGCAGTATCGCGCCCCGTTGGTCAGTCGTCCAGTCGCGGCGCCGCCACGAGCCTGCTCTCAAACCGACGACTGCCCGGCGAAGCATCGCTCATGCGCATTGGCTTTCGAAAATGACAAATGACTTCGCTGCGCTTCAATGACAAATGGCGTATTCGTCATTGTCTTGAACGCAAAACGGCCTTTCAAGGACTTGGCGAGCGTGGGAGCTTGACCGACCCGCAGCCGCACGCGGAGGACGCACCAAAGTAACGGCCAGGCAGGTTGGCGTACCTCGAAACAGCGCGGAACGCACTCATCTCCTCCCGTCATTGCGGCGAAGGCCGCAATCCACACGGTGTCCGAAAGTCAGCGCCGCGTCCAGGTGGGCGCCGCAATGACGAGGGGACAAGAAAAACATTCGTCATTCGTCATGCGGCGCCAGCCGCGGTCATTCGTCATCGTCTTGAACGGCAAAGCGGTATCAAAGCACGGGCACTGGCCGCATGGGCCGCGTGTAGTAGTCAGCCAGACGCTCCAGCGCCTGCGGCTCGATCAGGCGCAGGCGGCCAGCGCGGATCTCGTGCAGGCCCAGGCGCTCCAGCTTGCGCAGCGTCTTGTTGGTGTGCACCAGCGACAGGCCCAGCGCGTCGGCGATGTGCTGCTGCGTGAGCGGAAAGTCGATGCTGCCGCCCGCATCGGTCAAGCCCACGCGCTCGGCGCGGCGCCACAGGTGGATCAGCAGCATGGCGATGCGCTCGGCCGCGCTGCGGCGGCCCACGGTGACCAGGTTCTCGTCCACCAACCGCTCTTCGCTGGCGCACAGCCAGGTCAGGTCGTAGCCCAGTTGCGGCTGCCGCTGGAACAGCGCCCACAACCGATCCTGCGGAAACACGCACAGCTGCACGTCGGTCAGCGCCTCGACGCCGTGCGTGGCCTCATCGATGAACTCGGCCTGCAGGCCGATCAGGTCGCCAGGCAGCAGCAAGTTGAGGATCTGCCGCCGCCCGTCGGCCAGCGTCTTGTAGCGGAAGGCCCAGCCCGAATACAGCGTGAACAGCCTGGCCGAGGCGCGGTGCTCGGGCACCACGGCCTGGCCGGCGCGCACCCGCGTGATGTCGGCGCGGAACGATTCGATGCAGGCCAGCTGCTCGGGCGTGACGGGCGTGAAGCCGGGCCGGCGGCGCAGCACGCAGTGGACACAGGACTTGGGCGGCACGGGGTGGCGGGTGGTGTTCATGGCCCTCGGGCTTCTATCACAAGCGACCATGCCGCGCGGCATAGTCGCGCCGCCGGCAAGGCGCTCAAGCAGGGCGGGCCAGGCCGTGGTCGAGCAGGCGGATTACCTCTTCGGCGAAGGCCGCGTAGCTCAGCGGCCCACCGGGGCGCAGCCAAGTGAAAGTCCAGTTGATCATGCCGAACAGCGTCATCGTGATGGCGGTCTGGTTGCGCGCGTCCAGCCGGTCTGGGTAGGCGCGGCACAGAAAGCGCGTGACGGCCGAGACCACGTCGCGCTGGCGGTCCAGAATCAGCTCGCGCTGCTGCTCGCCCAGGAATTGCGTGCTGCCCAGCAGCGCGGCGTGGCGCGTGGCCGAGGTTTCGTACTCGCGCAGAAAGGCGCGGATCAGCTCGTGCAGCGTGGCGCGCTCGTCCAGCGACTGGCGCTGCGCCTTGGCCTCGACCTGACCGACGATAAGCAGCAGCTTCTGCGTGTAGCGATCCAGCAGATCGAACAGGATGGCTTCCTTGCTCTCGTAATAGTGGTACAGCCGCGCCTTCGACGTGCCGCAGGCGGCGGCGATGTCGTTCATGCTGGTGGCGGGGTAGCTGCGCTGCGCGAAGCAGGTGGCGGCGACGTTCAGGATCTCGTCGCGCCGCCGATCGTGGGATGCCGAAATGGGGCGGGCCATGGCGGGATTATCGGCGTGCGTTCTCGACGCCAGCGCTTATGAGCAGAATGAGCCCGCAGCGCTTGTGCAGACATCGCGAGCAGCCCCCTTTTTCATGGCTTTCTCGTTGCGACCCTGCTGTGGGAGCGGGCTTGCCCGCGATGAGCGCCGCGCACCACCCCACCGCTGAATCGCGGGCAGATTCAGGCGGCGCTGGCCGACGCCTCCAGCCACGCCTGCACCGCTGCTGACCGCGCCCGCGCGATGGCCGCGCCAATGGCCGCGCCCTGCGCGCCGCGCGCCATGACGCCCTGCGCCACGCTGGCGGTGTCCACGCCCTGCGCCGCAGCCAGCACCGCCAGCAGGCGCGGGCGCTGCGGGTAGGCGTTGTCCTCCATGCCCAGCCTGCCGCGCGCATCGCACTCGCAGGCCAGCAGCGCGTCGGCAAAGCGCGCCGGCTTGCGGAAGGCGTCGCAGCGCTCCAGCAGGCGTACCAGCGCGGCGGCGTTCAGCTCAGCGCTGCGGTGAATGTTGCCGTGCTCGCGCGCCACCACGTCGGCCAGCTCGGTGCAGTCGGTGGGCACGCGCAGGCGCTCGCCCACGGCGCGCAGCAGTTCGGCGCTGCGCTCTTCATGCCCGATGTGGCGCGGCAGCACGTCGGCGGGCGTGGTGCCCTTGCCCAGATCGTGCATCAGGCAGGCCCAGCGCACGGGCAGCGGCGCGCCCGCCTGTGCCGCCTGCTGCAGCACCATCATCACGTGCACGCCGGTGTCCACCTCGGGGTGGTATTCGGGGCGCTGCGGCACGCACCACAGGCGGTCCAGCTCGGGCAGCACCACGGCCAGCGCGCCGCAATCGCGCAGCACGTCGAACATGCGGGCGGGGTGGTCTTCCATCAGGCCGCGCGCCAGCTCCTGCCACACGCGCTCGGGCACCAAGTGGTCGGCCTCGCCAGCGGCCACCATCTCGCGCAGCAACACCATCGTTTCAGGTGCGATGGTGAAGTCGTGAAAGCGCGCCGCGAAGCGCGCCAGCCGCAGGATGCGCACCGGGTCTTCGCGGAAGGCATCGGTCACGTGGCGCAGCATCTTGGCCCGCAGGTCACGCTGGCCGCCGAAGGGGTCGATGAATTCAGCGTCATTCTGGCCTTCAGCGCCCATCCAGTCTACGTGGGCAGCTATGGCATTGATAGTCAGATCACGCCGCGCCAGATCGTCCTCGATGCTCACCTCAGGGCTGGTGAACACGGTAAAGCCCTTGTAGCCGCGCCCGCTCTTGCGCTCGGTGCGCGCCAGTGCGAACTCCTCGCGCGTCTCGGGATGCAGGAAGACCGGGAAATCCTTGCCCACCGGCAGGTAGCCCTGCGCCACCATTTGCTCGGGCGTGGCGCCCACCACCACCCAGTCGCGGTCCTGCACCGGCAGGCCCAGCAGCCTGTCGCGCACCGCGCCACCGACCATGTAGATGCGCATCGCTCAGCGCTCCGCCAGCGCCAGCCTTGCGGCCAGCCCCACGAACACCAGCGCCGCCGCGCGGTTGAGCCCGCGCTGCGCCCGCGCAGAGCGGGCCAGCCGGGCGCGCAGCACGTCGGCCGCCAGCACCACAGCGCCGAACACCAGCGTGGCGGCGACGATGAACAGCGCCCCGAACCACACGATCTGCCCCGCCACCGGCCCCCGCCCCGGTTGCACGAACTGCGGTAGCAGCGCCAGGAAGAACAGCACCACCTTGGGGTTGGTCAGATTCATCACCACGCCGCGCGCCATCAGGCGCGGCCAGGGCGGTGGGCTGGCGGGCACGCCCTCGTCGTTCGCCACCAGCATGGCCGGCGCGCGCCAGGCACCCCAGGCCAGGTACAACAGGTAGGCCGCGCCCGCGAGCTTGAGCACCATGAACGCCGCGCTGGACGCCGCGAACACCGCCGCCAGCCCCAGCGCCACGGCCAGCGTGTGCATCATCACGCCCAGCATCAGCCCCGCCACCACCGCGAAGCCGGCGCGCCGCCCGCCGGTGGCGGACTGCATCAGCACGAACAGGTTGTCCGGCCCCGGCGACAGCGCCAGCAGCAGGGCAACGGAAAAGAAGGCGAGCGAGGCTTGCAGGGTGGGCATGGTGGGTGCGGGAAGAACGAAGGCCAGGATGCAGCTCGCCATTGTCGCCCGCATGCTGGCGCTAAACGACGGCTGCGAAGCGTGCGCCTTATCGAGAGTTTTGTCATTCAGGACAGGCCTATGTCATGCCTTCACCTCATCCCGTCATTGCGGCGAAGGCCGCAATCCACACGGTGTCCG
>JAUNUR010000089.1 GCA_030538085.1 Pseudomonadota bacterium | reverse complement strand
TGACAAATGACAAATGACTTCGCTGCGCTTCAATGACAAATGGCGCATTCGTCATCGTTTAACGGTACAAGTTCGCCGCCGAACGCCGAGGACACAAAAGACACAGCCCGGCAGGTTGGCGCACTTCAACGCCGTGTCTATTGAAAATTTCGTAATTCATGACACGCCACTTGCCCTCACCCCAACCCTCTCCCAAAGGGAGAGGGAGCTTTCTTTCTGATGGCCTGCGTTGTCGTGATTTTTGAAAATCTCAATAGGTGGAGCCCATGGATTGCGGGGGCTTCGCCGCAATGACGAGGGTGATACGGAAGACATTCGTCATTTGTCATGCGGCGCCAGCCGCGGTCATTCGTCATTGCTTCGAACGCAAAGTGGCATCAAGCGCCGCCGAACACGTCGATCACCGCCTGCATCTGCGCTGGCGTCACCACGTCGGCGCGGCGCGTGGCGGGGGCGACGCAGGTGCCGTGCAGCACCTCGGGCGGTAGGCTGGCCAGCCCGCGAAAGCCCCAGTCGCGCAGCACCACCCAGCGCGCCGCATGCGCGGCGGCGCGTTCGCGCAGGGTGCGCGCCTGCTCTGGCGTGTAGGCCCACACATCCTCGGTTTCGCCGGTGTCGCGGTCGGCCACGCGCAGGCCGGCCAGCGGGGCTCTGGCCATCAGAACACGCTTCTGGGCAAGCAGGGCGGGCGCAAAACGCTGCAAATACAGGAGCATCAAGGCGCCGATGTGCACGCCGTCCGCATCCGGGTCGAGCAGCAAGACCAGGCGTTCAAAGCGCAGCGCCGACCAGTCGACGCCTTCCGTATCGGTGGGCGAGGGCAGGCCCAGCGCGTGCGCCAGCTGCGGGTACAGCGGATAGCCCGCCACGCGGGCCGCGCTGGCGCGCCAGGCGTTCAGCGGTTTGCCCTGGCACGGCAGCACGGCCTGGGTGCGGGCATCGCGCACGGCGGCCACGGCACCGGCCGCCGAATCGCCTTCGACCAGGAACAACTCGCAGCCGGTGCCGTGTCGCTGGCTGTCGGTCAACTTGGCGCTGGCCTGATATCGGTGCATGGCCGCCACGGTAGCAGGAACCACGCAGTGTCCACGGGGCATCCACGATGGATACAAACAGTTTCGTTATGTTTGTCCTCTTGCCAGCGGTCGGTGGATCAACTGAGTAGTATTCGCATCGTTTTTCAACTGAACTGGACGGGAGTCTCATCTCATGAACAAGTATCTGGCTGAATTGATCGGCACTTTCTGGCTGGTGCTCGGCGGCTGCGGCAGCGCCGTGCTGGCGGCGGCGTTTCCGGAACTGGGCATCGGCTTTGCTGGCGTGTCGCTGGCCTTCGGCCTGACGGTGTTGACGATGGCCTACGCCATCGGCCACATCTCGGGCTGCCACCTGAACCCAGCGGTGTCGTTCGGCCTGTGGGCCGGTGGCCGCTTCGACGCCAAGGACCTGGCGCCCTACGTCATCGCCCAGGTGGTGGGTGCCATCGCCGCGGCCGCGGTGCTGTATGTCATCGCCAGCGGTCAGCCGGGCTGGCAGGCGGGCGGTTTCGCCACCAACGGCTTTGGTGATCTGTCGCCGGGCAAGTACTCGATGATGGCCGTGCTGGTCTGCGAGGTGGTGCTGACGGCGGTGTTCCTGTTCGTCATCATGGGCGCCACCGACAGCCGCGCGCCGGCTGGCTTTGCTCCCATCGCGATCGGCCTGTGCCTGACGCTGATTCACCTGGTCAGCATTCCGGTGTCGAACACCTCGGTCAACCCGGCTCGTTCCACCGGTGTGGCGCTGTTCGCGCAGACCGGTGCCTTGGGTCAGGTGTGGCTGTTCTGGGTGGCGCCCATCGTGGGCGGCATTCTGGGCGCGGTGATCTACAAGGCCGTGGCTGGCCGGCAGCGCGGCTGAAGTGCTTGGCCGCCGTGACCCGGCGGCTTTCGCGTGGCCCCGCGTTGTGTGGTGATTCGCGCAACGCGGTTTTTTTCATTTTTTCAAGGTGGAATCATGAATCCAATCACCCAAGACCAAGATCACTGGCTGAAGGACTACGGCTGGGCGCAGCGCGGCGGGGCGTGGAATGAAGACACCGATGTGCTGCTGGTCGGCACCGTGGCCTCCGGCGCACCGGGTGCCGATGCCCTGAATGCCTGGGTGGCCCAGCAGGACAAGAGCCAGGGGCGGGTGGACGGCGTGGAGCGCGAGATTTTTTACGCCGGTGGCGTGCGTGGTTATCTGGAAACGTCGGAAGACGGCACGGCGCTTTATCTGCATTCGCGGGGCGAAGATGCGTTCGACAGCCTGAGCCACTACTCGGGTGAAGTCGCCCGCTTCCTGCGCGCTCAGGGCTGCGACACGCCACTGCAATGGACCGAGGCGCGGCACGACCGGGCCGACCGCCAGCTCGTCTGGCCCTGATGCCCCTGCCGTGACTGGCCGCGGGCATTGCCCGCATGCCGGGCGCTGGCGGCGATGGGGAGATAATTCCCGCCATGCGCATTCGCTTCACCAAGATGCAGGGCGCGGGCAACGACTTCGTGGTGCTCGACGAAACCGCCGGCCCGTTGCGCCTGCGCCCGGCGCACTATCGCCGGCTGGCCGACCGGCATTTCGGCGTGGGCGCCGACCAGATTCTCAGCGTGCGCTCGCCGCCCTCGGCGGACGTCGATTTCGAGTATGTGATCCACAACGCCGATGGCGGCGAGGTGGAGCAGTGTGGCAACGGCTCGCGCTGCTTCGTGCGCTACGTGCGCGACCGGGGCTTGACGGACAAGCGCGTGGTGCGCGTGAAGGTGCGGCATGGCACGCTTGAACTGAGCGAGCAGCCCGATGGCCGCGTGAGGGTGGACATGGGCGCGCCCATCTTCGATCCGGCACGGATCCCGTTCGATCCGACCGGCCTGACGTCCGTGCCGGCGGGTGCCACGCCTGATCACCTGTGGCGGCTCTGGTCGCTGGATTTGAAGTCTAATCCGGCTGTGACCACTGCCAATCAAACGCCGGAAGCTATTGTTAGTGTAGCAATCTTATCCATGGGCAACCCCCATGCCGTGCAACTGGTGGGCGACGTGGACACGGCGCCTGTGCTGGTGCACGGCCCGCTCATCGAGCGGCACCCGGCGTTTCCGAACCGCGTCAACGCCGGTTTCATGCAGATCATTGACCGTGGCCGCGTGCGCCTGCGCGTGTACGAGCGTGGCGCGGGCGAAACGCTGGCCTGTGGCACCGGCGCCTGTGCGGCGGTGGTGACTGGCATCCGGCTGGGCCTGCTGGATCGGCGCGTGGACGCGCGGATGCGTGGCGGCCAGTTGACCATTGAATGGGCGGGCGGCGAGCACGATCACGTGTTCATGACCGGCCCCGCCGTGACGGTGTTCGAGGGCACCATCGACCTTCCAGACGACCTTTCCGATGACCTTTCAGACCAGGCCTGACGGGCCTGGCGCCATTGCATGCAACCACAACCGATCACCGAAGAAGACATTGCCCAGTTCCTGATTCACACGCCGGATTTCTTCGAGCGTCATGCCGACCTGCTGGGCGCCGTGCAGCTCACCAGCCCGCATGGAGGGCGCGCCGTCAGCCTGCAGGAGCGCCAGGCCGAGATGCTGCGCGAGAAGATCAAGGTGCTGGAGTTGCGCCTGATGGAAATGATGCGCCACGGCAACGAGAACATGCTCATCGCCGACAAGCTGCTGCGCTGGTCGCGACAGTTGTTTCTGGTCGGGCGGCCGGCCGATTTGCCGGCGGTGCTGGTAAGCGAAATGAAGTCCCAGTTCAGCGTGCCGCAGGCGGCGCTAAAGGTCTGGGACGTGGCCGAGGTGTATGCCGACGAGCCGTTCGCGCAAGGCGCCAGCGACGACGTGAAAAGCCTGGCGTCGTCGCTCGCCACGCCCTACTGCGGCGTCAACGCCGGTTTCGACTCGGTGCGGTGGCTGGACGACCCGGACGCCGCCGTGTCGGTCACGCTGATTCCACTGCGCGCCAGTGCCACCCAGCCGGCGTTTGGCCTGCTGGTGCTGGCCTCGCCCGACAGCCAGCGTTACCAGGCCGGCATGGCGACGGATTTCCTGGAGCGCATTGGCGAGTTGGCCAGCGCGGCGCTGTCGCGCGTGCGGGATGTGTGAGCCGCTTCGTTCCAAGCCCGGTTCGCCGTTGATGGCTTGGGTGGGGTGAGCGCCGTGCCCGATGCTGTGATCTCCGCCGCCGATGCGGCGCTGATCGAGCGCTATCTGCGGCACGCGCGCGTCGAAAAGCGCCTGGCCGAGCGCACGCTGGCGCTTTACGCGCTGGATCTGGACAAACTCGGCCAGTTCGCCGTGCAATCCGGCGTGGGGCTGACCGCCGCCGGCAGCCACCACATCCGCCGCTGGGTGGCGCACATGCACGCGGGCGGGCGCAGCGGGCGCGGCATCGCCCTCATTCTTTCGGGCTGGCGCGGCTTTTACGCCTGGCTGGGGCGCGAAGGCCTGATTGGCACCAACCCGGTACAGGGCGTGCGGGCACCACGGCAGGCCCGGCCATTGCCCAAGGCGCTGGGCGTGGACGAGGCCATGCAACTGGCCGAGCACGCCGACGAGGCCGACGACCCCTGGCTCGACGTGCGCGACGCCGCCATGGTGGAGCTGCTGTACGGCGGTGGCCTGCGGGTGGGCGAGCTGGTCGGGCTGGATCTGGCGCCCAGCGACGACGCGCTGCGCGCCGGGCGGGGCTGGCTGGACCTGCCGAATGCCGAGGTGCAGGTGCAAGGCAAAGGTGGCAAGCGGCGCGCCGTGCCGGTGGGGCGCGGGGCGGCGCAAGCGCTGCGGCACTGGCTGGCGGTGCGCGGGCAGGTGGCGGCGCGGCCAGCCGCCGCGCAGGCGCTGTTCATCGGGCAGCGTGGCACGCGGCTGACGGCGCAGTCGGTGTGGCAGCGCCTGAAGCGGCGCAGCCTGCGCGCCGGGCTGGCCACGCCGGTGCATCCGCACATGCTGCGCCATTCGTTCGCCAGCCACGTGCTGCAATCGAGCAGTGACCTGCGCGCGGTGCAGGAGCTGCTGGGGCACGCCAACATCGGCACCACGCAGGTGTACACGCGGCTGGACTTCCAGCACCTGGCCAAGGCTTATGACGCGGCGCACCCAAGGGCGCGCCGCAAGGGGTGATGCCGTTTCTATTGAGCAACCCAACCCCGCCAGCAGGGCCGGTGTACCTGAAGAAAATCAATGACTTACAAAACGTTTTCTTGAGAGAATTTCGTAATTCATGACACGCCGCTTGCCCTCACCCCAACCCTCTCCCTGAGGGAGAGGGAGATTTCTTTCTGATGGCCCGCGCTGTCGTGATTTTTGAAAACTTCAATAGGTTGAATGACGGAATGATTTCGCCGCTGCGCGTCGATGACGGCGGCTACGCCGCCATGACGCCAACTGAGTGCGAGGCATTTCGCGCATCACTGGCGTCATTTCGTCATGACGCCGCGCAGCGGCGAAGTCATTTCGTCATCGCACCCTGTGCAAACAGCCGTTCTCTTGAACGCGAAACGGTATGAGCCGCTTACTGGCAGCGGAACAGCAGCCGCGAATCGCCGGGGGCCACGGTGTCCAGCAGCACGGCCAGCTTGTCGAGCAGCGCGTTGGGCTGGCGTGCGTCGCGGGGCATCACGCCCAGGGCCATGCGCAGCTTGGGCGTCCAGCCCTCGGGGCGGCCGCTCAAGGGGCGCAGGCAGTGGGCTAGCACCCGCTGCGCCTGCGCCTCGATCGCCTCCAGGGTGATGGGGCCTTCAAGCAGCATGACAAAGCGCTGATCGCCAAGCCGCCCCACGGTGTCGATTTCCCTCGTCACCTGCTGCAGCCGGTTGGCCATGCGCAGCGGCATTTCCTGGTCGACGCGGCGGCCGAACAGCCGGCGCATTTCGGCCAGATTGACCAGGTCGATGAGCAGCACCGCGATCTGGTGCTCTTGTCTTTGCGCGCGCGCGGTCATGCGCTGCAGGCGCTCCATGACCACGACCGGGGTGGACAGGCCCGTGCCCGGGTCAATGCGGTCCAGGCCGCGCAGGCGCTGCGCCGTCAGGCTGCGGTCGCGCCCGCGCCGCAGCAGGGTCATCATCAGCACGCCCAACTGTACGCCCGCGCCCGCCAGCAGCGCGAAGCGCATGATCAACTCGACCGGTGCCAGCTCGAACATGCGCAGGATGAAGTTGGACGCTGGCACCGCCAGGCACACCATGCCCACCAGGAACGCGGGCGCATAGCGGTCACCCTGCCAGGCGGCCCACGCGGGCACGCCGATGGCCAGGATCAGCGCCACGATGGCGTAGCTGCCGATGATTTCGTCCGACAGGCCGCTGGGTATCCAGGGCACGGCCGCCGCCAGCGCGATGCTGGCGCCCGCCATCGCGGTGACCAGCATGAACAGGCGCCGTGATCGCAGCCGCAAGTCCGTGGCCGTGGCCACGAAAGCCAGGGCGGTCGCCAGCGTGAACAGCGGAAACACCATGGCGGAATAGTGGTTCCATGCGGCCTGGCGCGGCCACAGCAGCAGGCCGGTGATGCCCGACAGCGAGGCGGCGGACAAGGCCGTCAGCAGGGCAAACAGCGCGTACAGGCCAAACGCCAGGTCGCGCCACCGCAGCGCGCTGACCACGGCCACCAACAGGGCCAGCGCACTGACTCCCATGTACAGCCCCAGGCCAAGCGATACCGTGCGTTCGCGGCGCAGCAGTTGGCGCTCCTCGGTCACCAGCACCGGCACGGAGGTGGGGTTGCCATGTGCCACGCGCAACAGATGCGTGACTGGCGTGTCGCGCTGGGGCTGAAGCTGTAGCAGCGGTTGGCGGTGCGGCAGGCTCCAGTTGGCGACCGGCAAGGTATCGCCGGCATCCTGTTGCGTCCATTGGCCATTGGCGCCTTGGGTGAACAGCGTGGCGCGGTCGAGATTGGCGTAGGGAATCTCCAGATACCAGTGCCTATGGGGCTCGTCGACGGGCGCGGTCTGCACGCGGATCCAGATGGCGTTGTTGGACGCGCGGAAGGGAAAAATCAGGTTGACCTGGTTGGGTCGCCAGGCGGACTCGGGCATGCGCATGACGTCGTCCGGGCTGGCCTGGCCGGTGGGGTCGATCCAGTAATGGCTGTCCTTGCCCAGCGTTTGCGCGCGCGCCAAGGTGGGGTCCAGCGTAATCATCGGCCGCGCCTGGGCCACCGGGGTCGAAAACAGCAGGGCCAGCCAGACCAGCAGTAGCGCCCAGCCGATTACGGATCGCGCGCGGACAGTGGCGGCGGTGGGCATGGTCATGGTCATGGGGCTAGTGCGTTGACCTGGAAATGTCGAAACGTGAAAGCGCGCCTTCGCCCCGATGGCGGCGTTGCACATCCTCACGATACCCCTTCGGTATCGCTGCGATGTGCGCCTTCCCCTCGGACCGAATCCATCACTTTCACCATGTTTCGAAATCTCCAGGTTGGCGTGCCAGCGAGGCGGCGTTGGACGGTTCTGCTATTTGAGCGCAAATCAGACTTTCTCCATGAGCGGCGGGGGTGCCCGGTCAGAACCAGTGGTGCAAGCGCCGGTGTGGTGGGCGGGGCTACACTGCCAAGTTCCATTGCAATTTTCGCGTGTTCGGCCTGTTGATGACCGCGCGCAGATTCACCATGTCCCAGATTCCCGCCACCATCCTCACCGGTTTTCTCGGCTCGGGCAAGACCACGTTGCTCAAACGCGTACTGACCGAGGCGCACGGCCAGAAGATCGCCGTCATCGAAAACGAATTTGGTGAAGAAAACATCGACAACGAAATCCTGGTCGCCGACGAGCAGGAGCAGATCATCCAGATGAGCAATGGCTGCATCTGCTGCTCCATCCGCGAAGACCTGCGCTCCACCCTGAGCGACCTGGCGGCCAGGAAGCGCAAGGGCGAACTGGATTTCGAGCGCGTGGTGATCGAGACCACCGGCCTGGCCGACCCCGGCCCGGTGGCGCAGACTTTCTTCATGGACGACGAGATCGCCGAGGCCTACCTGCTGGACGCCATCGTGACGTTGGTGGATGCCAAGCATGCCGCGCAACAGCTCAACGACCGGGTGGAGGCGCAGCGGCAAGTGGGCTTCGCCGACCAGATTTTCATCAGCAAGGCCGATCTGGTGGATACCGATGAACTGGATGCACTACAGCACCGCCTGAAGCACATGAACCCCCGCGCGCCGCAGAAGGTGGTGCATTTTGGCGAGGTGCCCTTGAAAGAGGTGTTCGATCTGCGCGGCTTCAACCTGAACGCCAAGCTGGACGTGGACCCGGAGTTTCTGACGCCCGAAGCCCACGACCATCATCACCACGACCATGACCATGACCACCATGGCGAGCATTGCGACCACCCCTCGCACCAGCATGCGCATGGACACCATCATCACCATGACGACGACGTGAAGAGCTTCGTCTTTCGTGGCGAGCGAGCGTTCGACCCGGCGAAGCTGGAGGACTTTCTCGGCGCCATCGTCAATATCTACGGCCCCCGCATGCTGCGCTACAAGGGCGTGCTGTGGATGAAAGGCACCGAGCGCAAGGTGATTTTCCAGGGCGTGCACCAGCTCATGGGCAGCGATCTGGGGCCGGCCTGGAAGGAGGGCGAAGCCCGCATCAGCAAGATGGTGTTCATCGGCCTCGATCTGCCCCGGGACATCCTGACGCAGGGGCTGGAGCAGTGCATGGTTTGAGGGCGGCCTTTAGAGACTGTCCTCAAACTCCTCGCGCCGCGCTTATCCCCGGTCTCGGGCGCCCTGCGGCGTTGAATCCCTTGCCAATAGCACAAGATCGCAACCCGGCTTGGTGGGCCAAAATTGGCCCAATCGCCGTATTTGACGGGGGACGGATACCCCCTGACTTGCAGGGTGGCTACAATCGCCGCCTTTGCAGCAGCCCCGTCCCATTTCGGTGGCGGTCTGCCTCGCCGCCCAAGAAGGTCCAAAACAGAGGGCGCTTACCGGATGAAAAAGACCATGCTTCATCCGCTGGCTATGCGGTCGGCTCCCACGCATGGATGCGCCGGAGCCGCAAGGAGACGGTAGAAGTGAAAACTGCGGCTGCCAAAAGCCCGGCCAAACCCAAGGCCACGCCTGCCAAGGCACATCCCGTGAAAGCGGTCAAGGCGGCGGCGCCCGCCGCCAAGGTGGACAGCAAACCGAAGACACCTGCCAAGAAAGCTCCGGCGACGCGCGCGGCCACGGCCAAAAAAACGGCTTCTCCCGTTTCCGCGCTGCCGCCGATGCCTCCCCCAAAAAATCTGCCCATGCCCACTGTTGCAGCCCCGCCCGTGCCGATCCCGGTCAAGAAAGACCCGAAACTGGCCCAGAACTGGAAAACCAAGCCTGTCGAGGCTCTGAGCGATGCCGAAGTGATCGCCATGCCCGACAGCGAGTACATGAACGACACCCAGTTGGCTTATTTCCGCCTCAAGCTGGTGGCGCTGAAGGACGGTATCCTGGCCAACGCCGGCCAGACCACCGAAAACCTGCGCGAGGACACCGTGGTGGTGCCCGACCCCGCCGACCGCGCCACCATCGAGGAAGAACACGCGCTGGAGTTGCGCACGCGCGACCGCGAGCGCAAACTGCTCAAGAAAATAGAGCAGTCGATCGCCCGCATTGATTCGGGTGACTACGGCTACTGCGACGAAACCGGCGAGTCCATCGGCGTGCCGCGCCTGCTGGCACGGCCCACCGCCACGCTCTCGCTGGAGGCGCAGCAGCGGCGCGAACTCAAGCAGAAGATGTTTGGCGACTGATTTTCAGGCAGGTCCCTGGTGAGCAGTCCCGCCAATAATCCGCATATGCGATCACGTCTTCGCACGAATGGCGACGTTGCAAATGTTCGCGATACCATTTGGTGTCGTTGCGTTTCGCGCCTTGCCCAGCAGGCGAATGCATCGATTCCATTTCATGCACTATTGACAAGACGGCACACCAGGTGACACGGAGACCCCAGCGATGAGCAAGGATTCAGGATCCGGCAGCGATGGGTTGCTGTCCAGGATGGTGAAGTTCGTCAAGAGTCCGGCGACGAACTGGTCCGACCTGGACCGGCGCTCCGGCAGCTCTGGTGACAGCGAATCGCGCATGGCGCTCAAGGAGATGATCGAGCGTAAGCGTCGCAACGACTTCGTGCGCAACCGCGAGTTCGACATGCTGCGCAAGGTGCGCCGGCGCGAAAACCTGAAGGATTCCGATGTGGCCATCGGTGGCCCATCGTTCGCGCCCAGCAGCCAGACGGCCAACACCGGTGAGCGCGCGCGCACGCTGAAGAAGATCGACGAGATCGAGGCCCAGATGTCCACCGCCTGGTTCAAGGGCAACGACAAGGGCGTCGCTCCGCAGGCCCGACCGGCGCTGCCGGCGCAGGCGCCCGGCCAGCCGCCACGCCGTGGCCCCGCTTACGACAAGACGGTGCCCATGACACTGCCGCCTGGCGAGCGCCCCACCTTGCCGCCCGGCGAACGGCCGACCTTGCCCCCAGCGGCGGCCTTCGCGCCCACGCTCACGCTGGCGCAGACCGTGCCCGCGCCCGTGGCGCCCACCGCGGCGGTTCCCGCAGTGGGCAAGAAGGCGTCCCCGCCTGCTCAGGTCACCGCCGCCAAGGCGCCGCCAGCGGCCAAACCAGCCGCTCAGGCGCCCGCTGCTGCCGTGGCCCCCGCGGTCGTGCCCGCGAAGCGGCTGCTGGGGGATGTGCCGGAGTTCAACGTCGAGGTCATGGCAGCGGCCAAGCAGGACCCCGAAGTGGAAGAGGCCGCCATCCGCTTTGCCAATGGCGACACCGCCGGAGCCGAGGCCGTGCTGCTGGACTTGCTGGCCGTGGGCGGCACGCACCGCAACAACGTCGATACCTGGTTGACGCTGTTCGATCTTTACCGCTGCGCCAATGAGTCGACCAAGTTCGACGATGCGGCGCTTGACTTCGCGGCCATTTTTGGCCGCTCGGCCCCGCAATGGGCCTTGGTGACCGAGCTGGGTTCGTTCCCCGAGCCGGTAGCCGCGCAGCCAGTGGCGGTCACGGCCGGGGTGTTCCACTGGGCCTGCCCGTCCGTCATGGGGGTGCAGTCGGTGGCCGCGCTCAAGATGACGCTTGCCCGCCATGTGCCCCCCTGGCGCATCGACTGGCGCCACCTGAAGACCATCGAGCCGGCGGCGCTGCCCGCGTTGACCGACGTGCTCAAGGAATGGGCCGACAGTCCGGCCCGGGTGAAATTCCTGGGCGTCGAGCGTTTGCTGGAGGTGCTGATCGAGCACTCGCCCACCGACGACCGCGAGGCCGATCCCCAATGGTGGGTCGCCCGCCTGGCGCTGCTGCGGCTGATGGATGACATGGACGAGTTCGAAATGGTCGCGCTCAACTACTGCGTCACCTACGAAGTCTCGCCGCCCGCCTGGGAAACGCCCAAGAGCAGCTACAGCGCCATGAACGAGGAAGGCGTGACGCTGCAGCCCAGCCAGTTCGATGCCGATGACATGGGAGAGCCGTCCCGGTCGTTCGCGCTTTCCGAGTCGCCCATATCGGCCGCCGCGGCGCTGGACAATGGCCTGTACAAAGGCAAGCTGGAGGGCGAGCACATCGGCTCCATGGACGATGCGCTTCAGGCCTTCGTCAAGGCCAGCGGGGTGTTCACCGGATTCGAGATCAACTGCCGCAAGCTGTTGCGGGTGGACTTCGGTGCTGCAGGCGACTTGCTGAACTGGTGCATGGAGCAGCAGGGCAAGGGGCAGACGGTCACGCTCAAGCAGGTCAACCGGCTGCTGGCCGCGTTCTTTGGCGTGATCGGCATCACCGAGTCGGCGCGGGTGATGCTGCGAACGGATTGACTTTCCACTGAGGCGGTCTGTTGGCCGCCGTTTCCCCGGGCGGCGCAACACCGGCCGTTGGTCAAGGTGCCGTCAAATGGCTGGCACGAGTGCCTTGAGTTGCGTTCGTCAGCCCCCATCTGGGCGCGATGGAACCATTTCACGGCACCACCATCATCAGCGTGCGGCGCAAGACGCCCGAGGGCTGGCAAGTCGCCATCGGCGGCGACGGGCAGGTCACGCTGGGCAACATCG
>JAUNUR010000088.1 GCA_030538085.1 Pseudomonadota bacterium | reverse complement strand
TCATTGCGGCGAAGGCCGCAATCCATGGGGCGCCACCTTGACACGGTGTTGACCCACGGACACCGTGTGGATTGCGGCCTTCGCCGCAATGACGGGATGAGGTGAAGGCATGACATAGGCTTGTCCTGAATTACGAAACTCTCTCAAGAAAACGTTTTGTAAGTCATTGATTTTCTTCGGGTACACCGGCCCTGTTGGCAGGGTTGGGCTGCTCAATAGGGTGACTAGCCAATCGCCTCGGCCGGATCGACCTTCAGCGCCATGCGGATCGCCACCAGGCTGGCCAGCACGCAGATCGCTTGCACGGCAAGAAAGCCGATCAGGGTGTCTTGTGGCATCAGCAGCACGTATTTCGGAAACGCCGGCCCGGCGAAGGTGGCGCTGATCTTGCCCACCACCAGGCCGATCACGCCCAGCACCAGCGCCTGCTGCAAGATCATGGCGGCGATGGTGCGGTTGCGCGTGCCGATCAGCTTGAGCACCGCGATCTCGCGGATCTTGTCCATGGTCAGCGTGTAGATGATGAAGGCGACGATGGCGGCCGAGACGATCGACAGGATGGCCAGAAACATGCCGATCTGCCGCGCCGAGGTGGCGATCAGCTTGCCGATCAGGATGTCTTCCATCTGCGCGCGGTCGTACACCGTCAGGCGCTTCCAGCGGCGGATCGGCTCGGCCACCTCTTGCGGCGTGAAGCCCGGCCGCAGCCGCACCAGCACGGCGTTGACGTAGCTGTTGCTGGTCTGCGAGCCGATCACCGCGTCCACCAGGCCCGGCACGCCGGGGCGGTTGAAGGTGGGGTTGGCCTCGGTGCGGCGGCGCTGCATCAGGATGGCGTCGTTGTCTTTCAAGAACTGCGCTTCCTGCGCGTCCTTGAGCGGGATGAACACCATCGGGTCGCCGCCCGACGACACCATGCGGCGCGCCAGGCCGACCACGGTGTACTGGTTGCGCCGGATGCGCAGCACGTCGCCCAGCTTGAAGCCGGTGGCGATGTCGGCCACCGCCTCGTAATGCCCGCGCGTGATCTGCCGGCCCGCCACCAGTTGCGGCGGCCAGCCGGGCTCGCCAGGCTGGCCGGCGGTGATGCCCACCACCATGGCGCGCACGTCTCGCTCGCCGCGCCCGACCTGCATCGTCAGGTAGGTGATGTTGACCGCCTGCGCCACGCCGGGCATGGCGCGGATGCCGCGCCACAGGTCGTCGGGCACGCTGGATGATTCAGCGTACGGCCCCAGCGTGCCCTGCTGCACCACCCACAGGTCGGCGCCGCTGTTGTCGAGCAGCACCTTGCCGTCGTCGACCATGCCGCGATAGACGCCGGCCATGATCAGCGTGGCGCCGATCAAAAGCCCCAGCCCGAAGCCGGTGAAGATGAACTTGCCCCAGCCGTGCAGGATATCGCGACCAGCCAGGCTGATCATGGCTTGACTCCTGGGATGCGCTCAACGACCTGGATGCGGTTGCGGGCGTTCAGGGTCTTGTCGCTGTAAACCACGATCTGGTCGCCCGCCGTCAGGCCGTCCAGCACCTGCATGTTGCCATCCAGGTCTGTTCGGCCCAGCCGGACGGGCGCGAATGTCAGCTCGCCGTTCGTCAGCTTCCACACGCCGCGTTCTCCGTTGACGCTGCGGATAGCGGCATTCGGGATGGTGGGCGCCGCGGGCAAGGCGGGCAGCTGCACGGTGACCTCGGCCAGTTCGCCCAAGGGTGGCAGTGGCGTGGGCGTGCTCTCGAACACGATCTTGGCCAGCGTCTCCTCGGTCACCGCGTCGGCCAGTGGCTCGATGCGCAGTACCTTGGCCGGCACATCCTGGCCGCGGCGTGAGCGCATCAGCACCTGCGTGGGCAGGCCCGCGGCCAGCCCTTCGGCGCTGATCTGATCGAACCGGGTGTCGACCCACAGGCTGGCGGGGTCGATCACTTCCACCACCGCCTGGCCGGCCACCACCGTGGTGCCAGGATCGACGTGGCGCGACACCACCAGGCCGGCCACCGGCGCGGTCAGCACCAGGCTGCCGCGCTGCGCGCGCACGCCCTGCGCCTCGGCGCGCAAGCGGCCAACGTCCTCGCGCGCGGCAGCCAGGGCGGCGTCGGCAAGGGCAAGCTCTTGCTGCTTGGTGACGAACGTTTCCTCGCTGGCGCCTTGCAGCGCGAACAGCTTCTGGTAGCGATCCGCCTGCGTGCGTGCATAGGTCTGACGGGCCTCGGCCTGGCGCAGCGCCGCTTCGGCGCTCTTGACCGCCGCCTGCTGCGCGCGCATGCGGTCGTCCAGATCGACCGGGTCCATCTCGCCCAGCACCTGGCCCGGCTTGACGGTGTCGCCCACGTTGACATTGAGCCGCTTGAGCCGGCCGGCAAAAGTGGGGCCGATCTTGTAGATGAAGCGCGCCTGCACCGTGCCGATGCCCGACAGCGCCGGGGCCACCGCGCGCGATTCGACCGTGGTCACCGTTACCGCCACCGGCGCCAGCGGCCCCGAGCGCAGCGCCGCGTAGGCGAACAAGGCCAGCAGCGGCACCAGGATGGCGATCAAGGCCAGCGTGCGGCCCCGCGGGCGAGGCGGTTTCATGGGGCGCTCCCGATGCCGCGGCGGTAAATGGTGAAGGCCATGGCCGCGTCACGGCGGATGCGGCTGACCTTGCCGGCCAGCAGGGACTGCATCACCAGGCCCTGGATGGTGCCCAGGAACAGCGTCGCGGCGGCTTCCACGTCAAGGTGGGCGTCCACCTCGCCCTGGGCCTGGCCGGCCTTCAGCAGGAGGTTCAGTCGCCCGTGGTATTGCTGGATCAGCGTCAGCACCATGCGCTTGGGCAGGGTTTCGTCCGCGCGCTGCAATTCGCCGAACAGCATGCGCGGCACGCCTGGGTGCTCGGCGACGAAATCGATGTGCGCCATGAAGGCCGCCTCCAGGGCGGCGAGGGGAGAGGCCTTGCCTTCGATGGCTTTGTCGATGCGGGCCAGCAGCCGCTCCGACACCCAGACCATGACCGCCTGCAGGATCGCGTCCTTGTTGGGAAAGTGGCGGAACAGCGCCCCTTGCGTCAGGCCCATGTGTTGCGCGATCGCGGCGGTGGTGATGCTGCTCGGGTTCTGTTCGGCGGCCAGGCTGATCACGGCCTCCACCGTCGCGGCGCGCCGCTCTTCGGCGGGCAGGTATTTGGTGCGTTCGCTCATGGCGACTATATAAAGATAGTAACTGATTACTATCTTAAAGCCCGGATGATGGAGCCGTCAACACCATCGTTGGCAGTGTGGGCGACGCTCTGGGTTGGCTTGCTCAATAGGCAAAGAAAAAGCCCGCGATTCGCGGGCTTTTTTCTGTGCGATGGGTTGCTGGATCAGCGACGGCGCCCCATCAGCAGCGCCAGGGCCGCGCCGGCGGCGGCGGCGATGGCCATGGACTTCAGGGGCTGCTCGGCAACGTAGGCGCTGGTGCGGTCGGTCACCTCGTGCAGCTTCTCGCGTGTTTGCGCCGATGTCTCCGCCGCTGCGGCCTTGCCGCGAGCGGCCATGTCATGCATGCGGGCGGAAATGGCGTCGATGGCGGGCTTGACGTCTTCACGCAGGCTGCGCACCTTGGCATCGGCCTTGTCGAGGGCTTCGTTGGCGTACAGGCGGGCGGATTCAACGGTGCGCTCGGCGCTGTCGGCCACTTTCTCGGTGGCGTTCTGGGCGCTGTCGGCGATCTTGTCGACGGCTTCTTGCGTATTCATGATGTCTTCCTTTCTTTGGGCGATGGGGCGCATTAGGGGGCAGGGCTTTCCTGATCGAAAACGGATCAAGCTTACCTTGAGCGACCGTGCATGCGCATCAGTTGAGCGTGTCGGGAAATGTCAGTGGCGCGGGTGAGGTGTTGTAGGACGCGGACGACATGGCGCTGACGGCCGCCGCCAGATCCCCTTGCTGCTTGGCGGTGCGCCGTGGAATGGTGCCCGATACGCGCGAGCCCTGGCCGGGGCGGGAGTTGATGTCCAGCCGCCCGCCGCTGGCCTCGACCCGGTGGCGCATGCCCACGAGGCCGTGCGAGGCCTGTGGTAGACGCATGGGGTCGAAGCCGACGCCGTTGTCGTGCACGGACACCTCGGCGTGGTAGACGTAGTTCTTCAGGTTCACGGTGACCCGCGTGGCGTTGGCGTATTTGCCGATGTTGGTCAGCGCTTCCTGCACCAGACGGTAGATCGTCAGCTCGCTGTTGGCGTCCAGTTCCACGGGCTCCAGTGCCGTGATCACCTCGATGCCCGAGCGGTCGGAAAACTCGCGCGTCAGGATTTCCAGCGAGGCCACCAGGCCCAGGTTGGAAAGGGACGAAGGCCGCAGGTCTTCGATGATGCGGCGCTTGAGCGCGATGCCCTGGTTGAGCGTTTCGGTCAGGTGTTTCAGGCGCTCGACCACTTCATCGGCGCCCTTGGGCAGCTTGGACTTGATGCGCGCCACGTTCAGCTTGGCCGCGGTGAGCAGAGCGCCCAGTTCGTCGTGCAGCTCGCGCGCCAGGTGGGCGCGCTCGTCCTCGACGGTTTGTTGCAGGTAGCTTGCCAGCTCGGTCAGGCGGGCCGTGCGCTCGCGCACCTGCGATTCGAGCGCATCGCGTTCGGCTTCGAGCTGCTGCTTCTGGCGTTTGTCGATTTCACGCAGCACGCGCGTCTGGTTGACGTAGAGGAAGAAGGCGAAGAAGGCGGCCAGCACGCCCGCCGCCAGGCCGAAGCGCGACGCGTTGAGCAGGCGGTACACCTCGGCGCGCTTGGTGGCAACCTCCGCATCGGCCTGTGCGATGAGGGCGTCGGCCTGCAGACCGAAGGCGCGCATTTGTTCCAGCCCGACGTTGGAGCTGACGACGAAGTTGACGACTTCGGAGCGGTTTTCCTCGCGCATGCGCACCGTGAGCGCCATTTCACCGATCTTCTGCGACAGCAGGCTGCGGAAGTTCTGCATGACATCCGAGTCGGCGATGGCCGGCGGTACCGTGCCATTGAGCAGCTTGAGCTTCTCGTCGATGTCCGCAAGCGCGGCCACGTAAGGCTCCAGATAGGCGCGGTCGCCGGTGAGCACATATCCGCGCTGGCTGGATTCGGCCTCCACCAGCCGCCGCACCAGCATGTTGACTTTGGTGCGCGTGGCATGGCCTTGCTGGATCTGTGCCAGCGTCTGCGAGGTACGGTGGTGGGTGTCTTCGTTCAGCCACATGATCGCCAGCGCGCAGAGCGCGGCGATCACCAGGATGGCGCGCAGGGACAAGGGGTTGCGGGGGCGAGCGCTGGTGGGCGCGGGGTCAAGAATTGAATCAGCCATGTAGCGGAGGCCCACTAGAATCGCCGGATGCCGCGTGTTGCAAGCGGCGTCGACATCGTCAACAGGAAAGGCGCACTGTGATCAGAATCGGTATTGTGGATGACCACGCCATCGTGCGTTCGGGGCTCAAGCAGTTTTTCTCGGAGCATGTGGATCTGCGGGTTGCCGGCGAGGCCGCCAGTGGCCGCGAAGCCATCGACCTGGTGCGCACCACCGAACTGGACGTGCTGGTCATGGACCTGTCCATGCCAGGGCAGAGCGGCATCGACGCGCTGGCCATGATTCGCGCCAAGGCGCCGGACGTGGGCATTCTGATTCTCTCCGGTTACCCCGAGGAGCACTACGCCATGAACCTGATCCGCCAGGGCGCCAGCGGCTACCTGAACAAGGAGTGCGACCCGAGTGAAATCGTCGAGGCCATCCGCACCATCGCGCTGGGCAAGCGTTACATCACGCCCTCGGTGGCCGAGTTGCTGGCCCAGCAACTGGGCCGCAAGAACGACGGGGCGCCGCACGAGCAGTTGTCGGAGCGGGAGTTCCAGGTGTTTCTCAAGCTGGCCAAGGGGCAGACGGCGGGCGACATCGCCGAGTCGTTGTCGCTGTCGGTGAAGACGGTGAGTACCTATCGCACGCGCCTGATGGAAAAAATGGGACTCAATTCGAACAGCGATCTGACCTACTACGCGCTGAAGAACAATCTCATCGACTGACGCTGTCTGCCCGGCGCCGGGCAGGCAGCGCGGGCGACGAAAAAAGCCGCCACGTGGCGGCTTTTTTCGTGCGGACCGCGGGCAGGCTCGGCGCCGCATCAATCCGTTTCCTGCATGTTCAGGCAGAACTCGATCAGTGCTTCGATATCG
Organism: Pseudomonadota bacterium; assembly: GCA_030538085.1. Taxonomy (GTDB): domain Bacteria; phylum Pseudomonadota; class Gammaproteobacteria; order Burkholderiales; family Burkholderiaceae_C; genus Ottowia. Next base: position 6,072 of record JAUNUR010000088.1, on the reverse strand, counting down.
TGGGATTTGTCGAACACCGCATCCACGCCCAGTTGGTGGCAGCGCACGCGAATGTCGGGCGTGGCGTAGTTGGTCAGCACCACCACTTTCTGTTCCGGCTGGCGTTCGCGGCAGGCTTGCAGCACCCCCAGCCCGCTGCCCTGCTTGAGAAAGAGGTCCACGATGGCCAGATCCCACTGGCTGCCGTGCTTGGCCAGCCAGTCGCTGCCTTGCTGCTCCGTTTCGGCATAGCCAATCGGCGCAACTCCCCCGAGCTCCTCCAGCGTGGCTATCAGGTTCTCTCGGATGGTGGGGTTGTCTTCTACGAAATAGGCTCGCACTGAATTGGGGCCAGGCATGGCATGGTGGGACGGTATCGCTGCTTGGAAATCCTTCGAGCCGGAGCGCGAGGGAAATGCGTAGCCAAGTCTAAGTGCCGGTCGGCGCGGGCCGTGCCAGCGTGCAGTCCACCAGGGCGTAGGAATTTGCCTACAAGCGAGCGTTGCCACCACAAATCTGGCAGCTGGGCTGACGCTGCACCCGCACCTCGGACCACTCCATGCGACGGCTGTCGAGCATCAGCAGGCGGCCCGACAGGGACTGCCCGATTCCGCACAGCAGCTTGAGTGCCTCGGCCGCCTGCACGGTGCCGATCAGGCCCACCACGGGGGCGAAGACGCCCATCGTGGCGCAGCGCACCTCTTCCACCGTTTGCGAGGGCGGGAATACGCAGGCGTAGCAGGGCGAGTGGCCGTCGCGCAGGTCGTAGACCGACACCTGCCCGTCGAAGCCGATGGCCGCGCCCGCCACGAGCGGCTTGCGCGCGGCCACGCAGGCCTGGTTGAGCGCCTGGCGCGTGGCGAAGTTGTCGGTGCAGTCCAGTACCACGTCGGCATCGGCCACCAGTTGCCGCAGCAGCGTCTCGTCGGCGCGCTGCATCACCGTGTCCACGCGCACGTCGGGATTGATGGCATGGATGGCCGCTCGCGCCGACAGCACCTTGGATTGGCCCACGCGCGCCTCGGTGTGCGCGATCTGCCGCTGCAGATTGGTCAGATCGACGGTGTCGTCGTCCACCAGGGTCAGTCGGCCCACGCCCGCGCTGGCAAGGTACAGCGCCACCGGCGAGCCCAGCCCGCCGGCGCCGATGACGAGCGCGTGCGCGGCGAGCAGCTTCTCCTGCCCCTCGACACCGATGTCGTCGAGCAGGATATGGCGCGAATAGCGCAGCAGTTGCCGGTCGTCCATCCGCGCCGTGGCGTTACTCGGTCTTGGTGTCTTCCTTGCGCTCGACCAGGGTCTTGCTGACCTTGACCGGCTGACCCTTGAGCTTGGCCAGCGCCTGCTGCAGCGGGAAGTCCTTGTCGCTGCCGTATTCGGGCGGGCGGCGCTCGGCGGCGGGTTTGCGCGACTCTTCCTCCAGCCGTTTGAGGGCCGCTTCACGTTCTTTTTCGAGCACGGCGGGGTCTTTCTTTTCCTCCTGCGAGCCGCTCAGGTGCTTGTCGAGATCGGCCTCGCGCATGCGCAGCGCGGCGAAGGGGCTGCCCTCGGCGGTGTCGTCGACCATGATGTCGGGCACGATGCCCTTGGCCTGGATGGTGTTGCCGTTGGGCGTGTAGTAGCGCGCGGTGGTGATCTTCAGCGCCGTGTCGGGGCCGAGCGGGCGCACGGTCTGCACCGAACCCTTGCCGAAGGTCTGGCTGCCCATGATGGTGGCGCGCTTGTGATCTTGCAGCGCGCCGGCCACGATTTCGCTGGCCGAGGCGGAGCCTTCGTTGACCAGCACCACCATCGGCACCGACTTGAGGGCCGCCGGCAGGCGCTTGAGCGGGTCGGCGCCGCGGCGGCGCAGGTAGTCCTCGGGGCGGGCCTTGTAGACCGATTTGCTTTCCGCGATCTGCCCGTCGGTCGACACCACCGTCACGTCCTGGGGCAGGAAGGCGGCCGACACGGCGATGGCGGCGTCGAGCAGGCCGCCAGGGTCGTTGCGCAGGTCGAGCACCAGGCCCTTGAGCTGGGGCTCGCGCTTGTAGATGTCTTCCAGCTTGGTGACGAAGTCCTCCACCGTGCGTTCCTGGAACTGCGACAGGCGCAGCCAGGCGTAGCCGGGCTCGACCACCTTGCTCTTGACCGACTGGGTGCGGATTTCCTCGCGCACGATGGTGACCGGGAAGCTGCGGTTCTCGTCGCGGCGCAGGATGGTCAGGATGACCTTGGTGCCCGGCTCGCCACGCATGCGCTTGACGGCCTCGTTCAGCGTCAGGCCTTTCACGGGGGTGTCGTCCACCCGCGTGATCAGGTCGCCCGGCTTGAGGCCGGCGCGGTCGGCGGGCGAGCCCTCGATGGGCGACACCACGCGGATCAGGCCGTCTTCCTGCGTGATCTCGATGCCCACGCCGACGAACTTGCCGGTGGTGCCCTCGCGGAATTCCTTGAAGCTCTTCTTGTCGAAGTACTGCGAGTGCGGGTCAAGGCTGGAGACCATGCCGGAGATGGCGTCGGTGAGGAGTTTCTTCTCGTCCACCGGCTCCACGTAGTCGGACTTGATCATGCCGAACACGGCGGCGAGCTGCTGCAGCTCTTCCAGCGGCAGCGGTGCCAGCGTGCCGCGCGCCACGGTCTGCAGCGACACGGTGGTCAGCGCGCCGGCCAGCGCTCCCACGGCAATCCATCCGGCGATCTTGGTTTTCTGGCTCATGGTCTGAAAAAAGTTCCTGAAAAGCGCGCGCCAATATAACGCTTGCCATGGTTTTCGGTTGCGCCGGCGCCGCGAAGTTCCTGGCCGGACATGGAATTCGCGGGCGCCGCGTGGTGCCCGTGGTCAGATGTGCGTGTCAACCCTTGCCCTGACTGGCCACCGCCGCCGCGGCCTGGGCGGCGGCCGCGGCATCGCCCAGGTAGTAGTGGCGGATGGGCTTCAGGCTGGCGTCCAGCTCGTACACCAGCGGGATGCCGTTGGGGATGTTCAGGCCCACGATGTCGGTGTCGGAGATGCCGTCCAGGTACTTGACCAGCGCGCGGATCGAGTTGCCGTGCGCGGCCACCACCAGCCGCTTGCCGGCCTGGATGGCGGGCGCCATGGATTCGTTCCAGAACGGCATCACGCGCGCCACCGTGTCCTTGAGGCATTCGGTCAGGGGCACGTCCGCGGGCGGGAGCTTGGCGTAGCGTGGGTCGCCGCGCTCGCTGCGCGGATCGGTCGGCTCCAGCGCGGGGGGCGGCGTGTCGTAGCTGCGGCGCCAGATCAGCACCTGCTGATCGCCGTACTGCTTGGCCATGTCGGCCTTGTTCAGGCCCTGCAGGGCGCCGTAGTGGCGCTCGTTCAGGCGCCAGTGCTTGACGATGGGCAGCCACAGGCGGTCCATCTCGTCCAGCGTCAGGTGCAGGGTGCGGATGGCGCGGGTCAGCACGCTGGTGTAGGCCACGTCGAAGTCGTAGCCGCCGTCCTTGAGCAGGCGGCCTGCCTGCCTGGCCTGCTCGACGCCGGTGGGCGTCAGGTCCACGTCGGTCCAGCCGGTGAAGCGGTTTTCGAGGTTCCAGGTGGATTCGCCGTGGCGAATCAAAACGAGCTTGTGCATCGGGAGGCGGCCAGAAAAAGAGTCAAAAACCGCCGGCAAGGCGGGCGCTAACCCGCCATTTTAGAATCTTCACCCTGTGGGGGCGCGTGGTGCCCCTCGTTGATGCATACGAGAAGGATATTGACCGTGGATTTCCTGCTGGCGAACTGGATGTTGATCCTGGTGGCCCTGGTGTCGGGCAGCATGCTGCTGATGCCGATGCTGACGGGCGGCGGTGGCCCGGGCCTGACGCCGGCGGCGGCGGTGCAGCTCATCAACCGTGAGAAGGCGGTGGTCATCGACGTGTGCGAGCCGGCCGAATACCAGGCCGGCCACGTGGTGGGCGCCAAGAGCATTCCGCTGGCCGAGCTGGAGGCCAAGCTGCCCGGCGCCGTGAAGAACAAGGCCACGCCACTGGTGCTGGTGTGCGCCTCGGGCATGCGCTCGGGCCGCGCGGTGGCGATCGCCAAGAAGCTGGGTTATGAAAACGCGCAGTCGCTGTCCGGCGGCCTGAAGAGCTGGCGCGAGGCCAGCCTGCCCATCGAGAAGGCCTGAACCCATGCAGACCGTGAAGATGTATGCCACCGGCACCTGCCCCTACTGCCTTCGTGCCAAGCAGATCCTGCGGGACAAGGGCGTGGAGCGGATCGATGAGATCCGCGTCGACCTCGATCCGGCGCAGCGCCAGATCATGATGGAGATCACCGGCCGCCGCACCGTGCCGCAAATCTTCATTGGCGATACGCACGTGGGCGGCCACGACGACCTGGTGGCGCTGGAGCAGCGCGGCGGGCTTGATCCGCTGCTGGCCGGCAACGCCTGACGGCGCGCCGGGCGGTGTGCCACGCACGCCTGAGATAATGGCCGCGAGTCAGCGCGCCGTGCGCGTTGCTGCCCGTCTTCTTTTGTCCAACCCCCCTTTAGCGAGAACCTCATGGCCGACACCGATCCCGTGTTCAACATCCAGCGCGTCTATCTGAAAGAGGCCTCTCTGGAGCAGCCCAATTCGCCCGCTATCCTGCTGGAGCAGGAGCAGCCCGCGGTGGAGATCAACCTGGGCGTGAACGCCGAGAACGTGGCCGAGGGCGTGTTCGAGATCACCGTCACCGCCACGGTGCAGACCAAGATCCAGGACAAGACCGTGTTCCTGTGCGAGTGCAAGCAGGCTGGCATCTTCGAGATCCGCAACATCCCCGAGGACCAGATGGGCGGCGTGATCGGCATCGCCTGCCCGCAGATCGTCTACCCCTACCTGCGCGGTAACGTGGCCGACATCATCCAGCGCGGCGGTTTCCCGCCCGTGCATCTGGCCGAGATCAACTTCCAGTCGATGTACGAGCAGCAGAACGCGCCCCAGCCCGAGGCCTCGCCCATCATCACGCAATAAGCATAGAAGTAGTTGTTAGCGACCGTCCAGCAAGCGCGTGACGCTATGAAAATCATAGTAATCGGTGCGGGCGCCTGGGGCACGGCGCTGGCCATTGGCGCGGCGCGCAACCCGGCTCGCCACCACGTGGTGCTGTGGGCGCGCGATGGCGCGCAGGCCGAGGCCATGGACAGCGCCCGTGAGAACGCGCGCTACCTGCCGGGTATTCCGCTGCCGCTTGAGCTGACGGTGCGCGGCGGCGAGGTCGCCACGCTGCTGCAGGCCATTCCGCAGGCCGATCTGCTGGTCGTTGCCACGCCCGTGGCCGGCCTGCGGCCCACGCTGGAGTTGCTGCGCGATGTGCGCGTGCCCGTCGGCTGGCTGTGCAAGGGCTTCGAGCCGGCACGGAACCCGCAGGCGCCGCACCCCTTCGGACTGATGCCGCACGAAATTCAGGCCCAGGTGGCGCCCGCGTTGCAGGCCGGCGCGCTCAGTGGCCCCAGCTTCGCGCAGGAAGTGGCGCGCGGCCAGCCCACCGCGCTGGTGGCGGCCAGCCAGGCACCGCACGTGCGCCAGGCTCTGGTCGACGGTTTCCACGGCCCCACGCTGCGGGTGTACGCCAACGAGGACCTGACGGGGGTGGAGGTGGGCGGCGCCGTGAAGAACGTGCTGGCCATCGCCACCGGACTGGCCGATGGTCTGAACCTGGGGCTGAACGCGCGCGCCGCGCTCATCACCCGCGGCCTGGCCGAAATCGCCCGCCTGGGCGCGGCGCTGGGCGCGCAGCCCGAGACCTTCATGGGCCTGTCGGGCCTGGGTGATCTGGTGCTGACGGCCACGGGCGACCTCAGCCGCAACCGCCGCGTCGGCCTGCTGTTGGCCGAGGGCAAGACGCTTCAGGAGGCCGTGCAGTCACTAGGCCACGTGGCCGAGGGCGTGTACAGCGCCCGCACCGTGCTGCAGCGCGCGCGCCACCTGGGCGTGGAGATGCCGATCACCGAATGCGTGGTGGCCTTGCTGGACGGGCAGCTCAAGCCCGTCGAGGCCGTGGCCGCGCTGATGGGGCGCGATCCGAAGGGCGAGCTGCTGTAGTTTCAGTCACCCCGGTTCCGGTTACCCTAGAAACGGCAGTTGGATGCGCCCGAGCGTGCCGTGATGGGCGTGCCAGGC
>JAUNUR010000087.1 GCA_030538085.1 Pseudomonadota bacterium | reverse complement strand
CGTGTCAAGGTGACGCCCCATGGATTGCGGCCTTCGCCGCAATGACGAGGGGATGGGAGGGGGGTTTCCGATGGCCCGCGCTGTCGTGATTTTTGAAAATCTCTCAAGAAAACGTTTTGTAAGTCATTGATTTTCTTCAGGTACACCGGCCCTGCTGGCGGGGTTGGATTGCTCAATAGGTTCAATCGCCCGGTTTCTCGTCCACCACCTTCTGCTCCGTGCGCTTGCGAGCGGCGGGCGCGGCTTGGGTGCTGGCTTCGGTCTTGGGCAGCGGGCCGCACTTGGCGCCCTGGTGCTCGGCGCGCAGGGTAGTCAGCCGGGTGGAGATGTGGTCAAGCACATTGGGCGGCAGCGGCTGCTGGAACTCGAAATCCAGGCGCGTGATCTCGGCCACCAGATAGGCGCACGCGGCCACCTGGTGGCTGGGGTCGCCCACGCCCAGGCTGGTTGGGCGGGCCACCAGGGCCGGCACGGAGTCGCCAGCCGATCCGGCGACCCCATTCGGGTCTTCGCCCGCGGCAACCACGGGCGTGCTGGTGGCACCCTCCGGGCAGGGCTGGTTGGAATAGCTGACCTGCCCGTCGATGATGCATTTGTGAATAGCCTGGCCGGTGACGGCGGGGGCCACCGCCTCGACCGGCGGGCTGGGCTGGGGCGTCCGGATGGTGCGCCCCGGCGCCGCGGCGGCCGGGGTGTCGGCCCCTGGCGTTTGGGCTACGGGCTCGGTGGGCGGTGGCGGCGCTTCCGTCCCGGCGCGGCGCCGCTCGACATCGGTGACCAGCCAGTCGTAGGCGCGGTACGAACCCACCACGATGATCAGCACCAGCACGGCGGCAACGAGCCAGCGCCACAAACCTTGTTCGGGTTCAGGGTCGGGCGGCGTCAGGGGCCGGTCGTGGGTGTGGTCCAGTTCGGAGGGCATGGCGGGTGGCAGCGCGCGCCGCGCGGCGAATGCAGGCAATGGGTTGAATGATACGGGAGCGCTCGCGCCAAGCAACGCGCTGCCACCGCATTCGCTTTTCCCGTTGCCGCCAGCATCACTCCTCGGGCGCTCCGGCCAGGCGCATGGCCGAAACGGGCGCATCGCCCTCCTGGGCCAGTGGCGTGGTCACGGCATGGGCGGGCGCGGCCTGCTCCTCCTGCTCGGTCTTCAGCAGCGCCAACAGCGCGCGCCGCTGGCGCAACGGCACACCACGCACCTGTTCGGCAATCCAGGTCAGGCGGCCGCGGTTCACGCTGCCCTCGCTGGCCCAGCGCTCGGCCTCGCGCGCGGGGTTGTGCAGCATGGCCGCCAGGGTGACGGCCTGGCGCGGCGTGAGGCGGCGCGCCGGGATCTGAAAATAGTGACGGGCGGCGGCGGCGGCACCGCACACCAGCCGGCCTTCGGCGTTCTGGCCCCAGGGCGCCAGGTTCAGGTACAGCTGCAGGATGCGGGCCTTGCCCAGCGTCTGCTCGATCTCCACCGCGTACAGCAGTTCGCGCAGCTTGCGCGCCAGCGTGCGCTCATCCCCGGCCACCATCAGCTTGGCGACCTGCTGGGTGATGGTGCTGCCGCCACGGCGGATGGCGGCGTGCTGCTGGTTGGCATCGAGCGAGGCGAGCAGCTCGGTCAGGTCGTAGCCGGGGTGCTCGAAGAAGCGCTGGTCCTCCGCCGCCAGTACGGCACGGGTGAGCCAGCCACGCGGGGCATGGCGCTGGTGCGGCCCGCAGGACGAACGCGCGTTCGCCCAGGCCTGGGTGCCCAGTCCGCTGACGGCCAGGCCCTGCACGCGCGGCGTGACTTGCAGCGTGCGCGCGGGCAGTTGCAGTTCGGCATCGGCGCCGATGCGGCCGTCGATGCGCGCCACGGCCAGCTCGGGCAGGCCGGGCGCCAGCAGCGCGAACCAGTGGCGCGCGGGCGCGTCGGGCCAGTGCAGGCGCACGCCCCAGCCGGCGCCCTGGCGGCGCGCCCGCCAGGTGGCGGCAACCACCGCATCGCCACCCTGCGGGTCGTGCGCGCCCAGCAGCAGCGTGCCGCGCAGGTGCTGCACCTGGTCGCGCGACAGCGCCAGTTGCAGCGCGGGCACGCGCAACGGCGCCGACGTCAGCGCGGCGGGCAGGGGCAGGGTGCAGGGCTCGCAGTGCAGGGTGAGCACCGGTTCGGGGCCTTCCTGCCCGGCGGCGATCCAGCCCAGGGTGACCGGCCCCAAGGGGCTGTGCACGCGCAGGCCGTGCAGCAGCGGGCCAAAGCTGGGCGTGGTGGCCAGCCACACCAGTTGCGGCACGCTGGCTTGCAGCGTGAAGGGGCCGCGCCCAATCTCGGTCGCCCATTCGCCGGGCTGCGGCATCAGCGCGACGCGCAGCGTGGCCCACAGCGCGCCCAGCGCCAACAGCAGGGCGACGCCGACGATGAACAGGCCGCGCATGAAGCGGCGCAGCAGGCGCTGGAAGGATTCGGCACGGATCATGGTGGTCTCCTGAAGCGGCGTGAGGTTGTTGAAAAGTAGGGCGGGCATTCATGTCCGCGTTGGGGCGCTTGCTCCTGCGCGGGCACCCCGTTCGACGTGGCTGCCTCCTCGCGGGCACAAGTGCCCGCCCTACGAAGAGAGCGCCCGCGTCACCGTGACGGCGCGCCACGGCCCTTGGCTGCGGCCCAGCGCCGCCGCCCAGTACCAGGCCGAGGTGTCGGCAAAGCGCTGGCCGTGCGCGTCCTCGATCTGCTCGCACACGCGCAGCACCACGTCGCCCTTGCGGGCGGTGAAGCAGCGCTGCACGGGGGCGTCGTCGGAATCGGCCATCTTTTCCAGCCGCTCACCCTCGATGCGGTAGCCGATGGCGCGGTAGCAGTCGGCCGCCGGGTGCAGCATGCGCGTGGGCACGGCCACGTCGCGCAACACCACGATCTGGCGGCCATCGGTCAGGCGCGTGATGGCGCCGGGAAAGCGCTCGGCAAAACGCTGCTCGACGACGCTGAGCGCCAGCGGGCGCACCGGCTGGCCCTGCCAGTGCGCGGGAAGCTCGGTGGCGGCGTAGCTGGGCGCGGGGATGGCTGCGTCGCTGCTGGCGCCGACAGCGCCCCACAACGCGCAGACCAGCATGGCGGCGCCGAACAGGCTCTTGCCGAGCACGCGGAGGGCGAAGGTGTTGGGTGATTTCATGGTGTCTGCTCCCGAATAACGTCGCTTCGCGACATGACTTCGCCGCTGCGCGGCCTCAATGACAAATGACAAATGACAAATGACGAATGGGGCATGGGCTTTGCGGTCAGCGTGGCGACGAGGCCCGTTCGCCGTCCGCCCGGCGCGCCATCGCCCACGCCACGGCGCCACACACCACCGCCAACACCGCCAGCCCGATGCCTTCATGCAGGGCGGGCGTGCCGCGCCCCGTGGCCTCCAGCGCCACCAGCGCGGTGTTGCGCAGCACGTTGCCCAGCAGCACGGCCACGCTCACCGCGGGCAGGCGCAGCGCGAAGGCCTTATCGCCACGCCCCACCCACAGCGCCACGGCGCAGGCGGTGAAGTAGCCGACCCAGGCCATCTGCACGCCGGAGCAGGGCGCGTCGACGATGACCAGCAGGCCGCCCACGTTCAGGCTGCTGCCTTCGCGCAGCACGTGGAACCACGGCGCCAGCAGCCAGCGGCTGGCTTCGGCGGTGAGCACGCGCAGCGGGTAGCCGGCGTAGAACTGCAGCGAGGCGATGAGCGGCAGCACCAGCACCGCCAGGCCGAGCACTGGCAGCGCGGCGATTGGAAAGCGCGGCGCGGCATGCAGCACACCATCGCGCACCTGCATGGCGCCGCGCCGCGCGCTGGGCAGAAATGCCAGCAGCCCGCAGGCCCAGGCAACGATGGCCACCAGGCTGCCCAGCAGGGGCGTGATGTGGCCGTGCAGCGCCGTGGCGGCCACCGTGCCCACCAGCGCCGCCGCCAGCCATGGCAGGCGCGGGGCGCTGCGCAGTTGCCCGCGCACGGCCACCCCCAGCGCGATGAGGGCGGTGAGCGCCAGCAGGCCCAGTGGATCGTCCGAACCATCGGCCACGCGCGCCGCCATCCAGCGCCAGGTGGGCCACAGAGCGGCGGTTTGCAGGGCGATCCACGCGAGCGCCGGCGCACGGTCGATGCGCATGGCAGCGGGCAGCAGGCGGGGGGAGCGGGTGAGGAAGGTGGGGTTCATGGTGTTTTCGACCTCTGACGCTTGTGCAGCAAGCGTGAGCAGCTATGGTTTTTGAATGACTCGGCTGGTCCGTTCTGTGGTGTGGGAGCGGCCTTGGCCGCGATGGGGCGCCCGTGTAGACGACGCGCTTTCATCGCGGGCAAGCCCGCTCCCACAACCCTGGGCGACCACTCAAGCCGTGAACGGTTGCCGGCGCTGGCGCCGCGCGGCCTGCGCGCCCAGCACGGCCAGCACCACCAGCATGGCGGCCCAGGTCTCGGGTTCGGGCGTGCTGCTCACGGCGGCTCCCAGGGCACTGGCTTCGCCGACGGCGAGGTTGCCCACGCCCTCGGGCAGCGGGCTCGGTTGGTTCGCCGTCGCGCCTTGGCCACCAGGGTTACGCACCACCTTGTCCACGGCGATGAAGCTGGTGTATTGCGTCAGCAGGCTGTAGTCGAGGCCCAGCTTGGTGATGGCGGCCTTCTGTGCATCGCCGCCGGTCAGTGCTTCTTCATCGCTCAGCGCGGCGATGCGGTGGCGTGCCCACAGGTGGCGCAGCGCGCCGGTGCCTTGCCAATCCGCCGCCACGTCGATGGGCAGCGACTGCGTGTAGGGGCCATTGGCGGCGCGGCCTTCCACCACCAGCCGGGGCGCACCGCCGCCGGCCGATTCGCGCCACTTGCCGAACACGATCACCGGGCGCTCGGCCAGCACGTCGGGCAGGGCCTGCGGCTCGACGTCGTACACGTCGATGCCTTCGAACTTGGCCTTCACGCTGGTCAGCACGGGCGATTCAATGAGTTTGCGAAAGCGCTCGGCCTGCGCCTTGGCTTCATCGGGCCGGGTGACGATGAAGGGTTCGCCCATGCCAGCACGCGCCAGGCCTTCCATCAGGTGCCGGTTCACCGAACTGCCGATGCCAAAGGCGAACACGTTGGCCTGTCCTAACTGCTTGCGCACCAGCGCGAAGGCTTCGCTTTCCACCGTCACGTAGCCATCGGTGACCACGACCACGGTGCGCGCCAGTTCCTGCGGCTTCGGCTGGGCATAGACGCGGCGCAGCGCCGGCAGCAACTCGGTCGATCCACCGCCGCCCATCTCGTCGATGGTGCGAATGGCGGCGTTGATATTGGCCGGCGTGGCGGGTACCGACTGCGGCGCCAGAAAGCGGTTGCTGCCCGAGAACAGCAGCACGTTGAAGGTGTCGCTGGCCCTCAGGTTGCCCAGCAGCTGGCGCATCAGCGCCTTGGTGGTATCGAGCGGGAAGCCGTGCATGGACCCCGAGATGTCGACCACGAAGACGTAGTCGCGCGGCGTGATCGCCGCCTGCGGCACGGCCTTGGTCGGTTGCACCATGGCGAGGAAGAAATTTTCTTTCTCGCCCTTGTGCAACAGCACGCCGGACTGGATGGCGCTGCCCGCCAGCCGGTAGTCGAGGATGAAGTCGCGGTTGTTCGCCACGCGGCTGGCACTGCCCGCCAGTTGCACGCTGGCGCGCTTCGATGAGCTGCCCGCATCCATCGCCGTGTCGATGGCGTGGCTGGGCGAGCGGATTTCCTGGATGCCGATGGGGCTGGCCAGGTTCACCTTCAGGTTGAACGCGCTGGCGCTGACCTCGCCCTGGCGCAGCACAGGCTGGGCGGGGAAGGCCTGGGCGTGTGCGGGCGTGGCGCCGCTGGCGGTCTCGCTCGGTGCGTTCGACGTAGTGCCCGCGTAGCGCGGCCCGACCACGGTGGGATAGACGAACTGGTAGTTGCCATCGGTTGGCACCAGCAGCTCGTTGTAGCGCAGCTCCACCAGCACGTCGTCGCCGGGCAGGATGTTGGCGACATTCATCTGGAACACGTTGGGGCGGTGCTGCTCCAGCAGGGCGGCGGTCTTGCCTTCCTTCTTGGCCTGGTCGTATTCGATGCGGGCCTGCTGCTTCTCGCGGATCTGCGCCGTGATCAGCCGGTCGGCGATGCGCACGTTCAGGCCGTTGACCGCCGCGCGCGTCGAGCCGGGGAACAGGTACTTGGCCTCGATGGGCACCGTGCCTTCATTCTTGTAGCGCTGCGTCACCACCACGTCGGCGATCACGCCGCTGATGTTGACCTGCACGTCGGTGCTTTTCAGTGGCAGCGCATCGACGCCGGGCTGCGCACCTTTCACGAAGAAGTACGGGCTTTCGGCCTTGGTGCTTTCCCCTGTCTCCTGCGCGCGGGTGGGCGGCGCCAGCAGCACCAGCGCCGACAGCAGCGAATACCAGGCCACGCGTTGCGCGGCCAGGCCAGTGCGCACGGCATGGCGCAGCGTGCGGCGCACGGGCGCCCGCAGCAGGGATGGGGCGCTGCGCAGCGCAGCGTCGGACAGCCCGCGCAGCGCGGTCAGGGGGGCGATCAGGGGAGGCATGTTCATGGCGGGTTCCTCGGGTGGGTTGAAGCGAATGCCCTGACTTTGAAACCCGCTCTGGAAGCCACGATGAAGTGCGCGCGAACACCGCGCACCGTGTGTGAAGCCTGTGTGAAGTCACGGTGAAAAGCAGGCGCCACGCACTTCACACGGGCTTCGATCACGGTGGCGAGCATTGGCGCCGTCGTTCAACCACGTTCCCAGGACTCCATATGAGCCGACTTGCCGCCCTGCGCGACTCAGCGCTGTTCAAGACCGCATTGCTGTTTTTTCTGCTGATGCTGCTGTGCATTCCGCTGGCACAGATCGAATGGCTGATTGCCGAGCGCGGCGACAGCCAGCGCATGGCCACCAGCGAACTGGCCCAAACCCACGTGGGTTCGCAAACCCTGGTCGGCCCGTTGCTGGTGGTGCCCTACGTGGAGCGCTGGCAAGTGGCCGTGCGCAACGAGCGGGGCGAGCAGACGGGGCTGGAGCCCAGGTCGGAGCTTCGTTACCAGCTCTTTTTTCCGCAGCAACTTGAACTGGATGGCACGCTGATGCCGGAAGATCGCTACCGCGGCATCTTCAAGGTGCCGTTCTACAAACTCGACGGCAAGCTGAGCGGGCGCTTCGCACCCTTTGCCATGCAGCAACTGGCCCAGCAGGTGAAAGGCTCGGAGATCGAGGTGCTGACGCCGGTGCTGGCGCTGTCGGTGACCGACCTGCGCGGGCTGGAAGGCGCGCCACGGCTCACCCTGGCGGATGAGCGCCTGGGCTTTGGGCGCCGCGTGCCGCACGTGCCGCCCAAGAGCTGGCTGGCCAGCGGCGTGCACGCACCGCTTTCAGGCGCGGCGCTGCGGGCCTTTCAGGGCGGACAGCCGCTGCCCTTCGCACTGGCGCTGCGCCTGACCGGGCAGAACCAGCTGGCCGTGGCACCGCTGGGCGAGGAAACCAGCGCGCGCCTTGCATCGCCCTGGCCGCATCCGCGCTTTGGCGGCCGCTTTCTGGCCGCCGAGCGCACGGTGACGAATGCTGGCTTCGACGCCCGCTGGCGCATCGCCGCGCTGACCAGCCAAGCGCGCGAGCAGGTGCGCACCGGGCTGGAGGGCGACATCGACAGCGTGGAAACCTTCGACGTGGCGCTGGCCCAGCCCGTCAACGTGTATTCGATGTCGGAGCGCGCGGTGAAATACGGCGTGCTGTTCATCGGCTTGGTGCTGATGGCGGTGTTCATGGTGGAGCTGTTCAAGCGCCTGCCACTGCACCCGGTGCAATACGCGCTGGTGGGCCTGTCGATCGCGGTGTTCTTTCTGCTGCTGGTGGCGCTGTCTGAAAAGATCGGCTTTGCCCTGGCCTATGCGGCAGCCACCGCCGCCAGCGTGGCACTGCTGGCCAGCTACTTCAGCGCCGTGCTGGACAGCGCGGCGCGCGGGCTGTCTCTGGCCGGCTACGTGGCGACGCTGTATGGCGCGCTGTACGGGTTGCTGGTGTCTGAAAGCAATGCGCTGCTGCTGGGTGCGCTGCTGGTGTTCGGCATGCTGGCGGCGCTGATGCTGGCCACGCGGCATGTGGACTGGTGGCGCATGGGCCGGCGCGATGCGGCGGGTGGCTGATACTGTTTCGCGTTCAAAAGAACAACTGCTTGAAGAGGATGCGATGACGAAATGACCTCGCTGCGCTTCGATGACGGCGGCTGCGCCGCCATGACATCCGTTGAGTGCGAGGCATTGCGCACCTTACCGGCGTCATTTCGTCATTTCGCCGCGCAGCGGCGAAGTCATTCCGTCATCCCTCAAAAAACCACTTTTTGAACGCGAAACGGTATGAACCCGGGAACGGCTCGCACCCGGCGGCTCAAATGAAATGTTAATCAGGCACGTGTTTGATTCGCGCGCCCGTGAAAAATGTCGTGGCGGGCAGGGTACGCCAAGCGGACATCGCACAAGGCAAACGGTAATTTGTCGCGTGTGCTGGCCTCTCACGGCTTCCACGCGGGCGAATGCAATGGCACATTGAAGCCTCTGTTTCTCAACCAACGTCTTACTACCGCCCGAACCCGGGCAAGGAGAAAAATCAATGGGTGCCAAGAAAGTACGCGTCGAGTTCGTCGACGCTTCCGGGCAGGGCGTCGGCGGCGTGACCGTGAAGGTAACCGGCTGCTCCGAGCTGCAAACCGCCCCCAACGGCCAGGCCTTCTTTCTGGTCGAGGATGAAAATTTCGCCGTCCTCGCCAACGGCGCCGAGGTCTACAAAGGCACGCTGTCCGGCATGCCCGAGAAGATCGTGTTCACGCAGGATGGCGGTAGCTGGAAAGCGGCCTAAGCAGCCTTTGCTTCGCTTTTTCACGACGAACGGCCCCGAGGGGCCGTTTTTCATTTCAGCGCTGGCAGGCGCAGCACGGCCAGCGCGCCCTGCGTGGCGCGGTCGGGCTCCAGGCCGGGTTCGCGCCGCGCCACGGCATTGCGCAGCGACACGCTGCCCTGGTGCAGCACGGCGATCTCCTTGACGAACGACAGGCCCAGCCCGGTGCTGCGCTTTTGCGAGCCGGGCCGCGCCAGCGAGAAGAACTTGTCGAACACCTTGCCCTCGGCATAGGCGGGCAGGCCCGGCCCGTGGTCGCGCACGTCGATACGCGTCCAGCGGCCCTCGCGCGACAGCGTGAGCACCACATCGGGCCAGCCACCATCGCCCGCGCTGGAAAAATCCACCGCGTTGTCCAGCAGGTTGCCAATGGCGCGGCGCAGCAGGAAGGGATCGCCCTCCACCGCCATCTCGTCCCGCACCGCCACGTCGATGCGCAGCGCCGGCGCCTTGGCGCGCGCGCCGGCGGCCAGCTCGTGCAGCATGGGCGCCAGCGCCACGCGCTGCTGGTTCTGCAGCAGGCGGCGGCTTTCCAGCGCCGTCAGCTCCATCATGCGGTCCACCACCTCCTGCATGCGCAGCGATTCACGCTCGATGTTGGCGGCAAAACGCGCCGCCTGCGCGGGCGGCAACTCAGGCTCTTGCAGCAACTCGGCCGCGCCACGCACGGCCGACAGCGGGCTCTTCAGCTCGTGCGTGAGCTGCTGCACGTAGTCCTGCACGTAATTGCGGCCAGCCACGGCATCGCGCACTTCCTGATAGGCCGCGCGCGCCTGCGCCCGCAGCGCGCGCCAGGCGCGGCGCGGGCTGAAGCGGCGGCGGCCCTGCGCGTCGCGCCACCACGCCGTGCGCAGCGCGGCCAGCAGGTCGCTGGTGATGCCCAGCGGCCGGATCAGCAGGAACGACAGCACCAGCGCCAGCACCCGCGCCGACAAGCCCGACATCAGGCCCACGTACACGATGTTGCGCCGCGCCGCCGTGACGAACTGCCCAAAGCTCTGCACCGGCTTGCCCAGCGTGACGGCGCCCACGATCTCGCCCTGCCAGCGGATCGGCGCGCCAACGTACATCACGCTGCTGGCCGAATCCCGCGCCACGTCGCGCGTGGTGCGCGCGCCGTATTCGCCGCGCAGCGTATTGCGCACGTCGCGCCAGCCGGCGTAGTCCTTGCCCAGGTCGCGCCCCGTCGAGTCGTACACCACCACGCCGTGCCGGTTGGTCACATAGGCGCGCAGTTCCACGCGCGTCTTGTGCAGGTTGTAGACCTGCGCCGAAAAGCGCCGCGCGTACAGATCGCGAAAGATGGCCCCGATGCGGTCGGTGGGCAGCGCGCCGTGCTCCACCTCCTGCTCGATCACCGTAGCCATGAGCTGCGCCGTCTCGACCAACCCCTCCTCGGCCGACTCACGGTAGCGTGGATCCAGATCGGCCAGCAACTGGTACAGCAACGCCGCCATGCCGATGGCATAGACCAGCAGCAGGGTCAGGAGGATGCGGGTGCGGCGGGACATGGGATGGGGCGCGCTGGGTGCGACGAAGCGCTGGCGCCATTGTCTACCGGCTTGCCCATGAAAAAACCGCCCCGGAGGGCGGTTAGGCATGCAGTGCAATGATCAGATCACAATAATACCTTGCTGGATGTAGACATCGTTGCTGGTATCCGCTCCGGCCGATGAATGATGGTAAACGTCATAGGTAATCTTGTCTACGATTTTGGAAGCACCTTTTACCCATGTTCCGTTACCATCAGCCAGGTTTGCTTGGCCAGCACCGTCACTATTAAAGTTATTCCAACCCAAGTCAACCTTATCTCCCGATTGCCCTTGAATATACAAAGGCCCGGTATTGGTTGTGTCGTTCAGCAAGTCAGAATACTTGAGATCCACCACATTATTTCCATCCATCCGGATTACTTCAAACCCGGTAAAATTGGCCGACGACAAATTGGTAGCATTGTTCGTTCCCCAAGTCATCACATTAGCTGTAGTCGTGAGTACCAGCGTATCCGTTCCAGCACCACCTGCAATGACTCCACTTATCGTCGTTCCACCATAAGTAAATATGTCATCACCATCGCCCAAATCAATTGTATTAGAACCCTTGATTTGACCATTGATGGTAACTATATCCTGCCCTTGGCTGCCATACAGGAATGCACCATCAAAGTCTCCGGTGATGGTCAGCGTGTTAACAGCCTCCTCCGAATCTCCGCCGGTATCGGTGCCACTGTAGTCGGTACCCCGGCTATCTCCCGTGCCCAGATCAATGATGGCGCGATCATTAACATAACTGTTGATCGTGATCGTGTCAGACCCGCTGCCTGCCAGAATAATACCGCCTGACAAAGCGCCGCCGAGGGTGATAACGTCACCCCCTTGTTCGCCGTACAGCGAGCTGCGATCAGCGTTGGATGCTCCAGACGTAGCGTTCATACCTCCAGCCAGGATAAAGGTATCGTTACCCGTTCCGCCATAAACATCGGCATAAGTTTGAATGCTGTATCCATCTATGGTTTTGCCCACCTCCAATATATCGTTACCGCCGCCCAAAAACAGCGTTGGCGCATTTATTCCGGTTGGCGGATACCCATCCAGGTCAGCGTTATTGATAAACTCTGAAATAACAACTCTCTCAGCTTGGTCAGATGTCAAAAGGGTACCGCCCGAATCGCCGTTATTGGTCACAGGCACCGTTGTACTCATCATGTCGACAAGTCTATTGAGATTAATGGTTGGCATCTGCGTTTCCGTCAACGTTACGGTAATAGGCGCAGAAACAAGGTCTCCTGTATCCACAGCCACCACCTCCAACTTATGTATCGGTGACCCATTCGCGTAGATGTTGGCGTCTGAAGAAATATTGGCCAAATAGATTTTTCCTGTGGCCGGATCAATGGTATAGAAACCATCAGGCGACGTGGTGGTGCCATTCGTGAAGTAGAACATCACATTCGCGCCATCTTCTGGATCAGTGGCTGCCAATTGCGTGCTGCCCACCGGCACCGTCGTGCTGTCCTGACCTTCGCGATAAGTAGCCTCATATGAAGGCGTGGTGATGGTCGGTGCTTCGTTGACGTTGGTGACCGTTACCGCGATGTCTTGCACGTCTGTCAAGCCACCGTTGTCGGTGACCGTGACTTGCACGTCATATACGTTGTTGCTCCCCACATCACCGGGCGCTTCATAGTTCGGCGCACTCTTGAAGCTCAGCACCCCGGTGGCCGCATCAATCTGGAACAACGCCTTATCAGCACCACCGCTGATGCTGAAGGTCAAGACCGTATTCGTCTCCGCATCCGTTGCAGTGACCTTGGTTACCGCCGTCGTGTTTTCTGCCACGTTGATGGACGCCGTCGCTCCGCCTCCGTTGCTGGTGATCACTGGCGCCTGGTTGACGTTGATGATCGTGCCCGTGGCGCTGGCCGTGCCGATGGCCGCTCCACCGGTGGCGTTGCTCAGCGTGGCCGTGAAGGTCTCGTCGCCCTCATACAGCGCATCCTGCGTGGTCTGCACCGTGAAGGTCTTGCTGGTCTCGCCTTGTGCAAACGTCAGCGTGCCGCTGGCAGCCGTGAAGTCGCCCGTGCCGGCCGTGTCGCTCGCGCCAATGCTGGTCGCGAAGTCCACCGTCTGCTCGGCCTGCGCGTCGCCCGTGCGCGTGACCGTGAAGGTCATCAGTCCGCCTTCGGTGATGCTGGCGTTGCCGATGCTGAAGCTCGGCGCCGTGGTGTCGTCGTCCACGATCGTGCCCGTGGCGCTGGCCGTGCCGATGGCCGCTCCACCGGTGGCGTTGCTC
>JAUNUR010000007.1 GCA_030538085.1 Pseudomonadota bacterium | reverse complement strand
CATCACTACCTTGAGGAAACACACCATGAAATCCCGCGCCGCTGTGGCTTTTGAAGCCCGCAAGCCTTTGCAGATCGTCGAGATTGATGTTGCTCCACCCAAAAAGGGCGAGGTGCTGATCAAGATCAGCCACACGGGCGTGTGCCACACCGACGCCTTTACCTTGAGCGGCGACGATCCTGAAGGCGTTTTTCCTGCCGTGCTGGGGCACGAAGGCGCGGGCGTGGTGGTGGAATGCGGCGAGGGTGTGAGCAGCGTCAAACCCGGCGACCATGTGATTCCGCTGTATACCGCCGAATGCGGCGAATGCCTGTTCTGCAAGAGCGGCAAGACCAACCTGTGCGTGGCGGTACGCGCCACGCAAGGCAAAGGCGTGATGCCTGATGGCACCACGCGTTTCAGCTACAACGGCCAGCCTGTGTACCACTACATGGGCTGCTCCACCTTCAGCGAATACACCGTGGTGGCCGAGGTGTCGCTGGCCAAGGTCAACCCCGACGCCAACCCCGAGCAGGTCTGCCTGCTCGGCTGCGGCGTCACCACGGGCCTCGGCGCGGTGAAGAACACCGCCAAGGTGCAGCCGGGCGACAGCGTGGCCGTTTTCGGCCTGGGCGGCATCGGCCTGGCGGTGCTCCAGGGCGCGAAGATGGCGGGTGCGGGCCGCATCATCGCCATCGACACCAACCCGGCCAAGTTCGACCTGGCGCGCACCTTCGGCGCCACCGACTGCGTGAACCCGAAAGACCACGACAAGCCGATCCAGCAGGTCATCGTGGACATGACCACCTGGGGCGTCGACCACAGCTTCGAGTGCATCGGCAACGTGCAGGTGATGCGCGCCGCGCTGGAATGCGCGCACCGCGGCTGGGGCCAGAGCGTCATCATCGGCGTGGCCGGCGCGGGGCAGGAAATTTCAACGCGGCCCTTCCAGTTGGTGACCGGGCGCAAGTGGCTGGGCACGGCCTTCGGCGGTGTGAAGGGGCGTTCAGAACTGCCGGGGATGGTGGAAGACGCGATGGCGGGGCGGATTCAGCTCGCGCCCTTCGTCACCCACACCATGCCGCTGACGGAGATCAACACCGCGTTCGACTTGATGCATGAGGGCAAGTCGATCCGGAGTGTGGTGCACTACGGGTGAGGCCTGGACAACAGGTCATCGCTGAAATCCATGCATATTTCCCGCAGTGATTTTGAAAAGCTGGTCGACTGGGAGCCGGTTGACCCCAGCTTTGAGTTTGGCCCGCATCAATGCTATCAAGCAAGGGTATCGCCAATATTTGATTCCATTGAAAAACTGTCCGGGGCTAGACTTTATGTTGAAAATGATGGTGGGCTTTCAAATTACGCCTCGGCATTCGTTTGCCAGGAGAAAAAGGAAGTTGGTGAACTGACCGGGATTTATGTTTATTTGAGCTTGTTGATGCCTTTGGCTGCGATGGGGCGGGGAGGCGCTTGCATCACGGAAAATTCGTGGGGCTACGATTCGCTGGAGCCCTCCGCCGTTCTTCAGGAGAAAGATTGCAGCTCTCCATTGGAACGGCTGATTGCAGAAATAATTGTTTCCAATGGGTATGAGTTGCTGTCTCCCGAGCAAGCTAATGAAAAGTTGCCGGAAGGGATTGTTCCTTATGAATATTGTTTGAACTCTCCCCCGTGGGATCGTGTTTTTCACGTATTGTTTTCAGATACCGACTAGTAGGGCGGATAAGCGCAGCGCCATCCGCCATGGGTCATCGTTACGCCCCAACGGTGGATGGCGCTGCGCTTATCCACCCTACGATTTTTGAAAATCAGGAGTACATGAGTCCCATGGGGCTGACAGCTCTTGAATTGATGGCAAATGGAAGGAGCATCAACCATGCAACGCATCGAACACCACGCCAGCTTTGGCGGCCGCCAGGAAGTCTGGCAGCACGCCAGCACCAGCACGGGCACGGCCATGAAGGTCGGGGTCTACCTGCCGCCCGCCGCCCTGAAGGGTGAGAAGTGTCCGGTGCTCTACTGGCTCTCGGGCCTGACCTGCACCGAGCAGAACTTCATCACCAAGGCCGGCGCGCAGCAATTCGCGGCCGAACACCAACTGATCCTCGTCGCGCCCGACACCAGCCCGCGCGGCGAAGGGGTGGCCAACGACGACGCTTACGACCTGGGCCAGGGCGCGGGCTTCTACCTGAACGCCACGCAGGCGCCGTGGGCGCCGCACTTCCGCATGGAGGATTACGTGGTGCAGGAGCTGCCGGCGCTGATCGAGCAGCACTTTCCGGCCAGCGACGCGCGCGGCATCTTCGGCCACAGCATGGGCGGCCACGGCGCGCTGACGTTGGCGCTGCGCCACCCCGGCCGCTACAAGAGCGTGAGCGCGTTCAGCCCCATCGTGGCGCCGTCGCAGGTGCCGTGGGGGCAGAAGGTTTTGAAGGCCTACCTGGGTGACGACCAGGCGGCATGGCGGCAGCACGATGCGGTGGCGCTGGTCGCATCCGCCAAGGAGCGCCTGCCGCTGCTGGTGGACCAGGGCGATGCCGACGAGTTTCTGGCCGGGCAATTGAAGCCCGGGCTGCTGCAGGCCGCGTGCGAGCAAGCCGGCCACCCGCTGACGCTGCGCCTGCAGCCGGGGTATGACCACAGCTACTACTTCATCGCCAGCTTCATGGGCGACCACATGGCGCACCATGCGCGGTACCTGCGTGCCTGATGGCGGGTGCGTGCTCCACGATTCCTGCACGATTTCCACAAGCAAACTGTCGGTACGCGGTTAACGTGCAGCTTTTTTTGGGAGCACCTCATGTCCATCAAACCCACCGCTTTCCTGATTCTTTCCGCCCTGCTGCTGGGTACCGCCGCGCAGGCGCAGTCAACCACCGTGCGTTACCGCTGCAGCGAAGGCAAGCCACTGACGGTGACGTACACCATGGGCGAAACGCGCATGACGGCACGCGTCAAGATCGACGGCATTCAGCGCGTGATGACGCTGGACAACCAGAACGAGGACGACAGCCTGTCGGTCTTCTCGGGCGAGGAGCACCAGATGTTGACCGACCCGATGAACGTCAACACGCTGCGCACGGCGGGCGTCACCAGCCTGAGCAACGAAGTGCAGCAGGTGCAATTCGAGAACTGCCGCCCGGTGCGCGGGCGTTGATTGCCCGTCGGTGCTACTCTTTTGGTAGCGATTATTGATCGCTGACTGAGCTTCGCGCGGGATTGCGTGAAGCAGTTCACGTCTGCTTGGCGAACAGAAGATGATCGTCCTGAACTTTTGGTTTCTTGTGCACACAATATTGGTATGTGCTTCCAATGGTGTGTGAAGCATCTTTTGATGCCATCCGTGGCATAGGGGAACAGACATGAAATTCAATAAAACCTTAGTGTCCGTGGCGGTCGCATTGTTCGTCGGGATGCCGATGCTGGCTTCGGCCGATACCGCGACGGGGGAGTTCAACGTCACCATCAAGATCACGGCCACGTGTGCGGTGGATACCGGCTCGGGGCAGGCGGGCAAGATCACGTCGGATACGTACACCGTGGGTGGCGCCGACCTGGATTTCGGCTCCCACACGTCGGCTGAAACAGCCAACGTCGATGCGACAGGCAGTGCGGGTGCCACGGGCGGTATTCAGGTGACCTGCACCAAGGGCCATGCCTACAACATTGGCCTGACGCCTTCCAACAACAACACCGCGGGTGCGGGCTCCATGGCCGCGCTGCAACTGGGCGGCATCACCAATACCGACACCGTCGCCTACCAGCTGTATCAGGATTCGGCGCGCGGCCAGGTGTGGGGCGATGATGTAGGCACCAATACCGTGCTTGCAAGCGGCACGGGCGCGGCGCAGAAGTACCCTGTCTATGGCCGTGTGCCGGGCGGCGAGCTCAACAAGATGGCCGACCGTTATGCCGACAGGGTGACGGTGACGGTGACGTATTGAGAGCGCGCATGGGCTTGGTTGGGCGTGCCGTCGCCACCGGCCTGATCGCTGGCGTGCTTTCCTGGGGCGCCGTTGGCGCTTCACATGCCGCGGGGTTGCAGATCAGCCCCGTGGGCTTGTCCTTGAAACACGCTCAGCGGGCGGGCGCGTTGACCTTGAGCAATGTGGGCAGCGCGCCCGTGACGGTGCAGGTGCGTGCCTTTCAGTGGACGCAGGATGAGCGGGGCGAAGATGTGCTGACGCCCACGCAGGCGCTGGTGGTCAGCCCGCCCATGGCGAAGATCGGCGCCGAGACCGAGCAGCAGTTCCGGGTGATCCGCACGCAGCCCGCGGGGGTCGGCGAAGAGGCGTACCGCCTCATCATCGACGAGTTGCCCCTGCCCGAGACCAATGCCACCAAGGGCCTGCAACTGGTGCTGCGCTATTCGGTGCCAGTGTTCCTGAACGCTGACGAATATCCCGAACCCACGCTGCAATGGCGGCTGGAGCCTTTGGCGGACGACCCTGGCAAGACGGTGCTGACCGTGCGCAACACGGGGCCGGCGCGTGCGCAACTCAGTGCCGCGTGGCTCGACCCCCGTGAAGGTCAGGTGAGGCAGGTATTGAGCCAGGGCCTGCTGGGTTATGTGCTTGCCGGCCATGTGCTGCGCCGTACCTTGCCCGCCTCGGTGAGCAGTCTGCGCAGCGGGCGCTTGACCGTGGTTGTCAACGGCCGTGAAGTTCATCCCGACACGGGTGCGACCACGGCGCCGTAACAGACAGCCCCCCGTGGTGGGGGCGCTGCGGCGCCAAGTCGCCGCTTTGGGCGTGTGCGCTGGAGTGCTTTTGCTGCCCTTGCCGCCAGCACTGGCGGCGCCGCCGCCGGGGCCGGCGCTGGCCGGGGAGTTGCCCGCCGGGTGGCTGGCGGTTTATCCGCAGGTGAGCGTCAATGGCGCGTCCACGGAGGCGCTGGCGGCCTTTGGCGCGCGCGGCGAGGTGCTCCACGCACGTCTGGCGACGCTGCGCGAGCTGGGCATTGACGTGCCGGCCGAGGCGATGCAATCCGTGCGCTGGGCCGAACAAGAGCCTGCAGCGCCGGTGGGCGAGCGCTGGTTCGAGCTGTCAAGCCTGACCGGGCTGCAAAGCGAATACCATGCCGACCGCCAGACGCTGGCGCTGACCGCGCCGCTGGCCTGGCTGCGGTTGTCCACCACCATGCTGGACAGCGCGCCTGGGCGTGCCGAGCGCGCGGTGGCGCAGCCGGGCTACGCCTTCGTGCTCAATTACGATGCCAGCGCGGGTGCCGATGGGCTGGGTGGCCGGCGCTTGGGCATGTTCACTGAATCGCGCTTCACCACGCCGTGGGGCTACCTCAATCACACCTGGCTGTGGCGCCACGATGCCTCGGCGGACTGGGGTGGCATGCGCGGCGCCCGGCTGGACACCTATTGGCGCAGTGTCTGGCCGCGGCGGGGCATTGCCTTGACCGTGGGCGACACCTTCACCAGCCAGCTGTGGGGATCGGCCGGCACGCGCATGGGCGGCGTCAAGCTGGAGAAAAATTTTTCGCTGCAACCCTGGCGCGATACCGCACCCCTGACGTCGTACCTGGGCAGCAGCACCTTGCCCAGCACGGTGGATCTGTACCTGAACGGCGTGCGCCGCTACAGCCAGCAGGTGCCGGCGGGGCCGTACAACCTGACGCTGCCGCCGGGCATCAGTGGCGCCGGCATGGCGCAGGTGGTGACCACCGATGCGCTGGGCCGCACCACCGTGGTGGACATGCCGCTTTATGGCGGCAGCGGCCTGTTGGCGAAAGGGCTGGGCGAATGGTCGGTGGAGGCGGGCTACATCCGCAAGAGTTATGGCCTGCAAGGCTCGGGCTACGGCGATCGGCCCTTGCTCAGCGCCACGGCGCGCTATGGCTTGACCAACCGCCTGACGGGGCAAGCGCATGCCGAGGCGGTGCGAGGCTACAGGCAGTTGGGGCTGGGCGCCAGCTGGGTGATGGGGCCGCTGGGGCAGCTCAACGCCAGTTACGCCAGCAGCCAGTACCAGGGGCGGCGGGGCGCGCAGCAAAGCCTGGCGTTCAGCACGCAGCGCGGAGGCTGGTCTTTCGGCTTGGGACACAGCCAGTCCGACGAGCGGTTCACCACGATGGCGGCGACGCTGGGGGCCGACCCGTTCCGACCGCTGGGCCAGCGCAACCGCGTCAGCAGCGCGTCGCTGGGGTGGGGGTCGCAGGCCATGGGCAGCTGGCAGATGAGCTATGTGCGCAGCCAGCAGGGCAGCGCCCAGGCCGAGCAGACCGCCATGCTGGGCTGGAGCCGGAACCTGGGGCGCCGCGCCAGCGTTTACCTGGGCGCCGCGCAAGGGTTGTCCGGCCCGCGTCAGCGGTCATTCTTTGCCTCGCTGTCGGTTCAGCTGGATCACCGTTTGTCGGCCCGAGCCAGCACCACGCAGGGCACGGGTGGGGCCAGCTACCAGGCCGACGTGCGGCGCACGGCCAGCGACGTGGGTACGCTGGGCTGGAACCTCGGGGGGCAGTGGCAGCGCGGCGTCGACGGCGGGCGCGCCTGGCATGCCGCCTGGGCGGGGGCGCAATACAACAGCGTGTACGGAGACGGCTGGGCCAACATGCGCAGCGGCACCGGTCACACCGACTGGGACGCCAGTTGGCGAGGCGGACTGGTGTGGATGCAAGGCGGCCTGTTTGCCACCAAGACCGTCAATGACAGCTTTGCCGTGGTCAGCACCAATGGCGTGGCCGGCATTCCCGTGCGGGCACAGAACAGCGTGGTGGGGGTGACGAACCAGCGCGGCCGGGTTTTCGTGCCGAATCTGATGGCTTTTCAGGACAACATCGTCAGCATTGATACTCTGGGGCTGCCCGCCAACATGCGCATCGAACGCGCCCAGGCAGAGGCCGTGCCGGCGGAGCGCTCCGGAGTGTCGGTGCGCTTCGAGGTCAGCCAGCGCCGGTCGGTGCTGCTGACGCTGTCCGATGGGCGGGGCGGGCATGCCGCTGTCGGCGGCACGGTGCGCGACGCGCAGGGCCAGCCGGTGGCCGTGGTGGGTTTTGACGGACAGGTCTTTCTGGAAGACGTGCCAGCGCCAGCCGCCTCGTATCAGCTGGATCTGGCGGATCAAGGCCGCCGCTGCCGCTTTGACGTGGCGTACCCGCCCGGCAAGGTGGACATCATTCTCAATCTGGGAGAAATCGCATGTCGAAACTGATGAAGCGCGTGTGGTGGATCGGCGCGGCCCTGTTGTGCGCATGGTCGATGCCGGCCCACGCGGTGCGCTGCCAGGTATTGATTGGTGGGCAAAGCGCGGCTGTTATCAACCTGCCGGATATCGTACCCACGTCAGGGGGCGCGGCCAGTTCCAGGCTCAACCAACCGCTGGGATTGCGTTGCGGGCGCTTTGCTGCCGATTTTGATTCAGGAGATTACGGGTTGATCTGCCTGACTTTAAGCACGGGCAGTGGTGGCAGCAACGGGCAATCCCGAACGTTGGCCCCGGTGGGAAATCCTGCCGCCACACCCATACCGTTCGCCATGTATCGATCCACTGGCACGGACCCCTGGAGCTGGACAACGGTAACGCCGAGTCTCACCAACTCAATTTACTTCAAGTACAGGATTGATTACTACTCGGGATGGGGCTTCGATAGCAACTACAGCCAATGGACGCCTTACCCGGGCAGCGTCACCGTGGGTGCGGGTATCAACGTGACCAACGATTTTGATCTGACCCCCGGTACATATTCCAGCCATTTGGAGGGGAGTGTCTACGCTGTTGCTCGGACATCGATTTTCAACTCCTGCGAAAACACGCTGCGGGGCGAGCCGTTTTCCATCACCGTCAACGCGACGGTCAAGAGCAATTGCAGAGTGACCACCAGCCAGATTCCTGACTTGAGCTTCGGCCCGCAAAGCCAGTGGAATGCCGAACATGACGCGACGACGGCTTTCGCGGTGCAGTGCACCAAGACAACCCCTTACCGGATCGGCCTTGACGCGGGCCAGAACGCGGTGGCCAGCCAGCGGCGCATGAAATGGCAGGGCGGAGCGGATTACATCCGTTATGACCTGTACCAGGACGCCGGGCGAAACAGTCTCTGGGGCAACACGACGGCGGCACCGTCCGACACGGTGAGCGGCATCGGCACGGGCGCGGCCCGAGATTACACGGTGTTCGGCCGCGTACCTGCGGGCCAGAATCCGGCCGCGGGTGATTATCTGGATCGCGTGACGATCACGGTCTCGTATTGACGCCCTGGCGCTATCAATCCCCCAACGCCGGATAGTCGGTGTAGCCCTTGGCGCCGCCGCCGTACAGGGTGGTCTTGTCCAGCCCCTGGTAAGGCCCGCCGCGGCGCATGCGCCCGACGAGATCGGGCATGCAGATGAAGGCCTTGCCGAAGGCGACCAGGTCGGCGCGGCCACTGGCGATGGCGTCTTGCGCCAGCGCGGGGTCGTAGCCGTTGTTCACCATCCAGGCGCCGCGCCCGCCGGCCTGGCGGTAGGCGGCCTTGAGCGCGGCGTAGTCGAACGGGCGGCCAGCCACCTCGCGCGGGCCGCCGGTGGCACCTTCGATGACGTGGATGTAGGCCAGGCCAAGCGGCGCGAGCTGGCGAAGAAGAAAGTCGAACAGCGGCTGCGGATCGGCGTCGTCGATGCCGTTGGCGGGCGTGACGGGCGACAGGCGGATGCCCACGCGGTCGTGGCCCACGGCGTCGACCACGGCGCGGGTCACTTCCAGCATCAGGCGGGCGCGGTTGGCGATGGCGCCGCCGTAGTCGTCGGTGCGTTGGTTGGCGCCGGTCTTGAGGAACTGGTCGAGCAGGTAGCCGTTGGCGCCGTGGATTTCCACGCCGTCGAAGCCCGCTGACTGGACGGCATTGCGCGCGGCGGCGGCGTAGTCGTGCACGATGCCCGGAATCTCGTGCCGGTGCAGCGCGCGCGGGGCGCTGGTGGGGGTGAAGTGGCCTTCGCCCTGCTCGTTGAAGACGTAGGTCTTGGCCTCGGCGCGGATGGCCGAGGGCGCCACCGGGTCGGCGTTGCCGGGCTGCAGGATGTGGTGCGACACGCGGCCCACGTGCCACAGTTGGCACACGATTTTGCCGCCCTGTGCGTGCACGGCCTTGGTGACCTTTTTCCAGCCATCAAGCTGCTCGGTGCCGTACAGGCCGGGCACGTCGGCATAGCCCTGGCCCTGCGGGCTGATGGCGGTGGCCTCGCTGATGATCAGGCCGGCGCCGGTGTCGGGGCTGGCGCGCTGGGCGTAGTACTCGGCCATCAGCGGCGTGGGGATGGCGCCGGGCGCGCGGTTGCGCGTGAGCGGGGCCATGACGACGCGGTTGGCCAGTTCGATGGCGCCGACGCGGGTGGGTGAGAACAGTGGGCTGGGCATGGTCGATCCTTGCGTTGACGCCAGTGATTTTGCGCCAACCGGGGGCTGCCAGATGTGCCCGGTGTCGCACACAATGCGCGGATGTCCACGCCCGAATCACCCCGTCTGCGCCCGCTGGTGCTGGTTGCGCTGGCGCTGTCGCTGGGCGCCGCCGTGTCGCTGGGCATCACGCGCTTTGCCTACGGGCTGCTGCTGCCGGTGATGCGCGATGACCTGCAATGGAGCTACACGCTGGCTGGTGCCATGAACACGGCCAACGCGCTGGGCTACCTGCTGGGCGCGCTGGTCACGCCATGGCTGATGCGGCGCTTTGGCGCGGTGGCGGTGCTGCTGGGGGGCGCGCTGCTGGCCAGCGTGTTCATGGCGGCATCGGGCTTTTTCACGGCGGCTGGCCCGCTGCTGCTGCAGCGCCTGCTGGCGGGCGTGGCCAGCGCTTTCGTGTTCGTGGCCGGGGGGCTGCTGGCGGCGCGGCTGGGCGCGCGCCTGCCCGAGCACGCGGGCTTGCTGCTGGGGCTGTACTACGGCGGCACGGGTTGGGGCATCGCGCTGTCGGCGCTGGGTGTGCCGGCGCTGCTGGGCGCCGCGCACGGCGTGCCGCACGGCTGGGCCTGGGCCTGGTGGGGGCTGGCGCTGGCCTGTGTGGCGGCCACGGCGGCGCTGGCGTGGCCCGCGAGACTGCTTCACGAAGAGGAGCGCTCTGCCCGTGCGAACGCTGGATCAAAGCCGGATTTGGCACCCAACCCCTTGCCCTGGCGCCGCATGGCGCCGGCGCTGGCGGGCTACACGCTGTTTGGCGTGGGCTACATCGGCTACATGACGTTCGTGATCGCGCTGCTGCGCGAGCAGGGCGTGGGCGCGGGGGCCATCACGCTGTTCTACGCGCTGCTGGGGTTGGCGGTGGTGGCGTCGGCGCGCATCTGGGCCGGGTTGCTGCAGCGTGCCCGGGGCGGTGGTGCGCTGGCGCTGCTGAATGCGTTGCTGGGCGTAGCGACGATTTTGCCGGCGCTGACGGGCGCGTGGCCGGTGGTGCTGGCGTCGGGCTTGCTGTTTGGTGCGGTGTTTTTGTCGGTGGTGGCCTCGACCACCGCCTTCGTGCGGCACAACCTGCCGCAGGCGCAGTGGGCGGCGGGCATCAGTGCGTTCACCATCCTGTTCGCGTTCGGTCAGATCGTGGGGCCGACGGTGGTGGGCTGGATCGCCGACGGGCCGGGTGGGCTGGCGCGCGGGCTGGTGTATTCGGCGGTGGCGCTGTGGCTGGGGGCGGGGCTGGCATGGCGGCAGAAGGCGCTGGCGTATTCCATTTCTACTTCACAAGAGCCATGACCCTATTGAGCAACCCAACCCCGCCAGCAGGGCCGGTGTACCTGAAGAAAATCAATGACTTGCAAAACGTTTTCTTGAGAGAGAGTTTCGTCATTCAGGACAAGCCTATGCAATGCCTTCACCTCATCCCGTCATTGCGGCGAAGGCCGCAATCCACACGGTGTCCGCGGGTCAACACCGTGTCGAGGTGACGCTCCATGGATTGCGGCCTTCGCCGCAATGACGAGGGGAGTTGAGACTGCCGGGTGTTTTCTGATGACCCGCGCTGTCGTGTTTTTGAAAATATCAATAGGATGACCGGCTATCCCGGCGAGGGCTGGGGTTCATGTTTTCCTTTGCATACGCTGTCTGTATTCCAGCTTTCGCTGGAATGACGAAGCGGTGGCGGTTTGGATCTGGAGCTGGCATGGGCTTGGAGCCTCGCTGCAACAAAAGATCAGCCCGCCTTGCCCAATCGTTGGTTGATGGTCTGGTGCAATGCGCCGAAATCGGTGTTGGCGACCAAGCGCTGCTTCAGATAGC
Source organism: Pseudomonadota bacterium (assembly GCA_030538085.1). Lineage (GTDB taxonomy): Bacteria > Pseudomonadota > Gammaproteobacteria > Burkholderiales > Burkholderiaceae_C > Ottowia. The sequence goes on along the minus strand of JAUNUR010000007.1, from coordinate 65,290 downwards.
GCATGGCGTGGGGCGCGGGCTTTGCCGGGTCGATGGCCTTGGCGTGCGCCATGGCCTCTTCCATCAGCTCGTCGCTGAGTGTCCTGGGTGGGCCAAGCGGGCCGTACATGTCCGCGGGGATGGTTCGTTTGGAAGGGTGCTCCAGGTAATCAGCCGTGTGATCGGAGCCGTCGTCATCCCGTGGGTCGAAAGGGGCGAGCCGTGCCTGAAAGCTGCCCCTGGCGATCATGTCCTCGACTTTCAGGCAGAGGTCCCAGCCTTCGGGCTCCAGCGGCACTTCTTCCCGCCGGGAAAACTGCCGGTACCACTGCGCTCCGCCGCGCCAGTACATGCGCAGCGCCGTTCTGCGGTCGCACCGCGGCAGCATCAGGATTTGGGTGGGCAGCGCGTAGCCGTCGTCCCAGTTGTATTCGAGCACCAGGCTTTCAAGCTCTTCCGGACTCAATGCCGAAAGGGCGTCGAGCAGCGCTGAATCACTCAGGTTGCCGTACAGGATTTGTTCAATGGTGGTGGACATAGGGCGCCTGAGGTTTCGCGGTGTTTCCGGGGGATCAGGATGGATCGAGCTTCGTCAGCAGATCTGAAAAGCTGTCCGCCACGCTTTGAAAGGCGTCGGAGTCGTTTTCTGCTGCGTCATGTCGGTAGAAGTGAACCGAGAAGCGCTGGTGCCCCGACAGGCGGAGCAGGTACTTGTCTCCAGCCGCGTTTTCCGCGATGGGCAGCCAATGCGGCAGACCCAGAAGGCGGTGCTGGTGGTGCAGGGATTCGTGCAGGTTCAGCGGGGTCAGGCTGAAGAAGCTCGTGATGTGGAGGCTGGGCGAGAGACTGGTTCTGGAGGGGATTCCGCCGTTGCAGGTGGCCAGAAACGCCTTGTAGTCGGGTGGAAGCTCGCCCACTTCCTGCTCAAAGCGGGCGATTTCTTCCGCCGATGCGCTGGTGATCGCGGCGGCGGCCAGCAACGCTTTTTTCTGATACTTCTTGTACCGGATGCCGAGCTTTTCAGCCTCGGCCATTTCCTCAAGCGTTGCGCCGCCTTTTCGGAAGGTGATCATGGCTTATCGAGATCACGAACGGGCGGTGGCCAGCTCCAACCGGGTCAGCCAGCGCATGGCGTGGGCGCCGCCGTCGTCAGCGGCGCCGCACATTTCCAGCGAGGGCCGCAACTGGCCGCACACCGCCGGACGCCCTGGCTGGCCGAACACGCGGCAGCGCAGGGCGTCGTCGAGCTGCGCGCAGCGCACGCCGGCTGGCTTGCCGTGCGGCATGCCGGGAATGGCGGAACTGATGGACGGCGCGATGCAGCAGGCGCCGCAGCCTGGGCGGCAACTGGGCTCAGGAGAGGGGCTGGCGCGTGGTGGTGTCATTCGCCGTCCGTGGGCAAGTTGCATCGGGTGGGAAAGCCTGACGCCCCCTGCCATGCCGTTGGGTGTTCAAAACGATGACGAATGACCGCGGCTGGCGCCGCGTGACAAATGACAAAGAATTCATTTGTCATTGAAGCGCAGCGAAGTCATTTGTCATTCCAATTCCAGATGAAGCCCGCCATATCTCGTCATTCCGGCGAAGGCCGGAATCCAGACTGCGTGTGCGGGGGAAACATGGATCCCGGCCTTCGCCGGGATGACGGTGATCAACGCCTTGAAGTGGAAATGGAATCATTTGTCATTTTGAATGCGCCTCCGTATCAGGGATACAGCCCGCGCAGGTCGCGCGCATGCAGGATGCGCGTGCAGGCCACGATGAAGGTGGCGGTGCGCAGGCTCACCTTGTGCTGCTGCGCGGTCTGCCATACGCCGGCAAAGGCGTCCTTCATGATCTGGACCAGGCGCTGGTTGATCTCGTCCTCGGTCCAGAAGAAGCTGGAGAAGTCCTGCACCCACTCGAAGTAGCTCACCGTCACGCCGCCGGCGTTGGCGATCACGTCGGGCACCACCAGCACGCCCTTGTCGTTCAGGATGTCGTCGGCCTCGGGCGTGGTGGGGCCGTTGGCGCCCTCGATCATCATGCGGGCCTGGATTTTGCCGGCGTTGTCCTTGGTGACCTGGCCTTCCAGCGCGGCGGGGATCAGGATGTCGCACTTGGCGCCCCAGAACTCGGCGGGCTGGATCGGCTCGGCGCCCTTGAAGCCGGCCACGCCGCCGGTGGCGCGCACGTGTTCGAGCAGCTTGGGCACATCCAGGCCCTGGTCGTTGGCGATGCCGCCGGTGTGGTCCTGCACGGCCACGACCAGCGCGCCCGCGTCGGCGAACAGCTTGCCGGCGGTGCCGCCCACGTTGCCGAAGCCCTGCACGGCCACGCGCGCGCCGTCGATGGACAGGCCTATCCGCGCCGCCGCCTCGCAGGCGATGGTGAACACGCCGCGGCCAGTGGCCTCGCGCCGGCCCAGCGAGCCGCCCACGTCGATGGGCTTGCCGGTGACGACGCCAGTGGCGGTTTCGCCAATGTTCATCGAGTAGGTGTCCATCATCCAGGCCATCACCTTCTCGTTGGTGTTGACGTCGGGCGCGGGGATGTCCTTGGTCGGGCCGATGATGATGCCGATTTCCGACGTGTAACGGCGGGTCAGGCGCTCCAGCTCCTTGGGCGACAGCGTGCGCGGGTCAACGCGGATGCCGCCCTTGCCGCCGCCGTAGGGCACGTTGACGGCGGCGTTCTTGATCGACATCCAGGCGGACAGCGCCATCACCTCGGACAGGGTCACGTCCTGGTGATAGCGTACGCCGCCCTTGGCGGGGCCGCGGCTGGTGTTGTGCTGCACGCGGTAGCCCTCGAAGTGGGCGACGCTGCCGTCGTCCATTTCGATGGGCACATCAACGATCAGCGCGCGCTTGGGGCGCTTGAGCGTCTCGACCCACTTGGCGAGCGGCCCCAGATAGGGCGTGACGCGGTCCACCTGCTGCAGATAGACCCCCCACGGGCCGAGGTGGTTGGGGTCGAGGTACGAGGGCAGGGCGTGAGCGCCGGCTGACGATGTGGGGGGCTGGGTGGGTGATTTGGCCATGCACGGCTCTCCTGGTTGGTGGATTGATAAACCCCCCGACTTTAAGCCCGCCGTGCACGAGGCAGCCAGCCGCGCCCAGGCTGACCGCTTGCAAGTTTGATGGAGCTCAGTCCATTTCCACTTCAAGGCGCTGATCAACGGTCTGGATTCCGGCTGGCGCCGAAATGACGAGATATTGCAGCCGGACTACCCAAGGCCGCGCTCAGACACCCGCGCGGAGACGGTGAACAGGCTCTTTAGAGCACGACCCAGTCGGCGACGTAGGTGCTGGGGCGGCGGAAGTTGTCGCGCAGCAGCGGGTTGACGTCCATGTCCAGGTTGTAGGCGTGGCCGGGCAGCGGGCTGCGGAACCAGCGGTCGTAGATGCGGTTGATCTCGCCTTCGCGGTACAGGCGGCTCATTTCGTTGACCACCATGGTGCGCAGCTCGGAGTCGGTCTTGTCGAACATCAGCGACAGCGGCTCGACGGTCAGCGGGGTGCCCACCACTGTCAGCGGCTTGCCCAACTGGCGCGCCAGCGGCACGAGCTGCACGTCGTCCTGCACCACGGCGTCGGCCTTGCCCTGCTGGACGGCTTCGGCGCCCGCGCGGGTGGAGTCCATGACCTGCACGTTCCAGTCAACCGAGCCCTGGCGCTGGCGCATTTCCACCACTTGCTGTGCCGTGGTGCCCTTGATCAGCACCACTTTCTTGCCTTTCAGGTCGTTCAAGCTCTGGATGCCCGAGCCTTCGCGCACCAGCAGGCGGGCGCCGGCGTAGAAATAGGTCAGGCCGAAGGCCACCTGCTCGCGGCGGGCCTTGGTGTTGGTGCTGCCGGCGCATTCGATGTCGATGGTGCCTTTCTGAATCTGATCCACCCGCTGGCCCGTGGTGACCGGCTGGTAGCGAATGTCGAGCTTGGGCAACTGGAGCTGCTGCTGAATGGCCTGCGCGACGCTGCGGCAGACGTCGATGGAATAACCAATGACCTCGCCGCCTTTTTCATACGAGAAAGGGGCGCCGCCAGCGCGGTAGCCAAGGGTGATGGTTCCGCTGGATTTGATGCGCTCCAGCGTGGGACCGGCCTGAACACTGCCTGCGGCCAGGGCAAACAGGGTGGCGCACAGCCAGGGCGTTGGGGAGAAAGCAAACTTCATGACTTCAGGAAGGAGGGTTAATGCAAAGGAAGTATTAATTCTATTTGTTAATTCTTAATGACTAGGCGTTTACCCTTGGATTGACCCTGGAAAATATCGGGGAATCGGCTGGGAGCGAAGAGTCTGGATCGGCTAGATAAGTATGAATTTGATAGCGTGCTACCGCGTGTTTCCGTGCGGTGGCGGCGTTTTTTTTCTATAATTGCGGCCCATTCCCGCCTACTTCTTGCGCGCCTCCGCCACGGCGGGCGCCTTGCCCGCATGACGCGTGTTAACCACATTCACCCGCAGTATTTCGACGTCATCGTCGTCGGCGGCGGCCACGCCGGCACCGAGGCGGCGCTGGCGGCCGCGCGCATGGGTGCGCAGACGCTGCTGCTGACGCACAACATCGAGACGCTGGGCGCCATGAGCTGCAACCCCAGCATCGGCGGCATCGGCAAGGGCCATCTGGTGAAGGAAGTAGATGCTCTGGGCGGCGCCATGGCGCTGGCCACCGACGAGGCGGGCATCCAGTTCCGCATCCTCAACTCAAGCAAAGGGCCTGCCGTGCGCGCCACGCGGGCGCAGGCCGACCGCGTGCTGTACAAGGCCGCCATCCGCCGCCGGCTGGAAAACCAGCCCAATCTGTGGCTGTTCCAGCAGGCGGTGGATGACCTGATGCTGGAGGGCGAGCGCGTGGTGGGCGCCGTCACGCAACTGGGCATCGCGTTCCGTGGCCGCACGGTGGTGCTGACGGCGGGCACCTTTCTGGACGGGCGCATCCACGTGGGGCTGGACAACTACCAGGCCGGGCGCGCGGGCGACCCGCCAGCGGTGTCGCTGTCCAGCCGGCTGAAAGAGTTGAAGCTGCCGCAAGGGCGCCTGAAGACCGGTACGCCGCCACGGCTGGATGGCCGCACCATCGACTTCGACGCCTGCGAGGCGCAGCCGGGCGACGGCATGCCGGGCGGGCAGAACGCCACCATGCCGGTGTTCAGCTTCATGGGCCGGGCCAGCATGCACCCGCGCCAGGTGCCGTGCTGGATCACGCACACCAACGCGCGCACGCACCACATCATTCGCGGCGGATTCGACCGCAGCCCCATGTTCACCGGCAAGATCGAAGGCGTGGGGCCGCGCTACTGCCCGAGCGTGGAAGACAAAATCAACCGCTTCGCCGGCAAGGACAGTCACCAAATTTTCCTGGAGCCGGAAGGGCTGGACACCAACGAGATCTATCCCAATGGCATTTCCACCAGCCTGCCGTTCGACATTCAGCTTGAGCTGGTGCGCTCGATGCGGGGGCTGGAGAATGCGCATATTCTGCGACCCGGCTATGCCATCGAGTACGACTACTTCGACCCGCGCGCGCTCAAGAGCAGCTTCGAGACGCGCGACGTGCGGGGCTTGTTTTTCGCCGGTCAGATCAATGGCACCACGGGTTATGAAGAAGCGGCGGCGCAAGGCCTGTTCGCCGGCATCAACGCCGCGCTGCAATGCCGGCAACTGGACGGGCGCGCGGATGACTTTGGCGGCGCCTGGCTGCCGCGCCGCGACGAGGCCTACCTGGGTGTGCTGGTGGACGACTTGATCACCCAGGGCGTGACCGAGCCTTACCGCATGTTCACCAGCCGGGCCGAATACCGCCTGCAACTGCGCGAGGACAATGCCGACATGCGTCTGACCGAGATGGGCCGTGCGCTGGGGCTGATCAGTGACGAGCGGTGGGACGCCTTCAGCCGCAAGCGGGATGCGGTGGCGCGCGAGACGGAGCGGCTTCAGTCCACCTGGGTCAGCCCGCGCAAATTGGCGGCGGCGGAATCAGAGCGCGTGCTGGGCAAGGCCATCGAGCACGAATACAAGCTGTTCGATTTGCTGCGCCGCCCCGAAGTGGGTTACGCAAGCCTGATGAGCCTGGATGGTGGACGCTTTGCCAGCGCCGATGTTTCACGTGAAACGCTGGGCGATGTGGCCGACGCGGTCATCGAGCAGATCGAGATCGCGGCCAAGTACAGCGGCTATATCGAGCGGCAGCGTGACGAGGTGGAGCGCGCCGCCTACTACGAGAGCCTGCGCTTGCCGGCGGATATGGACTATTTGCAGATTGGCGCGTTGTCGATCGAGTCGCGGCAAAAGCTGCAAGCGCACCGGCCTGAGACGCTGGGACAGGCCAGCCGCATCGCGGGCATTACCCCTGCCAGCATTTCGCTGCTGCTGATTCACCTCAAGAAGGCCAGGGGGGTGCGATCATGATGCTGCTGACAAGGGTGGACACATTCGCCACCTATTGCTGCAACCTGCCGGAACCGTACAACGCGCTGGGCGGGAGTCTGATGCGCCGTCTGGAGCAGCGGGGCTGGACCAGCAGCGTGGCCGAACTCACGGTGAACATGATGTACCCGGCGCACCGCGCGCACAAAAGCCTGCAGGATGAGTTGGGCACCTACGCGCAGTGGTATGCCAAGCTGCCGCTGGTGCGCTGGACGAAGCAGCGCAGCCACGTATCGGTGACGCTGGCGGCGCCTGGGCTGGCACCGGCCATGCGACGACGCCGTAGTGAGTCTGATTGGGTGCCTGCCGCCGAGATGGTGGAGGTGGATGCCGGCGAGCAGGGCGGGGTGCATGGCGACACTGAGCACGCGGCCATTTTGGCGGCCTGGCTCGACGCCATGGGGCAGGTGGCTGATCTGATCGAGCGCAAATGCAAGCCCGGTGACGTGTTTGACGGCGCGCTGTTCCGCCAGACTCTCGACGACATGCGCGCGCTGGACGAGGCGCAATGCCGGGCGATCAGCGGCGAACTGGAGCGCCAACGCGACGACAGCGTGCTGGCTTTCGCGCATGCCTACCGCGAGGAGCGGCGCCAGCAGGCCGCCGCCCGCACGGAGGCGCCACGCAGGTTGATTCAGGACATCCGCTTTTACTTCCGGCTGGATGGCTACGACTATGCGCTGTTCGGGAGCGATCTTGATCTGTGTGGCAACATCCTGCGCCGGCTGCGGGTGCGCAAATTCCGTTTGCCTCGCTACACCGATCTCTACGTGCAGGTGGCGCAAACGCCCGAAGAGGCGTTGCGCCGCAGTGGCCGCCCGCCATTGACTTGGTACGTCAGCGGCCCGGCCGTGCTGGCCGACCCGGCGGCGTTCGCCCGGTTGCCCGCCCCGCAAAAGAGGCGGCAGGTGTTCGGCTTGATCGAGACGGCGCTGATGGACATCGCCACCATCGACCGGCTGGATATCGCCACGCTGCGCGATGTGCTGGACGAGGTGGCGCGGGAGTTGGAGGCATGAGCTTCTTCTCGCTCATGCCTGGTGGCTCCCTCACGTTGTTTCACGTGGAACATGAGCGCGGTTGGCGCTGTGGTTCTCCCTTGTGTTGTTTGTGCGCTTCATGAGTCCAAACTCCCTCCAGGCCCGTCTTGCGCAAGCGCACTGGCCCGTGTTGATGCTGGCTGCCATCGCCGCCTTGGCGATGCAATACACATTCATCTGGGTGGTCATGCTGGTGGCGCTGGAGCAGGGTTGGCGCGGCGGCTGGCGCATGGCGCTGTGGCTGAGTGCATCTGCCTTGCTGACGATGCTGGGTTTGTGGCTGGTGGACGTATTCAATCCGTATCTTTGGCTGCTGGGTTTCAACAACCTCCTCTGGCTGTCCGTGGGGCTGAAGGTGCTGGGCTGGCTGGGGTTTCTGGCTCTGGTGGTTCATCACCTGTGGGCCCGCCCGCTGCCGGACTGGACGCCCTGGCGGGCAGGGCAGCGTGGGCGTTGGGTCTTGCTGTTCCTCGCTGCTTCACTGAGCTTGCTGGATGTGCTGGGCGTGTGGAAGGCACGGTCCCAGGCGGAGGGCGCTCCCTGGAGCTACGACTCGGTGATTTATCCCTACTTCCTGATCGGCGTGCTGTTGCTCAACCTGTTGGCGGCGGCGTTGGGAGCGGCGCTGCGCCAACCCGTGCAAGCCCGCCCCCGCGTGAAGTCATCGCTGGTGCTCGGTGTGGTGCTGGGGCTGGTTCTGCAGGTGCCGGTCAGTCTGTTGGGGGTCGGTTTTTTCTGGCTTCAAATGCTGCTGTGAGTTCGCCGCACTTTGTCAATTTCAGCGCGGATGACGCGCGCCACGCCTGGGCTACCCGGCTGGCCGAGGGCTTGGCCGCGCTCGGTCTGTCGCTGACGGCTGACCAGCAGCGCCAGTTGCTGGCCTACCTGGATTCGCTGGGCAAGTGGAACAAGGTTTACAACCTGACGGCGGTGCGCGACCCAGAGGAAATGCTCACGCACCACCTGCTGGACAGCCTGTCCGTTATCGCGCCGCTGCGCCGCCACACGCAGGGGCGGGCGCTCCGGCTGCTGGATGTTGGCTCCGGCGGCGGTCTGCCGGGCGTGGTGATCGCCATCTGTTGCCCGGAGATTGGCGTGGATTGCGTGGATACCGTGGGCAAGAAGGCCGCGTTCATTCAGCAGGCGGCGGGCACACTGGGGTTGCCCAATCTGTGCGGCGTGCATGCGAGGGTAGAAACCCTGCGCGATCCGTATGGCGTGGTGATCTCGCGTGCCTTTGCCTCCTTGCCTGATTTCGTGCAATGGTCGGACGGTGCCCTGGCCGAGGGTGGCGTCTGGATGGCGATGAAGGGCAAGCACCCAGCGGACGAAATCGCCGCGCTGCCGGTGGGAGTTGAGGTGTTTCACGTGGAACCATTGCGGGTGCCGGGGCTGGATGCGGAGCGCTGCATTGTCTGGCTGCGGCGAGAGGAGGGGGGAAATGGCTGATCCGTGGTATCGCGACGTGCCCTTCAGGCTGGCGCTGGGGGCTGGGTTGAGTGCCGGGCCGGTGCTGGCGGTGTTGTGGCCGGTGTTCGCCCGGCTGGAGAGTGGCGATTGGCCCGCGTCGATGGTGGCGCTGACGGTGGCCATGCTGACCCTGGGCGTGGTGGTCGGGCTGGGGGCTGCGTTCACGCTGCTGTTTCCGCTGGCGATGCTGCTGAATCTGCGGCGCGGTGCCGCGCTGCTTTGGCAGGCGCCGCTGTTGGGGGCGGGGTTGTGTGCGTTGCTGATGGCCGTGTTCGGGCTGGTTACTGGTGCGGAGCGCTTGGGTGCGCAATGGCCGCTGTGGCTGACGATGGCCTTGGCGGGCGCGGCGTGCGGTCTTGTCGGTGCGCTGGTGGCGAATCTGGGGGGCCGGCAGAATTCTTGACGAGGGGCGGCGTTCCCTTGGTTGGGTATCCGGGATCGCTGGCAAGGGTGCATCGCGTGCTGACTGGCGGCTACATTCACGGCGCGGCCTTCTTGTTTCACCCCGGCGAGGCGGCGAGTCAGCCCCGCGCCAGCCTTTGGCTGAACCTAGAAACGGCAGTTGACCGCTCGCCATCCTTGGATAACTGGTATGGGCACTGGCTTTCGCAGCTTCGATCACACTCACCGGTTGGGTGAGCGCGCTATGCACCCGATCGCACCGCGCTGGCCGCGCCATGCGGCGTTGCTCGTCCTTGCAGGCACGAGCCTGCCGCGTCCTCGCGTCTTGCTTGGCACGCCCATCACGGCACGCTCGGGCGCATCCAACTGCCATTTCTAGGTTGAATAGAATCGCAGGTTCCATCCTGCTCGCCTTCGGTTTGAAGCTGGCGATTCAAAAGCAATGAAAATTTTCTGTATCGCCAACCAGAAAGGCGGCGTCGGTAAAACCACCACCACCGTCAACCTGGCCGCTGGACTGGCCAAGATCGGCCAGCGTGTGCTGCTGGTGGATCTGGATCCCCAGGGCAATGCCACCATGGGCTCGGGTGTTGACAAGCGCACGCTGGCGCGCTCGGTGTACGACGTGCTGATCGAGTCCGCCACCATCGCCGAAGCCGCCGTGCTGCCCGACAAGCTGAAGGAGGCCGGCTGTCCCTACGCCGTGCTGGGCGCCAACCGCGAGCTGGCCGGCGCCGAGGTCGAGCTGGTGGGCGAGGAGCGCCGCGAGCGCCGCCTGAAAGAGGCGCTGGCCCGCGTGGCCGCCGATTACGACTTCGTGCTGATCGACTGCCCGCCGTCCCTGAGCATGCTGACGCTGAACGGCCTGTGCGCGGCGCAGGGCGTGATCGTGCCCATGCAGTGCGAGTACTTCGCGCTCGAAGGCCTGGCCGATCTGACCAACACCATCAAGCAGGTGCACGCCAACCTGAACCGTGATCTCAAGCTCATCGGCTTGCTGCGCGTGATGTTCGACCCGCGCATCACGCTGCAGCTGCAGGTCAGCGAACAGCTCAAGGCGCACTATGGCGACAAGGTGTTCGACACCGTCATCCCGCGCAACGTGCGTCTGGCCGAGGCGCCCAGCTACGGCCTGCCGGGCGTGGTGTTCGACCCATCGGCCAGGGGCAGCCAGGCGTTCATCGCCTTCGCGCACGAGATGGTGCAACGCGGGTTGCGTTGAAGCGGGTTTTTCAATGAAATACGGCTCCAGCCCTTATAAATCAAGAGTTTGAAGCTATTAATTTTCGAGCAAACTGGTGAATCGGCCCGCTGTGCTCATCCTCCCCGGCTGGCAAGGAAGCGGCCCCGGCTATTGGCAGACGCGCTGGGAGGCGCTGCATGGCTACCAGCGGGTGGAGCAGCACGATTGGCGGCGTCCGCTGCGTGGTGACTGGACGGCGCGGCTGGAGGAGGCCGTGCTGTCCACCAGCGGCCCGCTGCTGCTGGCCGCGCACGGTCTGGGCTGCATCCTCGCCGCCTGGTGGGCCGCGCATTCGCGCCATGTGGCGCGCGTGGCTGGTGCGCTGCTGGTGGCGCCGCTCGATGTCGAGCGCGAAGATCTCCGCCAGCGGATACCCGGCTGGGCGCCCGTGGCCCGGCAGCGCCTGCCGTTCAAAAGCATTCTGGTCGCCAGTGGCGACGACCCGTTCTGCGGCCTTGAATCCGCCAGCCGGCTGGCCGCCGATTGGGGCAGCGACGTCGCTTACCTGGGCGCGCGGGGCAGCCTTGGCGCGGATTCCAGCCTGGGCGACTGGGGCGAGGGGCATGCGCTGCTGCTGACGTTGAGCACGGACGTGCCGATGCCCCGCGCGGCGGGCGCCTGATGGGCCGCCCCGGTGGCGTTCGGTATAGTTCTGCGCCTTGTGCGGCGCAAACGCCTGCGGAGGCGGCGCCCACATGAGGATTGTTTGATGGTTACCAAGAAACCCAAGGGCCTTGGCCGCGGCCTGGATGCGCTGCTCGGGCCTTCGCTGTCGCTGGGCGCGGGGGCCGATGACGCGCCCACCACGCCGGCTGGCACACCCATGATGCTGGCGCTGGATGACATGGTGCCCGGCCAGTACCAGCCGCGCACGCGCATGGACGAGGGTGCGCTGTACGAGCTGGCCGAATCCATCAAGGCGCAGGGCATCATGCAGCCCATCCTGGTGCGGCGCCTGGGGCAGGGCGGGGCCGCAGACTACGAAATCATCGCTGGCGAGCGCCGCTTTCGCGCCGCACGACTGGCGGGCCTGACCGAGGTGCCGGTGCTGGTGCGCGAGGTGCCCGACGAGGCCGCCGCCGCCATGGCGCTGATCGAGAACATCCAGCGCGAGGATCTCAACCCGCTGGAAGAGGCGCAGGGCATCCGCCGCCTGACCGAGGACTTCGGCCTGACGCACGAGCAGGCCGCGCAGGCCGTGGGCAAGAGCCGCAGCGCCGCCAGCAACCTGCTGCGCCTGCTGCAACTGACACCCGCCGTGCAGACCATGCTGATGGCCGGCGACATCGACATGGGCCACGCGCGCGCGCTGCTGGCGCTGGACGGCGCCACGCAAATCACGGCGGCCCACCAGGTGACGGCCCGGAACATGTCGGTGCGCGAGACCGAGGCGCTGGTCAAGAAGCTGGGGGCTGAATTCAATCTCACCGCGCCGCGAAAACCCCATGCCGACAAGTCGGGCGACGTGCGTCGGGTCGAGGAAGAGCTGTCCGATCTGCTGACCGCGCAGGTCGAGGTGCGCGTGAAAAAGCGCACCAAGCGCGCTGGCGGCGTGGAGCAGGCGGGCGAGGTGGCGATTCACTTCGGTTCGCTGGAGGAGCTGAACGGCCTGATCGAGCGTCTGCGAGGCTAGTACGCCGTCCTGCAAATAGTTGCCTGAAATAGAAAATGATGCCCCGCCGCTGGCCGCCGTACCGCCGGACGTTGTAAGCTGCGCGCTTCGAACTCCAGCCCGGAATTTTCCGCATGCGCTTTTCTCCGCCCCGATTCGTGGTTCGCAACGGTGATGCGCGCCCGCGTCTGACGCTGCTCCAGCGGCGTGACGCCGGTCCGCCGCTGGCGATGCGCGCCGCGCGCGTGGGCGTGGCCCGCATGCGCCGTGCTGTGGATCGCGCGGTGGCGCGTTCGCCCCAATCCCTGTTCCTGCGCGAACTGGTGGCCCAGCCGGGTACGGTGGGTGCCATTTGCGCCAGCTCGCCCCGGCTGGCCAGCCGCATGGCCGCCTGGGTGGATCCGGCCGCGCCGGGGGTGGTGGTCGAACTTGGCGGCGGCACCGGCGTCATCACGGCGGCCTTGCTGGCGCGTGGCGTAGCGCCCGAGCGGCTGGTGGTGATCGAGCAGTCGGCGGCATTGGCGGCATACCTGCGTCGGCGTTTTCCACTGATCCATGTGGTGCATGGCGACGCCGCCGAGCTGGTCGGCCTGTGTCAATCGGCGGGCTGGCCGAGCGACGAGAGTGGTGTGCCGTTGCCGGTGGCCTTCATCGTGTCGGGCCTGCCGCTGCTGTCGATCCCGCTGCCCGTGCGCCAGCGTATCCTGCAGGCCGGCGCGCAGGCGCTGGCGCCAGGCGGGCGCCTGCTGCAGTTCACCTATGCGCTGCATGGCCCGTCGCTGTGGCAGGCGGCGGGGCTGGTGCAGCAAGGGCGCGAGCGCGTGCTCGCCAATTTGCCGCCCGCGCGCATTGACATGCTGGGGCACGGCCCGCGCGGCTGAGCTTTTTAGGGGATATGACGAAATAACTTCGCCGCTGCGCGCGTCATGACGAAATGACGTCGGTGGTGGGCGAGCCACTTCGCACTCGGTTGGAGTCATGGCGGCGCAGCCGCCATCATCGAAGCGCAGCGAGGTCATTTCGTCATTGCATCCACGAATCAGTTGTTCTCTTGAACGCGAAACAGTGTCCGAGCCACCTCTTCAAGGTTCTGGCGCGCGTGGGAGTTTGAGTCGCGCAGGTCGGGCGACGCATGCGTGCTGGATCAGCACGCCTGACAGCAAGCCGCTGTCCGCTGGCAAAACCTCGAAAGAGAAGGCGCTCAAAGCCTGTCCTCGAAGACCTCGGCGAACCTGCCCGTCAGCGCTTTCTGGCGCCGGCAGGGAAGGTGCGCAGGCATGCCGCGTTGACGGCGCCGCCGCCGCCGCCCCGAAAGAATTCAAGCACTGTGTTGCATTTGGCGCGCAAGTGCCCGCCAGATCGACCCTTTTCGGGTCACCTGCGGTTACTATTTAAGGTCGTATGCCCGCCCTCGCTGGAGCGGGTTCGTTCGCGCGAGGAAGTGCACCATGAAGTCGACTCCCAAGAAAACCCAACGTCCTATCGGCTCGGCCATGCTGCTGGGCGGTGGTCTGCTGCTGGCCACCGTTGCACAGGCCGGCATGGTCACCGACCAGCATGGCAACGTCGGCTACGACACCGCCGCCGAATGCGATGCCGCCGTGCAGGCCGGCACGGCGCGTTTCTACCGCCCCGTCACCGACCGCAAGCCCGCCCGCAAGGCCGGCGAGGCCAGCGTGCGCACCATCCGGCTGAGCGAGCTATCCAGCGCCACCGCGCAGGCCGCCGGGCTGCGCTACAGCGCCGCCGACTACGCCCGCGGCGCCTGTGACCTGGGTATCCGCCACGTCAAGGGCCGCCCCGACATCACGCCCGAGCTGGTGGGCAAGTGGGTGCCGTTCAGCCCCGACATGCCGCTCAACCTGTACAGCGACGCCGCTGGGCAGCCGGTGCGCGCCACCATGGCGCAGTGCGACAACGGCTTTTCGGGCAACCTGCCGCGCCCGGTGCCTCCCGCGGCCACCTCCGTAGCGCAGCAAGTGGCGCCTCCGCCTCCGCGCGCGGCCAACCAGTGCTTCGCCAACATCCTGTACCCGGCCAAGTTCGAAACCCGCAGCGAGCAGGTGCTGATCGCCCCCGCCACTCGCCGTGAAGAGGTGGTGCCCGCCACCTACAAGACCGTGACCGAGCAGGTTCTGGTGCAGCCAGAGACGCGCCGCCAGGTGGCCGTGCCGGCCGAGCTGAGCACCGTCACCGAAAACGTGGTGGTGCGTCCCGCCGGCACGCGCGAAGAGCCGTTGGCGCCGATCTTCAAGAGCAGCACCGAGCAGATGGTCACGCGCGAGGCGGGGCAGCGCGTCGAAGTCGTGCCGCCCGTCTACAAGACGGTGATGGAGCGCGTGGTGGACGTGCCCGAGCACACCATCCAGCGCGTGGTGCCGGCGGTCTACAAGGAGGTCGAGGAGACGGTGATGATCCGTCCCGAGGGCACCACCCGCACCGAGATCATCGAGCCGCGCTACCGCACCGAGGTCGAGCGCGTGCTGGTGCGCCCCGAGGTGTTGCGCTACGTGCCGGTGCGCCTGCCCATGCGCAGCGTGGCCGAGCAGCGCCTGCGCGCCGAGGCCACCACCAAGGTGCAGACCCTGCCGCCCGTGATGCAGACCGTGGTCGACCAGGTCGAGGTGCGTCCCGCCACGGTGCGCAAGGTCGAGGTGCCCGCCGCCTACGAGATCGTCACCGAGCAGGTCAAGATCAGCGAGCCCTACCGCGAATGGCGCCGGGGCCGTGCCTGGGTGGCGCAGGCGGTCGAGGTCGTGCCGGTGCGCGGCTTCGTGGTCGATCCCTCCGGCGAGTTCAAGGGCTACAAGGTGGACGGGCGCAGCCTGGTGCCGGCGGCCAGCGGCGGGGCATCGCGCGGCGTGCTCGACACCGGCATGACGCCGTCCGACAACACCCAGCTTGAAGACGATGTGTGGTGCCTGGTCGAGGTGCCGGCGCAATACCAGGCCGTGACGCGCCAGGTGCTCAAGGCGCCCGCCACCACCAGCGACGTGGCCGTGCCCGCCGAATACAAGAGCGTGACGCGCCAGGCGGTGGTGCGCGAGGGCATCACCCGTACCGTGCACGTGCCGGCCCAGTACCACAGCGTGTACCGGCAAGAGGTCGATTTCGAGCGCGCTCGCGCCATGGGCTACAAGTTCGACGCCAACGGCGAATTGACGGCCACCCCCAGTGGCGAGCCGGTGCTGCGCGCCGCTGCCGTGGCGGGCCGTCCGCTGGTGCAGATCGACGCCTCCGTGGCGCCCGACGCCTGGGTGCGCGAAGTACGCATCCCGGCCGAATACCGCAACGTGAACCGCTATGTGCCCGAGCAGCCTGCAGGCGTGCGCCTGGTGGAGCAAGTGGGCGCTTACCGCACCATCAAGCGCCGCGTGCAGGTCGAGCCGGCCCGCACCGAGACCGTGCGCGTGCCCGCCACTTACAAAACGGTGGCCAAGCAAGTGCTGGTACGGCCCGAGACCACGCGCCAGGTGCCGGTGCCGGCGCAGACGCAGGACGTCACCCGCTATGAACTGGTGCAGTCCGCCGGCATGCGCGACGTGCCGGTGCCCGAGATGGTGCAGCCGCTGTCGCGCCAGATCGTCACGCGCGAGGCCAGTGTGCGTGACGAGGTGGTGCCGGCGGTTTACCGCACCGAAACGCGCCAGGTCGTCGATCAGCCCGCCAGCACGCGCTGGGTGGATGTGCCGGCACAGTACGAAACACTGACCTGGCAGGTCAAGGTGTCCGAGCCGCGCGAGGAGCGCCGCGAAGTGATGTGCGAGACCAACACGTCTCCGGACAAGATCCGCGACGTACAGCGCGCCCTGACATCGGCCGGCTTCAGCCCCGGTCCGGCCGATGGCGTGCTGGCGCCTCCCACGCTCAATGCCGTGGCCCGCTACCAGCAGGCGCGCGGCTTGCCGGTGCATGGCTATCTGGACGTTGAAACCGTGCGCGCGCTCGGTGTGGCGCCGAATTGAGCGGGTTGGTGTCTTTGTAATTCCATTTCTGCTTCAAGGCGCCAATCACCCATCCCGGCGAAGGCCGGGAGCCATGTTGCCCAGCGCACGGCTGTCTGGATTCCGGCTTGCGCTGGAATGACGAGATATTGCAGTTTTGATCTGGAGTTGGAATAAGGCGCGCCGCGCATCGCGGATCGGCGATGCGCGATGGACAAAACAAAAAAGCCTCCCGAGGGGAGGCTTTTTTGAGCAAGTGCGAGAGTTCGCGGTTTACTGGCCGACTTTCAGCACACCACCACGGCCCAGGCCGCCCTTGACTTCCTGCGCCTTGTAGCTGCGCAGCGCCACGACCATCTTGTTGTACGAGTCGATGAAGGCCGCCACCGTGGCCTTGCCTTCCGGTGTGCGCGAGAAACCACTCAGGCCGCCGGCCGCGCCGCCACCGATGGCGCCCAGCGCGGCGCCGAAGTTGGTGGCCGTGGCATTGCCTTCCGCCGCCGAGATCTGCACACCCGAGCGGATATCGAAGAGCGACAAGGTCACCACCGATACCTTGCTTTGCATCCCGGCACCGAGCAGGGCGCCGCCGCGGCCAATCAGGCCGCCCAGGGCACCCATCAACTGGCCAGTGGCATCGTTGTTGATGACGATGGACGGCTCCATGTAATAGTCGGCGGCCACGCGCTGGCCTTTTTGCTGACGCGAGCCAGCACGGAATTCGCCTGAGTTGCGCTGCTTGGCGGTGATGGCCGACATCCGGCCATCCAGGCGGCTGTTGCCCATGGAGGTGATCACGAAGCAGTTGGACTGCTGCACGGCCAGGCGCAGCAGGGGCTCGATCGAGGTGATTTGCGTGGCGGCGCCAAAGCTGCCCCACCACTCCTTGTCGCGTCCGTCGTCCACGGCCAGCGTGCCCAGGGGAGCGTCGCAACGCTCCAGGCTCTCGGCCGCGCCAGCGCTGGTGCTACCGCCCGCCGCGCCGCTCACGGCGGTGGGTGAATTGCCGGTTTTCAGCATGCCGCCGCCGGGCGTCACACAACCGGTCAGGGCAAAGGCGGACAGAACGGCTGCGGCGCCGACGCACAGTTGCTTGGGAATCATGGAATCTCCTGGAATATCGAGTCAAGTGAAAACGGCCCTCCCTCTGGGCCGTGCGGTGTATCCGCGTCGCGAACCTGCATATGTGGCGCCGCGCGGGTTGCGGAATCTCAATAGTAATACCAGGCGCTGTCGCGCCAGTAGGTGCGGTAGGTGTAGCCGCTGACCCACCAGCCGCGCCAGGCGGCGTGGTGCGCCTCTACCCAGCGGCGCAGGTCGGCCTCGTTTTTCTTGGCGGTGCGGGCTTCGGCCAGCAGTTTTTCCGATTCCTTGTCGCCACGCTCGACCGCCATGCCAAGCCACTTCTCGGCCTCTGCCGGGTCGGAGCCCATTTCCTCGACTCCCATGAGGTAAAACTTGCCCAGCGCGGCTTGCGCGCGCACGTCGCCACGCTCGCCAGCGCTGCGCATGAACTCAATGGCGCGGTAGCTGTTCTGCTCGACCCCGTCGCCACGGTAATAGCGCAGCCCCAGGTCGTAGGCGGCGCGCGGATCGGCCTTGGCCATGTCGGTCAAGGCGGCCATGCGGCGCTCTTGTTCGGAATCGACTCCGGCATTCGGGTTGAAGGTGCCGCCGCTGCGAGGCCGGTATGAGCAGCCGGTGTCATCGCAGATGCGGATGGTGTCCGGCGGCGCTGCCGGATCGGTAGGAGTCTGCGCGCAAGCGCCGAGCACCGTCACCAGGAAGGCGCCGCTGGCGCACAGTGTCAAAATGCGATTCATATAGACATCCCCTTTTGTCTTGATGTGCCAATGCTATAGGCATTGTTATAAGTATTTTGGGTACGTGATTGTGGCACAACATGCTTGAGCCGCAAAGTGCTGGGCGGCCTAAATTGACTGAAAAAGCGACGGGCGGTGCTGAAGCCGGGATGTGCGGTTTCAGCGACCTGTGTTCCGCGATGGGCGTGCCGCGCCGGTAGGCGCACCCAGCGTGGCGCGGATCGGGTGCATGATGCGTTGACCCTCCTTCGTGCTCGGGATTCGGGGTTGTGGCGCGCGTTGCCAAACCACTCAGCGGCCGAGGCGTCAGCCGTGATAGAGCGTGAACAGGCGGCCCGTGTCGATGATGGGGATTTGATGCTCGCCCGAGTGAAAGCACGACATGGCCAGCAGCGGCCAGACGTCGCTGTCGGTCGGCAAGGGGCAGGCATCGTTGTCGGTGACCGTGGTGAATTGCGGCAAGCGGGGCAGCGCGATCGCGCCATGTTGAATCTCTGCCCCCGGCGCCGCTTGATAAGCCGTGACGAGGCAGTAGCGCGGAATCGGCGGCAGTGGCACCGAGACGTAGGCGCGGACGATGGATTCGAGGTGAATCAGCGGAATCCAGGTGCCTTGCCATGCCATCAGACCATGGGCGTAGTAGGGCGCGCCGGGAACGGGCACGACGGTGGGCTGCTCCACCACTTCCAGCGTGGCGTGCGGCGGCAGGGCCACGTAGTGACCGGGCGCGTATTCCAGCAACCGCGCGGTGGCGCGCGGCGCGGTGTCCTGCGGCGTGTTGTCGTGGTCGCTGGCCGGCTCCGGGAGCGTCTGCAAATCCGTCGCCATGGTCATGTCCTGTGGGCAAAGACGAAGTCCGCCACGCGAGCCGCGTCGCAGAAGAAAACGATGTGGTCTTCGAACACGGTGAATTCCGCGATGGGCGAATACGGCGCGCGCAGCGCCTGCGGCAGTGGCTGGGGCGTGACGGCGCTGGATGCCAGCATGCGCACCTCGCTCCAGCACCAGCGCAAGGAGGCGCCGGAGTCGCCGAGCGTGGTGGTCAGAAAACGGTCAACCGGCGCTTCGGGCAGGGGCTTCATGCTGGACGACAACGCCACGTAGAACGCCGCGCCTTCGGGGTCCGCCGGGTTGCACAGCAGACCGGAGCCGTCCAGCGGTTCCAGCAAGCCGCTGAAGTGTTCGGCTGGCCCGACGTCGGTGCTGGGCAGCAGCAGGCGCAGATCGTCGGCGCGCAGCAGCACATATTGCTCGGGGGCCTGGACAGGGGATGAGGCGATGTTCATGGGTTCATGCCTGCAGCGGGCGTGGCTACGGCCTGGCGAATGGTGTGCAGCAGTTCGCTTTCACTGTACGGCTTGGTGATGTAGGTGTCGACCCCCGCCGTCTCCGCCAGCCGGCGATGCTTGTCTTGCGATCGCGAGGTGATCATGATCACCGGCATGGACTTCATGTGATCGTTGGCGCGGATGTGGGCGGTCAGTTCCACGCCGTTCATGTTGGGCATCTCCAGGTCGGTCAGCACGATGTCGGGCCTGAAAGCCCGCAGCGCGTTGATTGCCTCCAGGCCATCGCGCGCGGTTTCGGCGCGGAAACCGGCGTCTTCGACCAACTGCTGCAGCGAGTTGCGAACCGACAGCGCATCGTCCACGATCAGCACCGACGGCAGATCACGCTTGACGCTGATCGCCGCCTCGGGCCGCTTGCCGATGACGGCCTGCCGTACCTCGCCCTGAAGCAGTTGCGCCAGATCCAGGTTGACGCACACGCCGCCATCGCCCAGGATCGACAAGCCCGCCACGCCCCGCACGTGCCGGGCGAATCGCCCAGGGTGCTTGACCAGCAGTTCACGCGCGTCCAGCAGGCGGTCCACGGCCAGCGCGTGCAGCTTGTTGTGCAGCGTCAGCACGACCACGTCGTATTCGTCGAGCGGCCTGGCCTCATCCACCGGAAGTCCCACCAGCTGCGCCAGATGAGTGGCCGGGATGGCCCGCTTGTTGTGGTGGTAGATGAGTCGGTCGCCCAGTTGCTCGAACCGGCCGACGCCGCGCGGCACGGCTTGCTCGACCTGCACCGAGGGCAGCGCGAAGCGCTCGTCATGAATCTCAACCACCAGCGATTGGACGGTGGACAGCGAGGCGGCGAAACGCAGCTCGATCACGCAGCCCTGCCGGGGGCGTGACTGGATGCGAATGGTGCCGTTGACGCCGCTGACCCATTCGCGCACCACGTCCAGACCGACGCCGCGGCCCGAGACTTCGCTGACCGCGTCGCGGGTGGAAAAGCCCGGCATCAGGATCAGCCGTGAAACTTCTTCCTCGCTCATGGCCAGTCCGCTGACGATGAGCCCGCGCTCCACGGCGCGCTGCTGGATGGCCAGCAGGTCAAGGCCGCGGCCGTCGTCTTCGCAGCGCAGCACCACCTGCTGTCCCTGACGAGTGAAGTCGAGCGTGATGGTGCCGCTTTCGGGCTTGCCTTCGCGGCGGCGGTCGGCGGGCGATTCCAGTCCGTGGTCGATGGCATTGCGGATCAGGTGCAGCAGCGGCTCCGCCAGCCGGTTGAGCACATCGCTGTCGATCAGCGTGGCGCCCCCGTTCAATACCAGCTCGGCCTGTTTGCCCGTGGCCTGGCACGTCGTCCTCACGTTGCGCTGCAAGCGTGATTCAAGCACGCCCACTTCCGCCATGCGCGTGGCCATCACCAGGTGCTGCAAGTCGCGCGACAACAACTGCTGCTTCGTCTGCATGCCCGACAGTTGGGCGATGCCCTCTTCCATGCGGTGCGCCAGCATGCGTGCGTCAGCGGCTTCTTCGACCAACGCGTGCGCCGTGCTGTGCAGCTCGCTGTACTGGTCCATCTCAAGAGGGTCGAAGTGCGCGCCCTCGGCGCGCTGCGAACGGCCCCGCATCATGGTCAGGGCGCGCACGTCGACCAGCGTTTCCAGCTCGAACAGGCGCCGCTGCACGCGCAGGTTCTGCTCCAGCAGTTCCTTGGCGCCATCCGTCAGGTTCTTGATGCGCGTTTCCATCGCGGCGGTGTGTACCGACACCTCGCCCGACACGCGAAAAAGCTCTTCCACGCGGTCCAGCGACACCCGCAGCGCGGCGCCCGCGGCCACCGGGGCCTTGCGCTCGACGCGCACGGCGGCGGGCGCCTCACGCAGCGCCACGTCGCCCGCGGCCTCGCTGTCGTGCGCGTTCATCAGCGCGCGCGACAGCGGCTCGTCCAGCGATTCGCCGTGATCGATCCGGTTGGCCATGTCGAGCACGCTTTGCAGCACGGCCTGTGCCTGCTGCGGGTACTCGTCGTCGCCGATCACGTAGCCAACCATCTGCTCCAGGCAGTAGGCGGCGTCCAGCAGCACGTCGGCCACCGGTTTGGCGACATGGCTGCCCTGTTCTTCGAAGTGTTCGAGGATGTCCTCGAAATGGTGGCCCAGCGATGCCAGCCCGCGCAGGCCGATGGTGGCGCCGGAGCCCTTCATGGTGTGGGCGATGCGCTTGGCCGCCACGATGTCGGAGCTGTCGCCTTCGCCCGCCGCCATGTTGCGGGCCAGCTCCACCAGGTGGCGGCCTTGTCCCGGCGCTTCCTGCATGAAGCCTTCCAGCAGCTTCTGATCCACGTCTTCCGGAATCACCAGCTCCACATCGTGTGGAGACGCCAGCACCGGGCGCGTGGAATGCGCGGCGTGAGCATCCTGGATGCTGGCCTGCGGCATGGAGCCCAGCTGGTGCATGACCCGCAAGGCGCGCTCTTCATCCATCGGGCTGGGAGCCATGCGCAGATGGTCCACCAGGCCCGCGGCCGTGGACGGATCGCTCATGTTGCGCAGGTAATGCACCACCAGCGCCGGCCATCGGCGCAGGAACTGCAGCGTGGGTTCTCGCTCCGCGCGTTCGTAGGCCGCGATCATGAGCGTGTTTTCCAGCACGTGCTCGCACACTTGTTGCAGACCAGGAAAACCGGCCATTTCGGCCGCCTCGCCCATGCGCTGGGCCTGGCCGCTGTACTGGTCCAGCGCGTCCATGAACTCCGGCTCGTCGATCTCGCGCTGCGCCAGTTCGTCCAGCGCCCGGTTCAGGTCGGGCTGGACAAGCTCGATCTCGCCAGCCAAGGCTTCGATCAAATCGTGAAGTTTCACCTCGAAAATCCTTTCGAGCGGGCCATGAAGCAGCGCGCGAAACCGTTCAGACCGACGCCGGGAGCTTGAACACGCTCACCGACTCCACCAGCCGACGCGCGGCGTCGAGCAGGGTGTCGGTTTCCTTGTTCTGCGCCTCGATCTGCTGGGCCGTCTGGTCGGTCGACTCACCAATCTTCTGCACCGCTTCGAGCAACTGCGCCGACATGGCTTTCTGTTGTTCCGATGCGTGCGCGATGCTTCGCACCTGAGCCACCAGTTGGCCCGTGATCTCCTGCGTCTGGCGCATCTGCTCGCCGGCCTTCTGCGCCTGTTCCGAACCCTCGACCACCTGGCCAATCGTGCGGTTCACCGTGCTGATCGTTTCGTTGGTTTCCTGCTGGATGTTGTTCACCAGCGTACCGATCTGCTGCGTGGCGTTACGCGAGCTTTCAGCCAGTCGCTGCACTTCTTCTGCCACCACCGCGAAGCCGCGCCCCGCTTCACCGGCCACCGCCGCCTGCATGGATGCATTCAGCGCCAGCACGTGCGTGCGTTCCGAAATCGTGTTGATGAGGTTCACGATGCCTGAAATCTCTTGCGAACGTTCGCCCAGACGCTTGATGCGCTTTTCCGTTTCGGCAATGGTTTCGCGAATCGCCTCCATGCCCTTGACTGTGTCGTTCACCGTGCCCAGCGCGTTGTCGGTCGCCACGGTCGCCTTCTCGGCGGAGTCGTTCGACTGCTCCGCCAGGGCGGCCACCTGGTTCATGGTCTGCGTGGCGTCCAGCAGCGCGTCCACCATCTGCGCCACGCTGGCGCGTTCGTTGTCGGCGGTCTGCGTCACCAGATCGGCCTGCGACTTCACGTTGCCCGACACCTGCTCCACCTGACCGGCAATGGTGGTCACGCCGTGCAACACGCGCGAGGTTTCGTCGGCCAGCGCGTTGATTGAGGCCGATACCGTGCCAATCACGTCCTCCGTCACGGGCGCTTTCACCGTCAGATCACGTTGTGACAACTCGTTCACGGCCTGCAGCACGCTGATCACGGAGTTGTTCAGCTGTTCGTTTTCTTCTTCCGCTTTCTTCTGTGCCAGCGCCCGTTCGGCGAGGTCCATTCGAGACTGCTTGCGACCGAAATAAATCAGCGCGCCGATCAGCGCCAGCGACAAGGCGATCATGCTCACGAACAGCACCTGTGCCCGGAACTGTCCAGTCGTGGCATCCGACACCGCCGTGTTCAAGCGCTGCTCCATCTTGACGAAAAACTGCTCCAGCGGCCGCATCACGGTGGCTTTTTCACGCTGATATTCGTTGCCGAACACCAGTTTCAACGCGCTGTCACGGTCGATGGGGCCCAGGCGCAGAAACTCGCCTTGCGGGTTCTTGAATTTGCCCTTGGCCATGTTCAGCGCGACAAGCTCCTTTTCCGCCAGCGCGCCGGAGTTCTGTTCGGACTGCGTCACCAGTTCCAGCTCATCCGCGGCGAAGCCGGCTTTCTGCATGCGGTCATGCAAGGGTGTCAGGTCGGGTGTGTCGGCACGTGGCTTGGCGGGCCGCTCGGGGTCGACCAAGTCCCAATACACGTGGTGATAGTTCGTTGGCCGTGGCAGTTCGCCGTTACGAATGGCCAGCACGGTGTTGTATTGCCGCTCGTACTCCGGATCGCCAGTGGCCACCGCCGCCCGGGCCAAACGCGTCAAGTCATCCGAGCTCTGCCGCAACTCCATGGCAAGCTGGTAGGAGAGCACGCGGTTGGATTCCGCTTCACTCAGCGCGCTGGATGCGCGTTGCAACTGGAAGAAAGAGAGCGCCAGGCCCGCCAGCGCCGCCACGACCAGCGCCAGCAGCACCAAAAGGGCTCTACGAATAAAAGTTGCATTCATGTGCAGACCTCACTATGCGCAATGTGCGAAAGAATTCTTATGCTTTGTTGTCAAACCAGCGCGCGCGGATTCTTTCCGTGGTGCCGTCTGCCTTCATGGCCTCTAATACCTTGTTGAAGTTTTCGACAAAGTTGCGATCTTCCTTGCGGAACGCCACGGCCATATTGGTTTCGCCCAGGTTTTCGTCCAGGATTCTGAATTTGCCCGGGGTGTTTTTCTGGTAGTAATCGAGCGCCACTGAACCCATTAATCCGGCGTCCAGTTTCCCTTCCAGCATCGAGACGAGAATGCCCGCGTATTCTTCGAATGTTTCAACACTCTGGATTCGGCCCTCCGGCCCCTGAATCGCTTCCAGGCGTGGCAGCAGCGAACTGCCGCGCTGCACGCCGACGCGCTTGCCGCCAAGATCCGCGATGGTGCGAATGGGTGAATTCACGGGCACCACCACGATCTGCTTGTTAGCCAGGTAGGGGGCGGAGAACTCATACACTTCCGCGCGAGCGGGGGAAATGTTCACGCCCGACCAGAACATGTCGACGTTCTTGAATTTGAGCAGTTCGTCGTCCTTGGCACCCCAATGAAGGTCGTGGTATTCGACTTCGGCGCCCATTCGCTTGAAGGCTTCACGCGACAAGTCGATGTCATACCCGACCAGTTGGCCTCTCGCATCCCGGTACACCATGGGAGGGAAGTTGGCATCCACTCCAACGCGTACGTGCTTGACGTTCAGACCGCCGCTGGCAGCTTGATTAACCGGCGCCGCATCAACGCTGGTGCTCTTGGCGCCGTCCGTCGGATTACAGCCCCCCAACAGCATGGCGGCAATGACCATGGTGCCCATGCGCCAAATTTCAGAAATCCGATATTTCATAAATAAGCCCTCAGGAAATCAGTCAAAAATATTGATCGGCACTCACGTGATCAGTGCTTCTGAAGCTCTTGCTCCAACGCTTCCAGCAGACTGTGATGATTCAAGTCAAACCATATCTGCTCATCAATCAAAAACGTGCCGCGCACGTGGGGTAGCAAAATCTCCGGCGCCAATTCGGAGGCGGTTTGATGCTCCGGCGATAGCCGCAGGCGCTCGGGCAGTCCTTGAATGATGACGCCTGCCGCATCTGGGCCATGCGACAGAATCAAGAGCATCTGCTGCCCTGAAATGCTTGTATTTGGCAATGGGTTGGATGCATGGGCCAAATCCAGCCGCAAATAATTGGCCAGATCGAAAACCACGATGGTGTTGCCGTGCAGGTTGGCCATGCCAAGCAGCCAGGCCGGTGCATTCGGCAGTGGATGAAGTGGCGGAACTTCCGTCAGTTCGCTGCTGTCGGCGTACCCGATCATCAGTCCCAAGGTGCCCACCTTGAAGCCCTGGCGCTGCCAAAGCCCGGCTTCGGCAAGTGGCGCGACCAGTGGAGATTCGCCCAACGCCATCGCAGGGCTTGCGCCAGTGCTCGGCTCCAAGCCTGCATCAAGCGCTTCGACCGGCAGCGACTGCGCGGGCGAGGGGACGTCCCACACGAACCCCTGCATCAGCGCCTGCACGGGCGGGAGCAAGCCGGCGCCAGCGAGTGCGTCGGCCAAGGTCCGATCCGAATGTGGCTGTACGGAGTTCATGAGGCAGTCGGTTGGCTGTCTGGCAAGCTGAGGGTTGCGGCGCTTTACAGCGAGCGCACCACCGACAGCACGTCTTCGTCGGTAAAGGGCTTGGTCACGTAGCCTTTCGCGCCCAGCATCTGGCCCCAGGCCTTGTCGGCTTTCTGATCCTTGGCGGTCACCATCACGACGGGAATATCCTTCGTTGCCGCATCGCCACGCAGGGCGCGCGTGGCGGCAAAACCGTCCATGACCGGCATGTTGACGTCCATGAGAATCAAGTCCGGCTTGCTTTTCTTGACCGCGTCCAGCGCGGCCTGTCCGTTGTCGGCGGCGGCCACCTGATAACCGACGGAACTCAATAGGCGCTCCAGGCGCGAGCGATCAACCTGGCTGTCATCGACGACGAGAATGTTCTTGATCATGAAAAGCTCCAGTGAATGAAACAGGGGAAATGATGCAAATATCGAAGAAAAATTTTTTGACCTTGACGTGCCGCGCAATCGTATGGTGGTCTCGGTTAAAGTTTCGAGAAGAACTGGGAATTGCTGCCGAAGCGCACGAAGTGCCTCAACGTTTCACGCAGGTCATTCGGGTTGACGGGCTTGGTCAGATAAGCGTCGCACCCGGCCATTTTTCCGCGAATGCGGTCGAATGGCGAAGACTTGCTGGTCAGCATGACGATGGGCAGTGCCTTCTTGCCCGGCAGACTCTTGATGCGGCGGCAGGTTTCATAGCCGTCCATGCCCGGCATCAGCACGTCCATCAAAATGCATTTGTAGCTGTTGGCCGAGATCGCGGAAACCGCTGCCTCACCAGAATCCACCGCCGTGACGTTCAATCCATGATCACCCAGCAGGGACTGCAAGTGGTTGCGCACGGCCAAGCTGTCGTCCACCACCAATACCCGCTCGGATGGGGTTTGATCGGACGCCTGCTCCGTCGGAGGCAATACGGAGAAGGAGCTGTGACCGAAATCGGGTCGCCCGCTGTGGGCGATGGCGTTTTCTTCCAGCGCTCGGGCCAGGGTGATGGGCAGCGCCGGCCATGGGACCGGTCGACGGATGTCGGTGTGGCCCTCGGGGGCGGGCGTGGGGCTGTCGACCCAGATCACCGTGCGGTCGGCCAGCCAGGTTTGCCCCTTGGCCCAGGCCATGGCCACGCGATCGGTCGCGTCCACCAAAATGGCGTCGGCTTGAGTGGCGTCGTTGGGCTTCAGCAACGCCAGTCTGGGGTTGCGCCGCTGCGAAACCAGTACCAAGCCTTCCAGCAGGCAAGGGCCGCGAGCCAGGGGGTGTCGATGTGAGCATGGGAAAGTAAGCTTGTGAGCCAGGTAAAGCTACCGACGCCTTCGCGTGTCATCAGTAAAACCGAGCGCCAAGAACGAACGCTGCTCAATGTATGACACTCGCCTTAAGTTGTGAAACACAATAATTCACAAAATGCGTTCCAGCAACAGGGTGGAATCATGGTTTGCATGGGTTTTTGTGCATTGGGTCACCATCTAGTACATCAGAAGTGCCAGCAATATCGACGGCATTGCCCAAGGCGACACTTTGCGGGGCGCAGGGGCAAAGATTGGCGGCACCCGTAACACGCTCCTCCTGCCGTGACCGTATTGGAACAAGCGCAACTGGCCCGCGAAGGCAGGCATGCGCCGCCGCGCCGGCGTTCCCCGGCGCCGTCAGACCACGAACACCTTTCCCGGATTCATGATGTTGTCCGGGTCCAGCGCCAGCTTGATGGTGCGCATCATCGCCACCGCGCCCTCTCCGGCCTCGTCGACCAGAAAGCCCATCTTGTGCAGTCCCACGCCGTGCTCGCCGGTGCAGGTGCCGCCCAGCGCCAGCGCGCGGGCGACGACCTGGTGGTTGAGCTGCTCGGCGCGTGCATGTTCATCGGCGTCGTCGGGGTCGATCAGGTAGCCCATGTGGAAGTTGCCGTCGCCCACATGACCAACCAGGAAGTAGGGGATGCCGCTCGCATCCGCCTCGGCCACGGTGTCCAGCAGCGCATCGGCCAGGCGGCTGATGGGCACGCAGGTGTCGGTGGTGATGCAGCGGCAGCCGGGGCGGCTTTGCACGGCGGCGAAGTAGGCGTTGTGCCGCGCCGTCCACAGGCGCGTGCGTTCCTCAGGCGTGTCGGCCCATTCAAAGTCGGCGCCGTGTTGGTCGCGGGCGATGTCCTGCACCACCTCGGCCTGCTCCTTCACGCCAGCAGGCGAGCCGTGGAATTCCATCAGCAGCATCGGCTCCTCGCGCAGGCTCAGCTTGCTGTGCTGGTTCACGGCGCGCACGCTGTTGCCGTCGATCAGCTCCACCCGGGCGATCGGCACGCCAAGCTGGATGGTCTGGATGACCGTGTTCACCGCGTCGGCGATGGTGGGGAACGAGCAGATCGCCGCCGATACCGCCTCGGGCAGCGGGTAGATGCGCAGCGTCACCTCGGTGATCACGCCCAGCGTGCCCTCGCTGCCGACGAACAGGCGCGTCAGGTCGTAACCGGCGCTGCTCTTCTTGGCCCGCGTGCCGGTGCGGATGGCCTCGCCCTGCGCCGTCACCACTTCCAGCGCCAGCACGTTCTCGCGCATGGTGCCGTAGCGCACGGCGTTGGTGCCGCTGGCGCGCGTGGCCACCATGCCGCCGATGCTGGCGTCGGCACCGGGGTCGATGGGGAAGAACAGGCCCGTGCTCTTGATCTCGTCATTGAGTTGCTTGCGCGTCACGCCCGGCTGCACGGTCACCGTCAGGTCCTCGGCATTCACGCTCAGCACCTTGCTCATGCGGTTCACATCCAGACTGATGCCTCCTTGCACGGCCAGCAGATGCCCCTCCAGCGA
Source organism: Pseudomonadota bacterium (assembly GCA_030538085.1). Classification (GTDB taxonomy): domain Bacteria; phylum Pseudomonadota; class Gammaproteobacteria; order Burkholderiales; family Burkholderiaceae_C; genus Ottowia. Next base: position 36,923 of record JAUNUR010000007.1, on the reverse strand, counting down.
CGAGCCGACGCCGTAGGGAATCACCGGCACCTTGTGCTGCGCGCACAGTTGGATGGCGTCCTGCACGTCGGCCGTGCTCTCGGCAAACACCACGCCCGCGGGCGGCGGCACGGTGGTGTAGGCCGATTCGTCACGCCCGTGCTGCTCGCGCACCGCCATGGCCTCGGAAAACTGCGCGCCAAAGCGCGACTTCAGCGCCTCGATCAGCGCCGGCGGCGCGGGGCGCGGCTTGATCTCGGGCGTGACATGGGCAAGCTGGGTGGGGGCGTTCATGGCAAATGTTTCCAGGCGGGCGGGGTAGCGGCAATCGGGGAGTCGGCCAGTTTAAGCCGATCAGGCGGGGCGTGCTCGGTGCGGGCTTGGGTACGAATACTCCTGATTGCATAGCTGCTCGCGCTTGATGGACGGGCGCTGAATGCTGATTTGGATCACAAGCCGTGCCACTGCCACCTGCGCTACAGTGACAGCCCCTCCTGCCTTCCACTCCGCGCAAGCCATGCTCGACCGCTATGCCGTCATCGGCCACCCCATCGCCCACAGCAAGTCGCCGCTCATCCACGGCCTGTTCGCGCAGGTCACCGGGCAAGCCATGACCTACGAGGCCATCGACGGCGGCGCGGATGAGGGCGGCTTTGCCCGCGCACTGGCCGCCTTCCGCGCGGCGGGCGGCAAGGGGATGAACGTCACGCTGCCGTTCAAGCTGCAGGCCCTGGTCGGGGCAACGCAAGCGAGCGACGACGCGCGCCTGGCCGGCGCCGCCAATGCGCTGCGCTTCGACGGCGACCGCATCGAGGCGCGCAACTTCGACGGCATCGGCCTGGTGCGCGACATCGAGGTGAACCTGGGCGTACCGCTCGCGGGCAAGCGCGTGCTGTTGCTGGGCGCTGGTGGCGCCACGCGCGGCGCCGTGCTGCCCATCGCCCGCGCCGGTGCGGCGCGCATCGTTATCGCCAACCGCACCGCCGCCAAGGCGCAGGAATTGGCGCGCGAACTTTCGCCGCATCTGGGCGGCGTGCCGCTGGCCGGTGGCGGCTTCGACGCGTTGGCGGGCGAATCGCCATTCGACGTCGTCATCAACGCCACTTCGGCCAGCCTGGGTGGCGAAGCCCCCGCCGTGCCGCCCGCCGCCTTCGCTCCCGGCGTGCTGGCCTACGACATGGTCTACGGCAAGGGCCTCACGCCCTTCCTCAAGCTGGCGCAGCAGGCAGCGGGCGCCGCCCGCGTGGCCGACGGCGTCGGCATGCTGGTCGAGCAGGCGGCGGAGGCCTTCGCCTGGTGGCGCGGCGTGCGCCCCGACACGCGCGAGGCGCTAACTCGCCTCACCGTGCCGCTGGTGTAGCGGCGTTTCCTTGGTGTTGTGGGAGCGGGCTTGCCCGCGATGGGGCGCATCGCTCTCAGCCAAGGCTTATCGCGGGCAAGCCCGCTCCCACAAAAGATACGACGCGGTGATCGCTACACCCACACCGCATCCCAATGCGGATAGTCCATCACCGACGCCACCAAGCCCGCGCGCACCGGGTTGCCCACCAGATAGCGCGCCGTTGCCTGCAAATCTTCGTCGCGTCGCAACGCATGGTCGTGATAGCCCGGTTGCCACAACGGAGTGCCTGGTCGGTCGCGCAACTGATTCACCTCCCGCGCACTCACCGACTTGAACCGCCGCATCACCGCATCGAGCGATTCCCCACGCAACACCATCAGCCAGTGCAGATGGTCGGGCATCAACACAAACGCCAGCGTCTCGGATTCACCCATCGCATCACACCCGCGCAGCGCGGCAATGGTGGCGCGAGCAAGCGCGAAGTCATCAAACACCGGCGCTCGCTCGTATGTCACCGTGGTAAGCAAGTAGGCATGGCCGACCAAGGACACACGCCCACGCCTCAGTGCAGAACTGCGCGGGCGTGGTGTTTGGGGCGAGTCCGTCATGGCCCTGCATTTTGTGGGAGCGGGCTTGCCCGCGATAGGGCGGTGATGCTGCGGCAGGCCCATCGCGGGCAAGCCCGCTCCCACAGAAGGCCGAAACCACATGCCCATAATGACGGCATGAACCTCCTCGTCCTGCACGGCATCAACCTCAACATGTTCGGCCAGCGCGATCCGGCGCAATACGGCACGGCCACGCTGGCGGACATCGATGCGGCATTGCACAAGCTGGCCGGCGAGCTGGGCGTGGCGGTCGAATGCTTCCAGACCAACCACGAAGGCGCGATGTGCGAGCGCATTCACCAGGCGCATCGCGACGGCGTGGCGGCGGTGGTCATCAACGCGGGGGCGTGGACGCACACCAGCATCGCCATCCGCGATGCGCTGGCGATCCTGAAGTGCCCCATCGTCGAGGTGCACATGAGCAACATCCACGCCCGCGAGCCGTTCCGCCATCAGTCCTATATTGCCGATATCGCGCGCGGGCAGATCTGCGGCTTCGGTGCCGATTCATACCTTTTGGGGCTTCGGGCTGCCGCCAGTTCTGCGCAGTCAGCTATCAATAAGTGAGTTAACGACATGGGCAAACGCCTCACGCAGATCGCCACCCGCACCGGCGACGACGGCACCACGGGCCTGGGCGACAACACGCGCGTCTCAAAAGCCAGCGCGCGGCCCATGGCCATGGGCGACGTGGACGAGTTGAACTCGCACATCGGCCTGCTGCTGTGCGAAGACATGCCGGAGGGCGTCCGCGAGCTGCTCATCGACATCCAGCACCAGTTGTTCAACTTAGGCGGCGAGCTGTCCATCCCCGGCTTCGAACTGCTGCAAGACGACGCGCTGGCCCAGCTCGACGGCGCGCTGGAGCGCTACAACGCCACCCTGCCGCGCCTGCAGGAGTTCATCCTGCCGGCAGGCACCCGTGCCGCGTGCCAAGCGCACATCTGCCGCACCGTCGCCCGCCGCGCCGAGCGCGCCGTGGTGGCCCTGGGCGAGCACGAGGCCGTGCGCGATGCGCCGCGCCGCTACCTCAACCGCCTGTCCGACCTGATGTTCGTGCTGTCGCGCGTGCTGAACCGGCACCGGCCCGATGGCAGCGTGGGGGACGATGTGTATTGGAAGAGTGAGCGGTTGAAGCGGGCGGAAGAGTAGTTGGTGCTCCTTTCACATTGCCAGCCGGACCGCGTGAACATTAATCATTAATAAGTGAAAACATGGCAGTATTTACCATCAAATTGGTGCCTTTTGATCGGGATTTCGTGCCTTCTGATGAGCAGTTGCAGCAAGTGGAGTCTCTCCTTCGTAGCTATTGCTCGTGGAATGAGAAAGAGGTGAGCTTCAAACGCTTCTCGAAACTGACCCTCGTCGATTCAGGGGTGGCGTTTGAAAGCTTTAAATGTCCGCTCTGCGGTACGAAGGTAGATCGCTTTGGCGATGATGACCACGGCGAGTGGTGGGCAGATATGGAGGATCAAATCGAGCAATTAGAAACGCCGCTTTTGGTAGACCTAAAAATGCCGTGCTGCGGCCAGCAAGCATTGGTTCAGCAATTTGACTTTGCTGAAAAGGCAGTTTTCGCAAGATGGGTGGTGTCTGTGAGGGACTATGAGCTTCACAGTGGCGGTGGCCAGTTGGATACCAAGCAGCTTGAAACCCTTGAGGCAGCCGCTGGTGGCAAGCTCATTCAAATTGTTTCTGTAGGTTGATGCGATGAATTTGAATATCGTATTCACCCCTAAAATCCATGATGACTAGGATTTCATCCATTGAATCAGCCCGTGTAGGGCGGAACCCCGCGGGGATTCCGCGACAGAAGCGGTGGCGATCATGGAAACCAAACTGGCATCGGACCGACGGCAGCGTGGGGGACGATGTGTATTGGAAGAGCGAGTGGTTGAAGCCCGCGTAGGGCGGAACCCCGCAGGGATTCCGCCGCTGAGGCGCTGGCGATCACGCGAAATGTCGGAATCGCTGTGCGGTTCTACCTACGGCTTGCCGGGTTGCGCTGCGCTCACCCAGCCTGCAAGATTCCAAGCCAAATCAAGCCGAAGCGCTCACCTGCCAAGCGCTGGCAGCTATCAAACTCGCAGCATCATGCCTTCATGCTGCCGGTGCGCAGAAACCGCTCATGCCATCCCAGCGCCTCGGTCAGCAGGTGCGGGGTGTGCTGGCCGTTGGCGCTGGCGCGGGCGCGCTCCACGTAGTCGTGCAGCGCCTCGCGGAAGTCGGGGTGGGCACAGGTGTCGATGACCTTGCGGGCGCGCTGCTGCGGGGCCAGGCCGCGCAGGTCGGCCAGGCCGCGCTCGGTGACGATGACCTGCACGTCGTGCTCGGTATGGTCCACGTGCGAGGCCATGGGCACGATGCAGCTGATGGCGCCACCCTTGGCCGTGGACGGCGACATGAAGATCGACAGGTAGGCGTTGCGCGCGAAGTCGCCCGAGCCGCCAATGCCGTTCATGATGCTGCTGCCCATGACGTGCGTGCTGTTCACGTTGCCGTAGATGTCGCACTCGATCATCGCGTTCATGGCGATCAGGCCCATGCGGCGAATCAGCTCGGGGTGGTTGCTGATCTCCTGCGGGCGGATGATGATGCGGCTCTTGAACTCGGCCATGTGCTCGTCGAAGTAGGCCGCGGCCTCGGGGCTGAGCGACAGCGCGGTGCAGGACGCGCTCTTGAGCTTGCCGCTTTTCAGCATGTCGAGCATGCCGTCCTGCAGCACCTCGGTGAAGGCGGTCAGGTTGTCGAACGGGCCGGTGTTCAGCCCCGCCAGCACGGCGTTGGCGATGTTGCCCACGCCCGATTGCAGCGGTAGCAGCTCCTTGGGCAGGCGGCCGTGCCGCACTTCGTGCTGCAAAAAGTCGATGATGTGCTCGGCGATGGCGTTGGAGTTGGCGTCTGGCTCGGCGAACTTGCTGTTGCGGTCGGGCGCGTCGGTTTCGACCACGGCGATGACCTTGGCCGGGTCGCAGCGCAGGTAGGGCTCGCCAATGCGCTGGCCGGATTCGAACAGCGGGATCGGCCGGCGATGCGGCGGCAGGGCGGTGCCGTAATAAATGTCATGCATGCCTTCCAGCTCGGCGCGCTGGCGGCTGTTGACTTCCAGAATCACGTGGTCGGCCAGGTCGATCCAGGTCTTGTTGTTGCCGACCGAGGTGCTGGGCACCAGGCGGCCGTCGGGCAGGATGCCGGCCACTTCGATCACCGCCACGTTCAGGCGGCCCAGAAAACCGAACCAAACATATTGCGCCACATGCGACAGGTGCAGGTCGACGTATTGCATGTCGCCGCTGTTGATGCGCGCGCGCACCGTGGGGTCGCTCTGGTAGGGCAGGCGCATGTCGATGCCGTCGACCTTGGCCAGAGCGCCATCCAGCTCGGGCGCGGTGGAGGCGCCGGTCCACAGGCCAATGCGGAAATTTTCGCCGGCGGCGTGCGCGGCCTCAATGCGGTGGGCCAGCGCCAGCGGCACGGCCTTGGGGTAGCCGGCACCGGTGAAACCGCTCATGCCGACCCTCCAGCCCGGCTGGATCAGCGCGGCGGCCTGTTCGGCGCTCATGCGCTTGGCGGCCAGGCCTGCATGCTGGATGCGGCCAGCGGCCAGCGATGTGGGAGCGGAAGTCTTGGTGAGCATCAGCAAAAATCCTTGGAAAGGAAAGCGCCCGCTTGGAAGCGGGCAGAGTAAGGAAATAGTCCCCAGGGTTTTCCCCTAGTTTAAAGGAGCTGGCTTGCGGATTTGTGACGCCGGCTTGAAACAGGTCAAGCGGGGCGGGGCCGAGGCGGAGTGGGGTGAAAAATTCCACATGCCATATGGGGTTGCTGATGTGCGGGCGCGACAGTGGTCACTGGGTGGAAGAGGGCTGGGACCCCATTCAAGCAGTCACGAAAAAAGCGCTCGAAAGCGCCTTGGGTGGCAGGCCCATTCGTTAAAGCAACCCGGCAGGTTGTTGGTGCACCTCAACACACGGAGTACGCAAGGCAATGCATTCACCCCCTTTCCGTCATGGCGGCGCTGCATTGGCACGGCGTTGACCAAGGGGCTAACGCCACCGCGTGGATTGCGGCTTTCGCCGCAATGAGACGAGGGGTGGAGTGGGGGCGCTGTCAGCTTGCAGGCTGCAACGCGATCACGCCACAGGCCAGGCGCGGGCCTGCATTGCCCACCGGCTGGTGGCTCACGTCGTCCGCGTCGCGGTGCACGATGACGGACTTGCCAATGATGGTGTTCACGCCGCGCAGTTTCAGCGTTTGGCTGTTGAACGACACCTGCGCCGTTCCGTTGGCGTCGGCCATCAGCTGCGGCATGTCGCCCAGATGGTGCAGGCCGCTGCCGTGCGCGCCGTGTGGCTGGTTGGTGGGGTTGAAGTGCCCGCCCGCGCTGCTGAAATCGGGCGTGGAGCAATCGCCCTTCTCGTGCACGTGAAAGGCGTGCGGCGCGTTCGGTTTCAGCCCGGTGATGGTGCCGTTGACGCTGGTGATGCCGCGCAGTTCGGAAAAGCGGAGTTCGCCTTGCACCGGCGATTGCGGGTTGGGCTGCGGCGTGCCACCGGCGGCCGAACTGAGTTTGACGACCGCCTGGGTGCGCGGATTCACCTCGGCGTTGTTCATGTTGCTGCAGGCGCCCAGGCCGGCGGCCACGGCCAGCAGCGCGGCGGTGCGTGAAGCGGTTGATTTCAGCATGGAGCGTTTTCCTTGTGAGTGATGTTTTTCAAGCGCTCCATGCTAGGTTCAGCGCCGCAGCAGCGCGTGTAGGAGAACGGCCCCAAAGGTTGCGGTGCCAATGCCCCCCAGCGCGAAGTCGCCGAACTTCAGCGTGAAGTCGCCCGTGCCCAGCACCAGCGTGATGGCGGCCACCAGCAAGTTGGCGGGGTTGGTGAAGTCCACCTTGTTCTCCACCCAGATGCGCGCGCCGGCGATGGTGATCAGGCCGAACACCACGATGCTCACGCCGCCCATCACCGGCAGCGGAATGGCCTGGATGAAGGCGCCGAACTTGGGGGAAAAGCCCAGCAGCAGCGCCATGCCCGCCGCCACCAGGAACACGGCGGTGGAGTAGATGCGCGTGGCGGCCATCACCCCGATGTTTTCGGCATAGGTGGTCACGCCCGTGCCGCCGACCGCGCCCGACACCATGGTCGCCAGGCCGTCGGCGCCGAAGGCGCGGCCGATGTAGGGGTCGAGGTTGCGGCCCGTCATGGCCGCCACGGCCTTGATGTGGCCCAGGTTCTCGGCCACCAGGATCAGCGCCACCGGGGCGATCAGCAAGGCGGCGTTGGTGTCGAACACCGGCGCGGTGAATTTTGGCAACCCGATCCACGGCGCGGCCACGATGCCCGAGAAATCCATGGGCTTGCCCAGCCCCAGGCCGTTGGTCAGCAGCAGGTAGATCAGCGTGGCGATGAACAGGCCCACCAGAATCAGCAGCCGCTGCACCATGCCGCGCGTGAACACGGCGACCAGCGCCACGCACAGGAAGGTGATGAGCTGCATCCAGCTGTCGAAGTTGCTGGCCGCCATGTTCTTGATGGGGATGTGCGCCAGGTTCAGCCCGATCACGGCCACCACCGCGCCCGTCACCACGGGGGGCATCAGCCGCTCGATCCAGCGCGTGCCCACGGCCTGCACCAGCACGCCGATCAGCGTGTAGATCAGCCCGCACATGATGATGCCGCCCAGCGCCACGGCGATGTTGGCGTTGAGCCCCTGGCCCCCGTAGCCGGTGGCGGCGATCACCACGCCGATGAAGGCGAACGACGAGCCCAGGTAGCTGGGCACCTTGCCGCCGGTGGCGAAGTAGAAGATCAGCGTGCCGATGCCGCTCATGAAGATCGCCAGATTGGGGTCGAACCCCATCAGGATCGGCGCCAGCACCGTGGCGCCGAACATGGCGATGACGTGCTGCACGCCCATGGCCGCCGTCTGCGGCCAAGGCAGCCGCTCGTCGGGCCCGATCACCCCGCCATCGGCCAGCGCCGCCGCCGGCCGCTCCTGCCAGCTCAACAGGCTCATTCCTCGCTCCTCGTGGTGTGGAAAGTGGCGCAATGGTACGAGCGTGCGCGGCACGGCGCTATGCGGGTGGCCGCAGCGCCGGGAACGGTGGCGCTCGCCGCCAAGCCTGGATGGCCACGAGATGCAGAAGGAGGGTGGGGCAACCTATGTGTTGGAGTAAAACTTTTTTCGTCTTTCTGTTACACTGCTCTCACAAAACGCGATAGGAGAACTGCGTGACAGCTATTGGCAATTATTCGGCATGCGTTACCTGCCTCAATACGGCGCGCAGATCATTAATGCGTCTTTTGAGCATCGCCTTTTTTCTGCTTACCATTTCATCTATGACAGGCTGTAATGCTATGAGTGAAACAAAAAAAACTAATGATTCGTTTAAAGCGCAGCAATCCACCACACAAGCCAAAGCTCAGATTGGGCGCTGGATTGCACCACAGATGAAGATCTTGGATGCCACGCAGACTCTTGAGGCACAAGGTTTTTCATGCATGCCCGCCGAGCCAAGGTCGATGGAAGTCCGGTCATCGGTTATATGCGTTTACTCGATGCCATCATCTTTGTCACCAGAGCGGCGAGTGACGGCTCCGGTTGCACCAATAAAATGGTTCGTAACACTTGATTCTGAAGATGGGTTGCTGGTCGCTGATTTTCATGTGACGCGCACCCCCAAGGAGATTGGGGGTTAAGGATGTCAGGAGATAGTGCAAAAATTATTGTGGGGGCGAGCCCCGTTGATGGTAATCAACGGCATACATACCTGCTCTTTGAGCGATCCGATGGTAGCCAAATTGTCGTCCGTGGCGGACCAGATGCTCGTTCGGAAGGCAACGATATTGCCAATTTTGCACAAAGCACGTTATTCGGCTCTGAGAAGTTTGGCAACATTCGAGTTGATGCTGCGCCATATATGCCGCCGTACCATGCTGTTTATCAGAGGCAGGCGGATGGCTCTGTTCTTCCGATGCCTGTTGATCAAGTCAATGCTGATGACCCGGCTCTTATTCGGGATAAAAACGGAAAAGCTCTGGTGCTTCTGCAGGAGTCGCCAGATTGGCCGCGTGAGGGAGAAAATCACGAGCGGCTGATTGTTTGGCAAGGATCTGATCAAGAGCTTGATAGGAGGCTGGGCTTGACATTGACCGCAGGTCAACAGATCAATGATGCCCAGCTTGAATATTCTCCATTGTACAATAATAGTAATGGCGTAGTCAGTACGCTATTGAAGGCGGCGGATATCGCTCCATCCCTGCCGCTGGATAGCAGCGGAAAAAAAGTAAGTGCTCCTAATTTTGGCGAAAACTTGCATCAGAGTATTGGAGTTATCTCCTATCGCAGTGGCTATTGGTTCGATGGCAAGCAATGGTACGACAGCGATGATCGGAAGATTCAGCCTCCTCAGTCGGAAGAGCCTGTGGTTCCCCTTGACCCGAACGATAGGGGGAAGTCGCGGTGGGACTCTTCTGATAGCAGTTTCAGTAGTTCGCAGGAAGGGCAGCAGCAAGGCAAGCAAGTATTCACTACGGGTGATCCGGAACTGGATAAATTGGCTGCAGCGGTGTTTGCTGATGACAATGCCGCCTTTGATCAAGCCGTTGCGCATATCTCGCAGTCACCAGAAGTGCGCGCGTTTGAGCAATGGGGGCATGAGTTGGCTGTGGCGCAGCAGAAAGAAGAGCTTCAGCGGCAGGAAGTGGCCCAGCAAGGGCTTGTAATGAAAATGTAATCGTCAGTCAGCGCCAGAACATCCGATGTCGAATGCACAAGAACTCTCCACCCTGCTTGTATCGCTTCAAAACACGCTCAAGCTGCAATCTGCGCTGATAGCCAAATTCGAGCAGCGCGAAATGCGCATGCAGGCCGCCTTTGATCAGCGCATGCAGGCATTGCAGCGCGAAGTCGCGCAGGCACATCGGCGGGTAGATGGCATTGTTGGAGAAGCCGGCGCCCAGATCGCTAAAGAGGCAAAGGATGCTGTTGCTCCTGTTGCAGCGCAGTATGACCGCGAGGTATCGACTACTTCCGCACAACTGAAAAAGGCCAACAAGACGGTTTGGATGTGGTTCGGCGCAGCTGGTGCGATCTTGCTGCTGGTGCTGCTCGTCGGTTGGGCCGTGCTGGGTTACTACCGCCGAGAGTTGGTTATCGTCAAGGATGAACTCAGCCGGTACGAAAACGCCATACCTGTGCTGCAAGCTTATTACGCATCGGACGTCGCGATCTGTGGCGGGCGTGTATGTGTCAACGTTGACCCCGGCGGTCAACGAGCAGGTAACGAGCGGCAATACCGGCAAGCCAGGCCTCGCCCTTAAAAGGTGGGGCTAGGCTAGAGATTCATGTTCTTGGCATGGTTGCGGTTTTGTCCGCGCTGCTCCCGCTTGGGTTCCTCTCTCAGCGATGGGCGCCATGGACATGGGTGCCCAGATCGGACGGGCCAGCCAGTGACCGGTCGGCGGAGGCCCGCGCCATGCCCGTCAGGATGCCGCAGTGCGCGGTGTCGCGCACCACGCGGCACTGGGCGCGCAGCGCCTTCAACTGCTTTTCCAGCGCGCGCAACTCACGGATGCGGGTGGCGATGTGGCCGATGTGCTCGTCCAGCAGGTCGTTGACGGCGCCGCAGTCGGCGTCGGGCTGGTCGCGCCAGGCCAGCAGGGTGCGGATTTCGTTCAGTGACATGTCCAGCCCGCGCCCCTGGCGGATGAAGGCCAGGCGCTCGGCGTGCTCGGCGCCGTAGACGCGATAGTTGTTGCCGTCGCGTGCCGGCTCGGGCAGCAGGCCCTCGCGCTCGTAGTAGCGGATGGTGTCCACCGGGGTGCCGGTGGCCTGGGCGAGTTCGCTGATTTTCATGGGGCCATGGTAGTCACCCAGCGCGCGGCGCGCTCGGTGGCCTTGGTGTGGGAGCGGGCTTGCCCGCGATGCGGCGTTAGTTGGAGGCGATGCGCCGTCATCGCGGGCAAGCCCGCTCCCACAGTGGCGGGACGCACGGCGACTTGACTCTGGAGTTGCTCCAGGGTTTCCAATCGACCCATGAGCACCACAAGGACATTCGACAGCGTCACTTGGCGCATCCCCAACATGGACTGCGCGGCGGAGGAGAGCGAGATCCGCCACGCCCTGCGCGACGTGGCCGGCGTGCAGCGGCTGGCCTTCCGCCTGGGCGCGCGCGAGCTGGCGGTGGACGCGCTGCCGGGCACGTTGCCCGCTATCGAAGCAGCGCTGAAGACGGCGGGCTTTGCGCCTGCGGGTACGGTGGGATCGCCCGCGGCTGAGGCGGTGGCGCCCACGGGTTGCGGAGGTGGCTGCGGCGCCAGCTGTGGCAGCGTGACCAACGCCGCTCCGCCGGTCGAGGCGAAGTCTTCGGCTTGGCAGGCGCTCACGCTGGCTCCTGGCCTGGGCCGCACCGTGCTGGCGTTGGTGCTGGCATTGGGCGCCGAGCTATTCAACGCCTTCGCGCCTGAATCCATGCAGTGGCTGGGCATGGCGCTGGCCGTGGCGGCGGTGGCGCTGGCGGGGCTGTCGACCTACATCAAGGGCTTCAACGCGCTGCGGCGCGGGCGCCTGAACATCAGCGCGCTGATGACGGTGGCTGTCACTGGCGCCTTCCTGATCGGCGAATGGCCCGAGGCCGCCATGGTGATGGCGCTGTACGCCCTGGCCGAGTGGCTGGAGGCGCGCGCCGTCGACCGCGCACGCGGCGCCATCGGCGGCCTGCTGGAGATGGCGCCCGACACCGTGGAGCAACGCGATGCCCACGGCCACTGGCACGCCGCCAAGGCCGCCGAGGTGCCGCTGGGCGCCGTCATCCGCGTGAAGCCCGGCACGCGGCTGGCGCTGGACGGCGTGGTGACGGCGGGGCGCAGCGCCATCGACCAGGCGCCCGTCACCGGCGAAAGCCTGCCGGTGGACAAGGCCGAGGGCGACACCGTGTACGCCGGCACGCTGAACCAGACCGGCGTGCTGGAAGTGCGCGTGACCGCCGGCGCGCGCGACACGCAGTTGGCGCGCATCATCCACGCGGTGGAGCAGGCGCAGAGCGAGCGCGCGCCCACGCAGGCCTTCATCGACCGCTTTGCATCGGTCTACACGCCGGCGGTGTTCGTGCTGGCGCTGGCGGTGGCCTTGCTGGGGCCGTGGCTGGCGGGCTGGAACTGGCTAACGGCCATTTACAAGGCGCTGGTGCTGCTGGTGATTGCCTGCCCGTGCGCGCTGGTGATCGCCACGCCGGTCACCATCGTCAGCGCGCTGGCCAACGCGGCGCGGCGCGGCGTGCTGGTGAAGGGCGGCGTGTACCTGGAAGAAGCGCGCCGCCTGAAGGCCGTGGCGCTGGACAAGACCGGCACGTTGACGCTGGGCAAGCCGGTGCTGGTGGCGCATGAATTGCTATTAAATGAGGAGCTGCCTGCGCTCGTCCTGTCTGCGACGGCGGCACTTTCTTCTCACAGTGCGCACCCGGTGTCGCAGGCCATCGCACAGGGGCTGGCGGGCCAGGGTGTGGCGGCCGGCAGCGTCGAGCACTTCGTCGACCAGCCGGGCCACGGCGTCGAGGGCGTGGTGGACGGGCAGCGGCTGCGCCTCATCAGCCAGCGCGCCGCCGAGGCGCTGGGCCTGGGCAGCGCGGCGCTCACCGAGCGGCTGGCGGCGCACCAGGCGCAGGGCCGCAGCGTGTCGCTGCTGGCCTCCGACACCGCCGTGCTGGCCTGTTCGCTGTCGCCGACACGGTGAAGGACCACGCGCCCGTAGCCGTGCGAGAGTTGCACGCGCTGGGCGTGCAGACCGTGATGCTGTCGGGCGACCACCCCGCCGCCGCGCAGGCCGTGGCCGGCGCCGCCGGCGTGGCCGAGGCGCACGGCCAGCTACTGCCGGGCGACAAGCTGGCGCGCATCGCCGAACTGCAGGCGCGCCTGGGCCCCACGGCCATGGTGGGCGACGGCATCAACGACGCGCCCGCGCTGGCAGCGGCCGACATCGGCATCGCCATGGGCTCGGCCGGCACCGACATCGCCATGGAAGCCGCCGACGTGGTGGTGATGAACGACGACCTGCGCCGCCTGCCGGGGCTGATCCGCCTGTCGCGCCGCACGCACGGCGTGCTGTGGCAGAACATCGTGCTGGCGCTGGGCATCAAGGCGGTGTTCCTGCTGCTGGCGCTGGCGGGGCTGGCGACGATGTGGATGGCCGTGTTCGCCGACATGGGCGCCAGCCTGCTGGTAGTGGCCAACGGGTTGCGGCTGCTGCGCCGCTGATTGGCCTCAGCGGTAAGAGTCATTTCAAGCCGCATAAGCCTCCAGCCCCAGCGCCACCACCGTGGCGACTTCGTTGCCCACGGAGGCGCGAAATTCCGCCTCGGCCTGCGCCACGGCATCGCGAAAGGCGGCCAGCCAGTCCAGCCCCGTGGGCGTGAACACGATGCGCCGCGCACGGGCGTCGCCCGGATCGGGCTCGCGCGTGACCAGGCCCCAGGCTTCGCACTGATTCACCAGATCGCCCATGGACTGCTTGGTCATCCCGGCCCATGTGGCCAGCTCTGTCAGCCGGGCGCCTTCGAGCGGCAGGTGGCGCGTGATGTGAATATGCGCCGCGCCCACCTTGTCGCGCGCCGCCAGGTTGGCCAGTGCCAGCGGCGCCTGTTCGCTGGCCGCCATCAGTTGCAGTACGCGCTCGTCAAAGCGGCGCATGGCGTGGCCCAGCAGGCGGCCCAGATGGGTCTTGCGCCAGAGATCGGCATGGCTTTCTTCTGAGCGGCTGGCGGCGCTTTCCTTCTCTCCCGCGGAAGGGAGGCCAGCGCTGCCCGCAGCGGCCCCAACCAATCGACGCTGATCACCCATCTGTAAATCATAAGGCAAACTGACCATAAATCAGCTTTACGAAATTCAATGGATTGATATACAGTCCTGTTCAGGCATCCAGTTGATCCGGATGTGCCACTCTCAACCCGTTGATCTCAAAGGAAAATCATGGACAAGGCCGTCGCTGACAAGACCGAGAAAGCCAAAGCCCTGCAAGCCGCGCTGGCCCAGATTGAAAAACAATTCGGCAAGGGCACCATCATGCGCCTGGGCGAAGGCGAGGTGATCGAGGACATCCAGGTCGTCTCCACCGGTTCGCTGGGGCTGGATGTCGCGCTGGGTGTCGGCGGCTTGCCGCGTGGCCGTGTGATCGAAATCTATGGCCCTGAAAGCTCCGGCAAGACCACGCTGACACTGCAAGTCATCGCCGAAATGCAAAAGCTGGGCGGCACCTGCGCCTTCATCGACGCCGAGCACGCGCTCGACACCGCCTACGCGCAGAAGCTGGGCGTGAACCTGTCCGACATGCTGATCAGCCAGCCCGATACCGGCGAGCAGGCGCTGGAGATCGTCGATTCGCTGGTGCGCTCGGGCGCCATTGATCTGGTCGTCATCGACTCGGTCGCCGCGCTCACGCCCAAGGCCGAGATCGAGGGCGACATGGGCGACAGCCTGCCCGGCCTGCAGGCGCGCCTGATGAGCCAGGCGCTGCGCAAGCTCACCGCCACCATCAAGAAAACCAACTGCACGGTCGTCTTCATCAACCAGATCCGCATGAAGATCGGCGTGATGTTCGGCAGCCCCGAAACCACCACCGGCGGCAACGCGCTGAAGTTCTACGCCTCGGTGCGGCTGGACATCCGCCGCATCGGCACCATCAAGAAGGGTGACGAGGCGGTCGGCAACGAGACCCGCGTGAAAGTGGTCAAGAACAAGGTCAGCCCGCCCTTCAAGCAGGCCGAGTTCGACATCATGTTCGGCGAAGGCATCAGCCGTGAGGGCGAGGTCATCGACATGGGCGTGGCCGCCAAGGTGGTGGACAAGAGTGGCGCCTGGTATTCCTACCAGGGCGAAAAAATCGGCCAAGGCCGCGACAACGCCCGTGAGTTCCTGCGCGAGAACCCTGATTTGGCGCGGGAGATTGAAAACAAGGTGCGTGAATCGCTGGGCGTTGCCGGGCGGCCTGTCGCGGTGGAGGCCGTGGCGGCGGAGGCGTGAACCGGATGCGCACCGCCGCTTCGGCGCAGGCCCTGTCCCTCAAGGGCCGCGCCCTGCGCTACCTGGCCGCGCGCGAGCATTCGCGCGCTGAACTGGCGGCCAAGCTGGCGCGCCACGTGGAAGGCGAGGACGACCCCGATGCCGTGGCGCGCGTGCTGGACGAGCTGGCCGCCAAGGGCTTCATCAACGAGGCGCGCGTGGCCGAGTCGGTACTGCACCGCCGTGCCAGCAAGCTGGGCAACGCGCGCGTGCTGCATGAGTTGCGCGCCAAGGGCCTGCCCGACGAGGTGGTGGCCGACGCCGCCGCGCAATTGCAAACCACCGAACTGGCGCGCGCCCGCGAAGCCTGGCGCCGCAAGTTCGGCCAGTTGCCGGAAGGGGCTGCCGAGCGTGCGCGCCAGATGCGCTTTCTGGCCGCGCGCGGATTCAGCGCCGATGTGACCCGGCGGGTGTTGGGCGGTGAGTCAGACGACGAGGCTTGAGATCCGGGCCGGAGCGCACAGGCGTCGTCACAGCCCCAGCATCAGCTTGAGGTTCTGCACCGCCGCGCCGCTGGCGCCCTTGCCCAGGTTGTCCAGGCGCGCCACGCACACCGCCTGCTGTGCTTCGTCGTTGCCGAAGACGCGAATTTCCAGCTGATTGGTGTTCTTCAGCGCCACCGCATCCAGCTTGCCGGATTCGGGCGCGGCTTCCACGCTCACGGCCTCGGCGCCGGCGTAATGGGCGCGGTAGGTGTCGAGCAGTTGCGCCGCGCTTGGCTGGCCGGGCAGGGTGTCGAGGTGCAATGGCAACTCGACCAGCATGCCCTGGTCGAAATTGCCCACCGCCGGCACGAAGATGGGGCGGCGGGTGACGCGGCCGTATTTCATGATCTCCGGAATGTGCTTGTGCCGCAGGCCGAGGGCATACAACTCGTAGGCGGGTGCGTTGCCGCCTTCATAAGCTTCGATCATTTGCCGTCCACCGCCGGAGTAACCGCTCACTGATGGCAGGGCGACAGGATAGTCGGGTGGCAGGATGCCAGCATCCACCAGTGGACGCAGCAGCGCAATGGCGCCAGTGGCGTAGCAACCTGGGTTGGCGACACGGTCAGCCTGCTGCACGGCGGCGCGCTGGTCTTTCGACAGCTCGGGGAAGCCGAAAGTCCAGCCCTCGGCCACGCGGTGCGCCGTGCTGGCGTCGATGATGCGCGGCTTCCTGCCGGGCAGGGCGTCGATCATGGCCACCGATTCGCGTGCCGCGTCGTCGTGCAAGCACAAGATCACCAAGTCGACCGCGGCCATGATCTCGCGCTTGGCTTCCGGGTCCTTGCGGCGTGCCGGGTCGATGCTGATCACCTCCACGCCCGGCATGCCCTGCAGGCGGTCGCGAATCTGCAAGCCGGTGGTGCCGGCTTCGCCGTCAATGAATACCTTGACCATGATCTATGTCCTTCCTGGGCGGGCCTGCGTCATGGCGACGTAAGGCCGTGGCGCACAATTGGTGGTGCATCGCACCATGATACATTTGCCGCAGCAGCCCGCTGGCCCTGCGGCAGCGTGGCGCCCGACGGCCCATCGGTGGCCCGACTCATTTTTTCTCATCTCACTCCTCAGAGGGGCTTCATGAAGATCCACGAATACCAGGGCAAGGAGATCCTGCGTCAATTCGGCGTGCCCGTGCCGCGCGGCATTCCAGCGTTCACCGTTCAGGAGGCCGTTGAAGCGGCGCAGAAACTCGGCGGCCCGGTGTGGGTGGTCAAGGCGCAGATTCACGCCGGCGGCCGCGGCAAGGGCGGCGGCGTGAAGGTGGCCAAATCCATCGAGCAGGTCAAGGAACTGGCCACGCAAATCCTGGGCATGCAGCTCAAGACGCACCAGACCGGCCCCGAGGGCCAGAAGGTGCGGCGCCTGTACATCGAGGATGGCGCCGACATCCAGCAGGAGTATTACGTGTCCGTGGTCACCGACCGCGCGACGCAGAAGGTGGCCTTCATCGCCTCCAGCGAGGGCGGCATGGACATCGAGGAAGTGGCGCACAGCCACCCCGAGAAGATCATCAAGGTGTTCGTTGATCCGCTCAGCGGCATGACCGACGCGCAGGCCAAGGAGCTGGCCGACGGCATCGGCATCCCCGCCGACAGCACCGCGCAGGCCATTGACGTGTTCAAGAAGCTCTACACCTGCTACATGGACACCGACGCCTCGCTGGTCGAGATCAACCCGCTCAACCGCGATGGCAAGGGCAACATCATCGCCCTCGACTCCAAGTTCAACTTCGACAGCAACGCCCTGTTCCGCCACCCCGAAATCGTGGCCCTGCGCGACCTGGACGAGGAAGACCCGGCCGAGATCGAGGCCAGCAAATTCGACCTGGCCTACATCAGCCTGGACGGCAACATTGGCTGCCTGGTGAATGGCGCGGGCCTGGCGATGGCGACCATGGACACCATCAAGCTGTTCGGCGCCGAGCCGGCCAACTTCCTCGACGTGGGCGGCGGCGCCACCCCCGAGAAGGTGACCGAGGCGTTCAAGATCATGCTGAAGAACCCCAAGGTCAAGGCCATTCTGGTCAACATCTTCGGCGGCATCATGAAGTGCGACACCATCGCCACCGGCGTCATCACGGCCAGCAAGGCGGTGGACCTGAAAGTGCCGCTGGTGGTGCGCATGAAGGGCACCAACGAGGAGCAGGGCAAGAAGATGCTGGCCGAGTCGGGCCTGCCCATCATCAGCGCCGACACCATGGCCGAAGCGGCCCAGAAAGTGGTCGCAGCCGTCAAGTGAAGATTGGTTGAGCGTTCGGCGTTCAGCGTTGAGCGTCACGAATCACGGCTGCTCTCGCTGAACGCTCAACGCCCAACGCTGAACCAAGGAATTTCATCATGAGCATCTTCGTCAACAAAGACACCAAAGTCATCACCCAGGGCATCACCGGCAAGACCGGCCAGTTCCACACCGAGAAGTGCCAGGAATACGCCAACGGCAAGGCCTGCTTCGTCGCCGGCGTGAACCCCAAGAAAGCCGGTGAGTCGATCTTCGACATTCCCATCTTCGCCACCGTCAAGGATGCCGCCAAGGAAACCGGCGCCACCTGCTCGGTGATCTACGTGCCGCCGGCGGGCGCCGCCGCCGCGATCTGGGAGGCTGTGGAGGCCGATCTGGACTTCGTGGTCTGCATCACCGAGGGCATTCCGATCAAGGACATGCTGGACGTGCGCAACAAGATGAGGGAGAAAGAGGCCAAGGGCGGCAAGAAGACGCTGCTGCTCGGCCCCAACTGCCCCGGCATCATCACGCCCGACGAGATCAAGATCGGCATCATGCCCGGCCACATCCACAAGAAGGGCCGCGTGGGCGTGGTCAGCCGCTCCGGCACGCTGACCTACGAAGCCGTGGCGCAGCTCACCGAGCTGGGCATCGGCCAGTCGAGCGCCGTGGGCATTGGCGGCGACCCGATCAACGGTCTGAAGCACATTGACGTGATGAAGGCCTTCAACGACGACCCGGATACCGACGCCGTGATCATGATCGGTGAGATCGGCGGCCCCGACGAGGCCGAGGCCGCCCGCTGGTGCAAGGACCACATGAAGAAGCCCATCGTCGGCTTCATCGCCGGTGTCACCGCGCCTCCGGGCAAGCGCATGGGCCATGCCGGCGCGCTGATCAGCGGCGGCGCTGACACGGCCGATGCCAAGCTGGCCATCATGGAAGAGTGCGGCTTCACCGTCACGCGCAACCCTTCCGAGATGGGCAAGCTGCTCAAGGGCTTGTTGTAAACAGGCACGAGCCGTCGTCTTGGCGCGGTTCATTACATCGCAGCCGGATGCACCGCAAGGGCATCCGGCTGTATTATTTGTGCCGCCCGATTTCTAGAAGACGAACAACGTGGAAGAATTTCTCACCGCCCATTTCTGGCTCGCCGTCGGTCAGATCATCATGATCGACATCCTGCTGGGCGGCGACAACGCGGTCGTTATCGCGCTGGCGTGCCGCCAGCTGCCGCCGCACCAGCGCAGAAAAGGCATTCTGTGGGGCACGGCGGGCGCCATCGTGTTGCGCGTCATCCTGATCGCCTTTGCGCTGGCGCTGCTGCAGATTCCGTTCCTCAAGTTCGTGGGCGCGCTGCTGCTGATCTGGATCGGCGTGAAGCTGATCGCGCCGGAGGAAGAAGACGGCCATGGCGGTATCGAAGGCAGCGACAAGCTGTGGGGTGCCGTCAAGACCGTCATCGTCGCCGACCTGGTGATGAGCATCGACAACGTCATCGCCATCGCCGGGGCCGCGCAAGGCGCGGGTGAAAAGCATCAGTTGGCGCTGGTCATCTTCGGTCTGCTGGTCAGCATCCCGATCATCGTCTGGGGCAGCCAACTGGTACTGAAGCTGATGGACCGCTTCCCGATCATCATTACCCTGGGCGGCATGCTGCTGGGCTGGATCGCGGGCACCATGGCCCACACCGATCCGGCGCTGGTGACCTACATCCCGCAGGACAAGGCGGTGCATTACGCCATGGGCGTGGCAGGTGCCTTGCTGGTGCTGGCCATCGGCAAATGGGTGCAGGGCAGGCGCCGTCCGCCGCCACCGCCACCGCCGGCGGCAGCCTGATGGTGGGCTGGCCGTGGACCTTATCGGGCGCCGAGCAACGCGCGCGGCGTCTGGCTGACCAATGCAACGGATCGTCGTCATGGATTTCGAATACGGCGCACTGACCGACGTGGGGCGCCAGCGCGCCAACAACGAGGATGCGGTGCTCGTCGATGCCGTGCATGGCGTCGTGGTGCTGGCCGACGGCATGGGCGGCTACAACGCGGGCGAGGTGGCCAGTGGAATGGCCGTGAACCTGATCGGCGGCGAGATGGCGCGCTGGCTGCGCGAGGCCGCGTTGATCGCCAGCACGCAGGATGTCCGACGGGCCATGGAAATTTGTGTCGACAACGCGAACCGGGCGATTTTCGAAGCCTCTCACGCTCAGGCGGCCTGCGCGGGCATGGGCACCACCCTGGTCATGGCGGTGGCGCATGACAACAAGCTGATCATTGGGCATGTGGGCGATTCGCGCGCCTATCGGTGGCGGGCCGGCTTGCTGGAGCAGCTGACGCACGACCACTCGCTGCTGCAGGAGCAGATAGATATTGGCCTCATCACGCCCGAAGAGGCGGCCGCCTCGGGCAACCGCAACCTGGTGACCCGCGCGCTGGGCGTCGAGGATGCGGTGCTGCTGGACATCCGGGAGACCGACGTCGTGCCCGGCGACCAGTTGCTGCTGTGCTCCGACGGCCTCAACGACATGCTGAGCGACGCCGACATCGCCGCGGTTCTCGGTGCCAGCGTGTCGGCCGATGCCAAGTGCCGCCGCCTGGTCAACCTGGCCAACGAGCGGGGCGGGCGGGACAACATATCGGTCATCATCGCCAGGGCCAGCGAAGCTCCACAGAAGTCCGGAGTCGTGGCCAAATTGCTGGGAAAATAGTGCGGTAGGCTTGACACTACGATGGCGCGGTCGCAACCGTGTCATTTGCGTGTGCCATCCATGTAACGGGAGTCTTTCATGCCGAAGTTGGTCGTTTCGATCGATGGAGTTGTCGTCAAGGAGGTCCAGCTCATCAAGGACCGCACCACCATTGGTCGGCGGCCATACAACGATGTGGTGATCGACAACCTGGCCGTGAGCGGCGAGCACGCCGTCATCCAGATGGTGGACGGCCACGCCGTCGTGGAAGACCTGGGCAGCACCAACGGCACCTACGTCAACGGCCAGGTGGCCAAGAAGCAGGAGCTGACCCACGAAGACATCATCGAGGTCGGCAAATACCGGCTGAAATTCTTCGATGGCGACACGCTCACGGCGCCCGCCAGCCTGTCGGGCGCGGGCCTGTCGGTGCCGATGGGCATGGAAGCGGCACATGGCGCTGCCGCTGGCCCGCGCGTGCGGGTGCTCAATGGCTCGGCCGCCGGGCGCGAATTGCCGTTGACCAAGGTGGTCACCACCATTGGCAAGCCGGGGCTGTCGGTGGCCTCCATCACCCGCAAGCCGCACGGGTTCGATCTGGCCCGGGTGGAGGGCGAGCGCATGGCGACGGTCAATGGCGTGGCGGTGGATGGTGGCCCCATCACGCTCAAGAACCGCGACCAGATCGACCTGGGCGGCATCCGGCTGGAATACCTCGACTCTTGACCGCGGGCGCCCGGCAACGCGCCTGGCCCATCACATGATCCGGGCCGGCTTCAAGCGCCATCGAGTACGCGCGCTGGCGACCGCGGCCCTGGTGCTGTGGGCGTTGCTGCATGCCTCCGGGGTGTGGACGGTGCCCGCCCTGCATCGGCTGGACGATGCGCTGTACGACTGGCGCCTGCGGCTGACCATGCCGCAGACGCTGGATGAGCGTGTCGTGATCGTCGACATCGACGAAAGCAGCCTGGCACGGCTGGGCCAGTGGCCCTGGCGCCGCGACCGCGTGGCGGCCCTGGTGCGCGAGCTGACCGAGCGGCAGCAGGTGGCCGCCCTGGGGCTGGACATTGTTTTCGCCGAGCCCGACGGCAGCTCCGGCCTGCAGCAGCTTGAGCGCCTGGCGCGCGAGGACTTGCGCGACAACGCCGCGTTTGGGCAATGGCTGGCACGCGTCGCGCCAGCGCTGGACCACGACGAGGTGCTGGCCACCGCGCTCCGGCAAGGCCCGGTGGCGCTGGGCTACTACTTCAGCAGCGACCGCGATGCCCGCCGTGGAGGCGTGTTGCCCCGCCCGCTGGCCGAGCCCGATTCGCTGCCGCCCGGCCTGCTGCACTGGGATGGTTACGGCGCCAACGTCGCCACGCTGACGGCGGCCGCGCGTCGCGTCGGCTTTTTCAACTCGGTGGCCGAGCCCGATGGCAAGGTGCGGGCCGTGCCGCAGGTGGCGGCTTTCGAGGGGCGGCTGTACGAATCCCTGGCGCTGGCTACCTTGCGCATCGGGCTGGGCAGCCCGCCTTTGCGGCTGGAGCGCGTGGCGGGCCAGGCCAATGGCGCGTTGACCGCCATCGTGCTGGGCGCGGGGCGTGATGGCCTGCGCGTGCCCATTGATACCCGTGGCGCGGCGCTGGTGCCGTTTCGTGGCCCCGGCGGTGCCGATGGCGGCTCGTTCCGCTATGTATCGGCGCAGGACGTGCTGGAAGGCCGCCTGTCGGCGGGGGAGCTGAAAGGGCGCTATGTACTGATCGGCTTTTCGGCGCCGGGCCTGCTCGACCTGCGCGCCACGCCCGTGGGCGAGGCCTATCCCGGGGTTGAGATGCACGCCAACCTGATCGCTGGCATGCTGGATGGCCGCATCGCCGCGCGGCCCGACTACGCCATGGGCTACGAAGTGGCCTTGACCGCGCTGTTGGGCCTGGTGCTGACCATCGGCCTGCCGCTGCTGCCAGTGGCTGGCTCGCTGGCCCTGGGGTTGGGCTTGCTGGCGGGGCTGGTGGCGCTCAATCTTGGCCTGTACCTGGGCGCGGGCCTGGCCATGCCACTGGCGGCGGGGCTGGTGCTGACCCTGATGGCATTGGCCGTCAACATGGCCCTGGGATACTTTCTTGAAAGCCGCGCCAAACGTGACCTGGCCGATCAGTTCGCCACCTATGTGCCGCCCGAGCTGGTGCGGCAGATGGTGCGCGAGCCAGACCGCTACAGCATGCAGGCCCGCGCCGAGGAGCTGACGGTGATGTTCTGCGACATCCGGGGCTTCACCACCTGGTCAGAGACCATGGCGCCGCTGGCATTGCAGGCGCTGCTGAACGAGGTGCTGTCCAGCCTGACGCGGGTCATCCGGGCACACCAGGGCACCATCGACAAATACATGGGCGATTGCGTCATGGCCTTCTGGGGCGCGCCCGTGGCCCAGCCCGATCACGCGCGCCTGGCGGTCGACGCCGCCCTGGCCATGACGGAGGCCATGCGCCGGTTCAACGCCGAGCGGGCGGGGCGCGACGCACCCGAGGTCAGCGTTGGCATCGGGCTGAATACGGGCGTGATGTCGGTCGGCAACATGGGTTCCGATCTGCGGCGTGCCTACACGGTGGTGGGCGATGCGGTCAACCTCGCTTCGCGCCTGGAAGGTTTGTCGCGCGTGTACGACGTTGGTATTGTTGCCAGCCACGCCACTGTCCAGCAAGCTGGCGCGGGCCACCACCGCTGGCAGGAGCTTGACCGCGTGCGCGTCAAGGGCAAGCACCAGGCCGTCACTATCTACACCGTGCGCACTGCCGGTGATGGGCCGGACGGCCTGACCACCGAGCTGGCGCAATGGCACGATGCGCTGCCGCTGTGGCGTTCCAGACAATTCCTGGAGTTTCAAACCAAAGTCAACATGCTTCAACGCAAACATGCCAATTTTTACCTTTACCGCCTTTATGGTGAACGGGTAGCCTCGCTGCTTCAAGCGCCTCCCGGCCCTGACTGGGATGGCACCACCGACTTCGATGTCAAGTAATTCCGTTTCCACTTCAAAACTCATTAACCGTCGTCATCCATGTGTTCTTGCGCATGCCGCTTGGATTCCGGCTTTCGCTGGAATGACGACTCTCTTGCTGCTTTGATTGGGAATTGGAATAAGACGAGTACGCCAGCCTGGAAATTTCGGAACATGGTGAAAGTGATGGATTCGGCCCGAGGGCAAGGCACACACCGCCGCCAGCGGGGCGAAGGCGCGCTTTCACATTTCGATCTCTCCAGGCCGGCGCACCAGGGGAGCCAGCCATCATGAAGGTGCGCGTGCTCGGCTGCTCCGGTGCCATTGCCCGCAACTGCCGCACCACCGCCTTCCTGATCGATCAGGACGTGCTGGTGGACGCGGGCACCGGCGTGGGCGACCTCACGCGCGAGGAAATGCTGCGCATTGGCGATGTCTTTCTGACCCATTCGCACCTCGACCACATCGCCTGCCTGCCGCTGATGGCCGACACCATCGCCGCCGCCCGCGTTGGTCAGCCCCTGCGCGTGCATGCGCTGCCGCAAACCATCGCAGCGCTGCGTCAGCACGTGTTCAACGACCTCATCTGGCCCGACTTCTCGCGCCTGCCCTCGGCCGAATCGCCGCTCATCACCTTCCACCCCATCGAAGTCGGCACCGTGCGCCACGTGCAAGGCCGCGCCATCGAGGTGCTGCCCGCCGAGCACGCCGTCCCCGCCGTGGGCTACGCCGTGCGCGGCCCGCAGACCGGTGCCCCGTGGTGGGTGTTCAGTGGCGACACGCATGGCAACCCGGCGTTCTGGCACCGCGTGAACCAGTTGCAGGTGCACAGCCTGGTCATCGAAACCGCCTTCAGCAACGCCGAGCGCGAACTGGCCCGCCTGGCCAGGCACCTGTCGCCCGCCGTCCTGGCCGATGAGCTGGACCACATCGACCATGGTCAGCGCTACCCCATCTACATCAGCCACACCAAGCCGGCGGAAACCGAAACCATCATGCGCGAGATCGCCCAGTTCGACCAGGTGCGCCCGCCCCGCCGCGAAGTCGCGCACGACATCCGCTGGCTGAGCGCGGGGCATGTGTTCGAGCTGTAGGCGCTGGGTGAAGCGGGTCAACAAATGTTGTCGAAGGCCGGTGCCCGCAGCGTCAGTTGTCGAAATTTGTCAGCCCTTTGTGACGCGCCAGGGCGCCACAATTTGTCACCAGTGCGGTCCTGGCACGCCGCCAGTGTGAACAACCGCACGAAAAACACGCTATGCCAAGGTTGGCACGCCAAGTGCAATCCTAGAAGGCGTGCGGCGACGCACCAACAAGCGTAGTGTCTCCAAAGTCTCAACCTTCACTCAACTGAAAGAGGAAATTGAAATGAAAGCCGTTCAAAAAGGTTTTACCCTGATCGAACTGATGATCGTCGTGGCCATCATCGGTATTCTGGCCGCAGTGGCGCTGCCCGCTTATCAGGACTACACCGTACGTGCTCGTGTATCCGAGGCTCTTATTCTCGGCAGTAGCCTGAAAAATACGGTGGCTGATAACTCGGCCGATGGCGCGACGGACGCTACCGGTGGCCTCTTCAAAGGCATCCCCACCGATGCGGGCTCCACAACCTTCTGCGTTACAGCGGGCACTTGCAGCTTGAACGGGGGAGCCGCTGCTACCCCCATCTCTAAAAGTGTGGTGTCTGTAGTGGGAACCACTGCCAACGGCCTGATTACCATTACCACCGCAGCTAATGCTGGTGCTGGTACGCTGGAGCTCTGGCCTTCTTCCAATGGTGCGCTTTTGGCTGCGGGTACTATTCCCCAGTCGCCGCTGGTTTGGACTTGCTATTCGGCTGGTAAGACAGCCATCAACGGAGCGGCTAACGGTGCCACATTGCTGGCCAAGTATGCGCCTGCCGAGTGCCGTTGATTTGCATTTTGTTGCATTAAAATAAAAAGAGCGCTTCGGCGCTCTTTTTATTTTGCTGAGCTGGGAAAGATATGTCTATTGGAGTGCGTGCGCGAATAGCGTTGGGTGCAGCGTTCAAACACTTCTGGTTGAGCCTGTTGGTGGCTGCAGTAGCTGCGGCGTTGGTTTTGGGGCTTTGGTATCCATCGCCTTACGGCAAGTTGTCGGGTGGTTTTGCCTTGTTTGGCTTGCTGGTAATAGTAGACGTGATCTGTGGGCCGTTGCTCACGCTGGTGGTGTTCGATCTGCGCAAGCCCCGCTCCGAATTGATACGGGATATTGGTATTATTGTGCTGATTCAGGTGGCTGCATTGGTATATGGATTTTATAGCATTGCTCAAGCACGCCCGATTTTTTTGGCGTATGAGGGAAATCGTTTTCGCGTGGTCAGTATGGCCGATATTCAAGTGGATGAGTTGCCTCGTGCCTTGCCAGCGTTGCGTAAAATAAGTTATATTGGGCCACGACTGGTGGGGGTGAAACTGTTGGAGACTGATGATGCGGAGTATCGAGATAGCATAATGCTGTCAATGCAGGGAATTCATCCGGCTTTCAGGCCGGAGAGGTGGGTGCACTATGAGTCTCAACTGGTGGATCTGCAAGCTGCTTTGAGGTCGATTTCAGTACTGAAGACAAAGCATCCAATTGCAATTGACAGCATCAATGAGGTGTTAAGTCGCCATGATTTGACAGAACAAAATGCAGGATATCTTCCGCTTACCGCATCAAAAGCACACCCGTCAGACTGGGTCGTGATCGTAGAAAGAAGCTCGGGGCTCCCTAGAGCCTATTTGCCACTGGATGGGTGGTGATATTGCCCAAGCCCATCCTTCTGCTTTGTACCGTTCCGCTAGCATTGCCCTGGCTCTGGCCCTTCACCTCTGGCCCCATGGCGACCGCTTTGCCATATTTGGCGGCTGCAGGTGTGGCGGCGGTGTTGCTGGGCTTGTGGCCGCGAGTCCCTGAGCACGGTGCAACCGTCGCGGCATCGGGCTGGCTGGCGGCTGCGGCCTTGAGCGCCCTGATCGCGCTGCTGCAGTACTTCGATCTGGAGACGCAGTTTTACCCCTGGTTCAACATCGCCCCACCGGGGCAGGCATTCGGCAATCTGCGGCAACCCAACCAACTCGCGTCGCTGCTCGTGATTGGAGCGCTGGCGCTGCGCTGGTGGGTGCAGGTGGGGCGCGTGCCGCTGGGCGCTGCCGTGGCGCTGGGCGCATTGCTGATGGCGGCATTGGCGGCCACGGCGTCGCGGGTGGGGCTGGTGGCGCTGCTGGTCTGCGGCGGGCTGGCGGCTTGGTGGGCGCTGCAGGCAGGGCGCGGGTGGCGAGCAGTGCTGGCGGTGGGCGGCGCGGTGGCGCTTTATGTGCTGGCGGCGCTGGTCTTGCCGGGATTGGCCCAGATGACGGAAGGTGTGGCGGGGCGCGACATGCTGGAGCGCTTACGCACGGCCGAATCCACCTGCGGCAGTCGCCTGATTCTTTGGAACAACGTGCTGCACCTGATCAGCCTGAAGCCGTGGACGGGCTGGGGCTGGGGCGAGCTGGATTACGCGCACTACATGACGCGGTATGACGGGGCGCGCTTTTGCCACATTCTGGATAACGCGCACAACCTACCGCTGCATCTGGCGGTGGAGCTGGGCGTGCCGGTGGCGCTGGCGGCATGTGCGGCGGCGGGCTGGCTGGTCTGGCGCGGGCGCCCTTGGGCCGAGCAGCACCCCGCGCGGCAGCTGGCCTGGGGCGTGCTGGCGGTAATTAGCATTCACAGCCTGGTGGAGTATCCGCTGTGGTACGGGCCGTTCCAGATTGCGGTGGCGGTCTGCGTGTGGCTGTTGTGGGCCACGCGGCGCGGCAAGCTGGTTGAGGAGGTGCCGCCAGGCCTGCGCACGGCGCGCTATCCACTGGCCGCCGCCATGCTGGCGGCGACGGCTTATGCGGGGTGGGATTACCACCGCATCAGCCAGATCTATGTGCCGGTGGAGCAGCGTTCCGCGATGTACGGGGTCGATGCCATGAAGCATGCGCAAAAGTCCCGCCTGTACGCCGACGTGGTGCGCTTTGCCGAAGTGACAACGCGGCCCGCCGTGCGTGACAACGCTGGCTGGATGCTGCCGGCCGCGCTGCAAACCCTGCATTTCTCGCCCGAGCCGCGGGTGATCACCAAGGTGATCGAAAGTGCCACGCTGCTGGGGCAGGACGATCTGGCGCTGGCGCACCTGGCGCGCTTTCGCGCCGCGTTTCCGAAGGAGCACGCGAAGTGGGTGCAGGACAACGCCAAGGTGCTGGAAGGCGCGCGGCAGCAGTTGCAGGGGGCGAGTTCGCAATAAGCCGGTGCCGGTGGCAGCCGCCCTGGCTCGCGGCAGGCTGTATCGCGGCCAAGGCCGCTCCCACAGGTCCGCTGTGATGGGGAAGGATGCAGTTTCCGCGCCAACCCATGGGCGCCTGAAGTGTGCGGCTGCTTGTGGGAGTGGGCTTGCCCGCGATGGGGCGCATCACCCCGGCGCAGGGCCTGAATCAGCCAGCGACGTAGCTGCCCGATTTGCCGCCGTGCTTTTCCAGCAGGCGCACGCCGGTCATCACCATGCCGCGGTCGGCGGCCTTGCACATGTCGTAGATGGTGAGCAGGGCGACCTGCACGGCGGTCAGCGCTTCCATTTCCACGCCGGTGGGGCCGGTGGTTTCCACGGTGGCGGTGCAGATGACGGCATCGGCGCCCGCCGCATCGTCGCGGATTGCTTCGAAATCAATAGCAACGCGGCTCAGCGCCAGCGGGTGGCAAAGCGGGATCAGATCGCTCGTTTTCTTGGCCGCCATGATGCCGGCGATGCGGGCGATGCCCAGCACGTCGCCCTTCCTGGCGGTGCCGGATTCAATCAGCGCCAGCGTGGCGGCCTGCATCTCAATGCGGCCGCTGGCCACGGCCACGCGGTGGGTGGCGGGCTTGGCGCCCACGTCCACCATGTGGGCCTGGCCCTGGGCGTCGAAATGGGTGAGGGGAGACGGGGAAGACATGGCGGAGCGCGGTAACGAATCAAGGGGGAACGCGGTGGATGGATGCGGCATCATACGGGCACATCGACTGAAAGGCCGGCACGGTGAACAGGCCGATGCGCTGGCTTGCATTGCAGTGAAAATCAAATCAAATCTGCCTTTGGTTCAATGCAGACGGGTGCTGGTAGCTATCCTGTCGATAGCGTTGACGGCTCCCTTGCCTGGCGTGGCCCAATCGCCGGACGCCCAGCCGCCGTCTGCCGCGCCGCGCGGTCTGCCCTCGCTGGGCGATGCGGGCGCGATGACGTCGCTGGAAGAGCGCAAGCTGGGCGATGCCATCATCCGCGAGCTGTACCGCGACCCGGACTACATCGACGACCCGGTGGTGGGCGAGTACGTGGACGGCATCTGGCGCGCGCTGAAGGCCGGCGCGCGCGTGCGCGGCGAGTTGCCACCCGAGCTGGACGAGCGCTACGCGTGGGATGTGCTGCTGGGGCGCGACCGCAGCATCAACGCCTTTGCACTGCCGGGTGGCTATTTCGGGCTGCACCTGGGGCTGGTGGGCGCGGTGGCGTCGCGCGACGAACTGGCGTCGGTGCTGGCGCACGAGATGTCGCACATCACGCAACGCCACATTCCGCGCCTGCTCAGCGCGCAGGACCGCCAGGCGCCGTTGCTGCTGGCGGCCATGGTGCTGGGCGCCATCGCGGCCAGCAAGAACCCGCAGGCGGGCGCCGCGCTGGCGGTGGGCGGGCAAGCGGCGGTGATTCAGCAGCAGCTGAATTTCTCGCGCGACATGGAGCGCGAGGCCGACCGCATTGGCTACGGCGTGATGACGCAGTCGGGCTTTGCCGGGCAGGGCTTCGTGAGCATGTTCGAGAAGCTGCAGGCCGCCTCGCGCATCAACGACAACGGTGACTGGCCCTACCTGCGCACCCACCCGCTGACCACCCAGCGCATCGCCGACATGCAGCAGCGCCAGCAAAGCCTGGCGCGCGGCGTCGAGCCGCCGCCTGGCCGCCCGAAGGCGGCGAGCGCCCCTGCGGGGGGCGGCGCAGCAGGCGCAGCCGCGGAGCGTGGGGGCCAACTGCGGTCCATTGATCTGGAGGCGCTGCTGATCGCCGGCCGTGCCCGTGCACTCAGCCGCGCGGGCGTTGACGTGTTGCGTGGCTGGGCCGATGAGCCCGCGCAACCCGGTTTTGCCAGCCGGCCCCTGGCACAGCGCGTGGGCGCGCTGTACGCCGCAGCGCTGGCACAGGCGCAGCTGCGTGATCTGCCCAGGGCGCAGGCGCTGGCCACGCAACTGGCGCTGGCCGTGGCGGGTGACGCCAAGGCCACGCAACAGGCGCGCCTGCTGCAGGCCGAGCTGGCGCTGCGGGCCGGCCAGCCCAAGCGCGTGCTGGAATTGCTGCCCGCCACGCCGCGCCCAGCCGTAGCCGATCCGCAAGGCCAGGCCGGCCGTGCCGCGTTGCTGCTGCGCGTACAGGCCCTCACGCGCGACGGGCAGGCTGACGAGGCCGCGGGCGCGCTGCAAACCTGGGTGAGCGACCATCCGCGCGACGCCGGTGCCTGGCGGGCGCTGGCCCAGGCGCACGACGCGGCCGGGCACACGCTGCGCGCCTTGCGTGCCGAGGGCGAGGTGCAAATGGCGCGCATGGACTACGCCGGCGCCGTGGACCGCTGGCGCGCCGCGCAGGACTTCTCGCGCAAGCAGCCGGGCGGCAACGCCGATCTGATCGAGGCCAGCATCGTCGACACACGGCTGCGTGCCGCGCAGGAAGCGCTGAAGCAGCAACAGCTGGACGAGATGAAGCGAAAGTGAGAGTGAGCGCCGTGGGAGTGCGGGCAAGGCCCGCTTCCACAAGTGCCGTGGGCTGCGGGCTACTTCAGCACCGCGTCAATAGCCACGCCCAGCGCTGAGTAGAGCAGCGAGCCGATCAGCGCCGCCACGAAGCCGTTGACGTGAAACCCGCTCAGCACGCCCGATGCGGCCCAGAACATCAGCGCGTTGATGACGAACAGAAACAGCCCCAGCGTGAGGATGGTGACGGGAATCGTCAGCACCACCAGAATGGGGCGTACCAGCATGTTCAGCAGGCCGATCACCAGGGCCGCGATCATGGCGGCGCCAAAGCTCGCCACGCTCACGCCGCTGTAGATGTAGGCCACCGCCAGCAGCGCGGCGGCGCTCAGCAACCATTTCAGGATCAGTTTCATGCCGTCAGCATAGCGCGGCGGCATGGCGCGCCGGTGTCGGCGCATGCCGCGTCATGGTGTCTATCGCAAGCCTGTCCTCAAGGCTCTCGCGCAGCAGTCCCTTTGCGCCGCGTGACCAGCCAGGCCGTGCCCAGCACGCCGGCCACGCACAGCGCCATCAGGCCGTAGCGCAAGGCAGTCACTGGTGCCTCGCGGGTGCCGAACCAGCCCGACAGCACGGGTTCGCCGGCGATCATCGACGCCGCCGTGCCGGCCAGCACCGCCGCGCCCAGGTAGATGATGGCCGGGAAGCGGTCAACCAGCTTCAGCACCATGGTGGAGCCGAACACCACGATAGGCACGCTGATCAGCAGGCCGATGATCACCAGGTCCATCGCGCCATGCGCCGCGCCGGCCACGCCCAGCACGTTGTCGATGCCCATCAGCGCGTCGGCGACGATGATGGTTTTCATCGCACCCCAGAACGTGGTGGCCGCCGGGCCGTGCTCGCCATCGTCACCGCTCTGGTCGGCGATCAGCTTGTAGGCGATCCACAGCAGGCCCAGGCCGCCCAGCAGCATCAGGCCGGGAATCTTGAGCAGCCACACCACGATCAGCGTCATCAGCGTGCGCACGCCGATGGCGCCCACCGTGCCCCAGATGATGGCCTTCTTCTGCAGGTGCTTGGGCAGGTTGCGCGCGGCCAGCGCGATGACGATGGCGTTGTCGCCGGCCAGCACCAGGTCGATCAGGATGATGGCCATCAGCGCGGACCACCAGGCGGGTGAAAGGAATTCCATGACGAAAGGCTCCGAGGTTTGCAAGAGTCGATGCGAAAACCGCCTGCGGATCGGGCGCGGAACAGGTGGAGCCGGGGTGCTGGGTCAGCGGTGCGCGGCGGGCGCCGGGCGTTTGACCGTGGCAACTTCAGCAAGACCTGTGTCTTCGACCAACCGCGCATGGGCGGGGTTTGATCGAAGGTCTTGCTCGGTGACCGGGCGCGCCTTGCTTGGCGGCGCCCATCACCCGACGGGCCGGAAGCTGCCAAGGGCGTGGTGCCTCGTGCTTCGTACTGACGACCCGGCGAAACCGCGCGGCGGGCGGATGGCCTTTCGCTGCGGTCAGGGAGCTACTCCCCTTCGGACAGGCGGCGATTAGAACACCGCCGGTTTTCTTGCGCAACCCGTCTCGTGCCGCTTTGCGTTCAAAAAGTTGGTTTTGATGGATGATGAAATGCCTTGCCTCCATCGGCGGTCATGGCGGCGGCGCCGCCATCATCGACGCACGGCGAGGCCTTTTCGTCATCGCTTGAACGTTACCGCCGTCATGGCATCCCACGTATTTGTCCGCATGGCTTGGAGCACCGAATGAGCACTGAAACCACTTCCGCCCATCAGCCACGGCGCTGGCGCGTCTGGCTGGTGCTGAGTCTGCTGGTCAACGCGCTGCTGGGCTGGTGGCTGTGGCGCGCGCAGCCGCTGGCGCCACCGCCCGAGCCGCAGGCCACCAGCGAGGCGGTGGTGTTGCGCACGCCCGGTGGCCGGCTGGAGGTGGCCGAGCTGAAGCAGGTGGAGACTTTCGAGGTTTCGCGCGATCACCAGGTGCTGGGCGTGCCGGTGGGCAGCACCTTTTCGCGCATCCGCGTGCCGGCGCACTACCGCAGCCATGTCGAACTGGCGCCCGAGTGGACGGTGCGCGTGCGCCCCGACGGCAGCGTGCGCGTGATCGCGCCGCGCCTTCGGCCCAGCTTGCCGGTGGCCATCGACACCGCGCGGATGGAGAAGGAGTCGCGCGGACTGTGGTCGATGTTCACCGGGCCAGAGCAGATGGCCGCGCTGGAGAAGTCGATCACCGCGTCGCTGGCCCGCAAGGCGGCTACCGCGCCCATGCTGGGGCGCCAGCGCGAGGCCGCGCGCGCCACCGTGGCCGAGTTCGTGCGGAAGTGGCTGATGACGCAGACCGAATGGAAGCCCCTTGCCGGCAAGAAGGTGGAGGTGCTGTTCGCCGACGAGCCGATCGACACGCTGGACGCCGACTGCGGCGGCGTGCCGGGCTGCGCGGCGGCCCGGCTCAGCGCGGTGGGGCTGTAGCGCGGCGGCTTTCAGCACCTTGCGGACCGCTGGCTCCGGAAGGCGCGGAAAGCCGCGTTCGGGATGGCGGTGCTCATGGCATCATCACTCCCATGCCGCAACGTCCCGACGCCCTGAAGTACCTCGCACCCAACTGGTTCGCCATCGTGATGGGCCTCAGCGGCCTGTCGCTGGCCTGGGGCCGCGCCGCACCACTGCTGGGCGACATGGCCGGCGGTGGCGCGCTGGTGCTGGCGGTGGCGGCGGCGCTGGTGTGCGTGGCCTTGCTGGTGCTGTCGTGGATGCGCTGGCAGCACTATCCCGAGGCACTGGCGGGTGATCTGAAGCACCCGGTGCGCCACGCTTTCATCGCCACGCTGCCGGTGTCCATCATCCTGCTGGCGACCTGCGGCGTGTCGCTGCTGGGCACCAGCGCCTGGCTTGCGGCGCTGTGGTGGGTGGGCTCGCTGGCGCAGTTCTACGTCACGCTGTGGGTGCTGTCGCGCTGGCTGAACGCCGACAAGGCGCAGGGCCTGAGCTGGGCCGCGTTGACGCCGGCGCTGCTGGTGCCGGTGGTGGGCAACGTGCTGGCGCCGCTGGCGGGCGTCAGCCTGGGGGCGGGCGCGTGGTCGGCGGCGCAGTTCGGGCTGGGGCTGCTGCTGTGGCCGGTGCTGATGGCGCTGATCTTCGCGCGCATCGCCACGCAGGGGCTGTGGGCCGAGCGGCTGCTGCCCATCACCTTCATCAGCGTGGCGCCGCCGGCGGTCATTGGCAGCGCGCTGCTGCAACTGGGCGGACCGGTCACGCTGGCGTGGATGTGCTGGGGCATCGCGCTGTTCTTCCTGCTGTGGAGCGCGCAGGTGCTGCGCCGCATGCTGGCGCAGCAGTTTTCGGTGGCGTTCTGGTCGATGGGCTTCCCGCTGGCGGCATTCGCCACGCTGTCGGCGCGGCTGGCGGCGCAGCACAGCGCCGCGCAGGCGCCGGCCATGATCGCGCTGGCGCTGGCCTCGCTGGTCATCGTGCTATTGCTCATCGCCACCTGGAAAGGCTGGCGTGAAGGCAGCCTGCTGCAGCCCGAGCCGGTGGCGCTGATCGCCACAGCCGGCAGCGACCAGCCGCCGCAGCCGGGTGCATAGCGCGCTCACCCAACAGGTGAATGTGATCGAAGCCGTGAAAGTCAGTGCTCATGCCAGTTGTCCAAGGATGGCGAGCGGTCAACTGCCGTTTCTATTGAGCAACCCAACCCCGCCAGCAGGGCCGGTATACCTGAAGAAAATCAATGACTTTCAAAACGTTTTCTTGAGAGAGTTTCGTCATTCAGGACAAGCCTATGTCATGCCATCACCTCATCCCGTCATTGCGGCGAAGGCCGCAATCCATGGGGCGTCACCTTGACATGGTGTTGACCCGCGGACACCGTGTAGATTGCGGCCTTCGCCGCAATGACGAGGGGATGTGAGGGGGGCTGATGGCCCGCGCTGTCGTGATTGTTGAAAATTTCAATAGGCTCAATGTCTGGGCGCGACGCATGGGCAACCCAGCACCACAAGCGTGGTCTTGTCCGCGCGCCGTGCGGGTGCCGCGCGGGCGCACTACCATCGCCCGGTGACTGCCACCGTGGTTTCTTCCGTTGATCGCCCGCCTTATCGCCCGCCTTATCGCCTGCCGGGCGATGTGTTCATCTGGTACATCATCCTGCTGGAAGGCGCCACCTTCTGCGTGCTGTTCGGCGCTTTCGCGTTCACGCGCGCGCGGCACCTGGAGCTGTTCAACGCCTCGCAGCAGCACCTGGACCTGAGTGCCGGCGCCATCAATACCGCGCTGCTGCTGACGGCCAGCTGGTGCGTGGCGCGCGCCGTCTTTGCCGTGCGCGACGGCACGCTGGGCACGGCCCTGGGCTGGCTGGGCGCGGGCATGGCGGGCGGCGTGGGCTTCGTGCTGCTGAAGATCAAGGAATACGGCGACAAGTTCGACCAGGGCATCGGCCTGGGTCAGGACAACCTGTTTTTCGACTTCTATTTCATCCTCACCGGCTTTCACCTGCTGCACGTGCTGGCCGGGTTGCTGGCCCTGGGGCTGGTGGCCGTGGGGTTGATGCGCCAGCGCCGCGACGCGCTGAACGGTCACGCGCTGGAAACCGCCGCCGCTTTCTGGCACCTGGTCGATCTGCTGTGGCTGGTGTTGTTTCCGTTGGTTTATGTGATGAGATGACTCCCCTTCGTGCCGTCCCCCATGCGAGGGAGCGGCATGATCCGCTGCAGCGGCGCCGCAGGGTGGTTCAAGGCAGGGGAGTGGGCGGCTGCCACGTACAAGGACGATAGGGCATGAAACTGCGTGCGATTGATGGAATCTGGCTGCTGCTGCTGGCGGCCACCGCCTTCACCTGGTGGCTGGGCCACACGGGTGCGCTGGCAGCGCCTCGGCTGTCTATCGTGGCGGTGGTGTTCGGGCTGGCCTGGTTGAAGGGCGTGGGCGTGATTCTGGAGTTCATGGAACTGCGCCACGCCCCACCGCTGTGGCGCCGCGCGCTCATCGGTGGGCTGGCCTTCATCACGGCGCTGATTTTGCTGGCGTACTGGGTGGCGCTGGCTTGAAGAGCCGCCCTTTCAAGGTCTGGCACGCTGGCTCGCATGGGCTTTCAAGATGACAAATGACTTCGCTGCGTTTCAATGACAACTGGCGCATTCGTCATTTCCGCCGGGCTGTGTCCGCCGCCGCACATCTTCTGCATCCGGCTGCGGGCCGTTTCTATTGAGCAACCCAACCCTGCCAGCAGCGCCGGTGTACCTGAAGAAAATCAATGACTTACAAAACGTTTTCTTGAGAGGTTTTCAAAAATCACGACAGCGCGGGCCATCAGAGAGAAATCTCCCTCTCCCTCAGGGAGAGGGTTGGGGTGAGGGCAAGCGGCGTGTCATGAATTACGAAATTTTCAATAGGTTGAAAGGGATGGCCCAGAAAGCCGCCCCCATCCCCCCGCGCCGCGCGCATGAATTCATGACCACCATCGCGCTGGCTGCATGACTGCCTTGTCACGCCGCTCACGCACAATGGGTCATGATTTCGCTGCCGCCTTTTGTTCCGCCCACGCCCTTCACCGATGCCGCCGCCGCGCTGGCGCAGGCGCGGCGCATTTACGATGCCGCGCTTGCGCACCTGCGCAGCGCCCTGCAGGCCTACGTGGCGCAGGCCGACGGGCCGGGCGAGCGGCCCACGCGCGTGCGCGCCTGCTACCCCTTCGTGCGCCTGGCCACCACGCACAGCCGTCACCCCGACACGCGCCTGGCCTACGGCTTCGTCTCGCACGCCGGTCATTACGAAACCACGCTGACCCGGCCCGACCTGTTCGCTGGCTACTACCTGGAGCAGTTCCGTCTGCTGCTGGCCAACCACGGCGTCACGCTGGAGATTGGCACCAGCAACCAGCCCATTCCGCTGCCCTTCGCCCTGGCCGACGATGACCACTTCGAGGGCAGCATGACGCCGCTGCAGCGCCAGCGCATGGCCGAGGTGTTCGACCTGCCCGACCTCACGGCCATGGACGACAGCATCGCCAACGGCACGCACCGCGTACCGTCCGGCGATGCGTACCCGCTGGCGCTGTTCACCGCGCCGCGCGTCGACTACTCGCTGCACCGCCTGCGCCACTACACCGGCACCTCGCCCGAGCATTTCCAGAACTTTGTGCTGTTCACCAACTACCAGTTCTACATCGACGAGTTCATCGCCCTTGGCCAGTTGGAGATGCAGAACTCAGGCAGCCCCTACAGCGCCTTCGTGCAGCCGGGCAACGTCATCACGCGGCGCGCAGGGCTGGGCACCGGCGACGAGGGCGGCACGCCCCCGCCGCGCCTGCCGCAGATGCCTGCCTACCACCTGATGCGCGAAGACGGCAGCGGCATCAGCTTCGTCAACATTGGCGTCGGCCCGGCCAACGCCAAGACCATCACCGACCACATCGCCGTGCTGCGCCCGCATGCGTGGATCATGGTGGGTCACTGCGCTGGCCTGCGCGGCAGCCAGCAACTGGGCGACTACGTGCTGGCCCATGGTTACGTGCGCGAGGACCACGTGCTCGACGAAGACCTGCCACTGTGGATCCCTGTGCCCGCGTTGGCCGAGGTGCAGATCGCCCTGCAGCAAGCCGTGGCCGAGGTCACAGGCCTGCCCGGCGACGAACTCAAGCGCGTGCTGCGCACCGGCACCGTGGCGACGACGGACAACCGCAACTGGGAACTGCTGGGCGCCGGCGCGCCGCAGCGGCGCTTCTCGCAATCGCGCGCCATCGCGCTCGACATGGAAAGCGCCACCATCGCCGCCAACGGCTTCCGCTTCCGCGTGCCCTACGGCACCCTGCTGTGCGTCAGCG